>NZ_CP080530.1:658948-988422 GCF_024746835.1 Mesorhizobium sp. AR02 | reverse complement strand
GTCGGCACCGCCAGCAGCTTCGGCAACCGCACGAGATTGTAGGCGGCGGCGTTGAAGGTGAAGGCCCATCCGACGCGGTCGCGGCCACGCAACTTCGTCTTCGCCTGTCCGGCGACCGTCTTGATCCACCCGAACGCCTCTTCAATGCGCTTGCGAATACGCTGACTGACAGCATAGCCGCCATGCCGCGTCGTGCGCCCGTCGATCGCCGAACTCCGGCCGCTGGTGTTCTGCGCCACATGCGGCGTCACCTTCATCGAACGCAGCTCATTGATGAAGTCTTGCGCGTCATAGGCCTTGTCGGCACCGAGTGTGATCGCCTGTGGCCGCTCCGCTCGCGGTTCGATCATGTGCAGTGCGGCCACCCGCTCAGCATGCCCGTCGGCAAACGTCAGGCAGGCGTCGACCAGAAGGCCATGGCGGTTCTCCATCAGCCCATGCCCCATGAAGCAGAGCTTCGCCTCCTTGCCCCGCCCTTTGCGATAGAGCCGGGCATCCGGATCGGTGGTCGAGGCATGTGTGTCGTTGGATCGCTTGTGGCCATGGAAGTCCGCTTCCGCGTTTCGCCCGCCCCCTTCAGCCGGCGGCTCGCCATGACCACCGCTTGGGCCGTCCTTCGGTTTGACGCTCTTCATCGATGCCCACGCCTCGATCAGTGTGCCGTCGACCGAGAAGTGATCCGTCGACAGAAGCTTCTTCACCTTGGGTTGCGCCAGCACCGCCGCCAGGAACTTTGCAGCGATGTCGCCCTCCAGCAGCCGGTCACGGTTCTTGGAGAACACCGAATGATCCCAGGCCGCATCGTCGACGCCAATCCCGACGAACCAGCGGAACAGAAGGTCGTATTCCAGCCGCTCCATCAACAGCCGCTCCGAGCGGATCGAGTAGAACGCCTGCAGCAGCATCGCACGCAGCAGCTTCTCCGGTGGGATCGACGGCCGCCCAATCGGCGAGTACAGCGCCGCAAACTCCCGCTCCAACGCCGAAAGCGCCTCATTCACAATCGCCCGAATACGGCGCAACGGATGATCGCGCCGCACCCGAGCCTCGAGGTCCACATAGCTGAACAGTTCGCCCGTCTGTCCGTCACCGCCCCGCACGATTCACTCCCACCTCTTCGTGGTCAGAGTGAATCACGAACCTGAGACTGTCGCGAGCCCTTTTTCAACAGCCTGCTAGAAAAGTACGATGACGCGTGCAAACGTGGCTGACTGTCCGGCGGAAATTAGCATGGTAGGACGCCGCTGCGGGCAATGCGAAAAGGAGAAGAATGTTGGACGTCAGCGCCCATGCAAAACGGCTACCGCGAAATGGAACCCATGGATGGCCGCTGGTGCTGCGGAGGGTTAACCGGCCAAGCCACGCCACCGAAAGGATTTGGAGGTGATTCTCTTGCCGAACTGCCGGCCAGGCATCCACACCGTCGAGAAGATTGGAGGCACGTCGATCTCCAACCCCGCTGCCATACTCGAGAACGTCCTGGTTGGGAGGCGCAAGGGAAGCGCACTCTACAACCGCATATTCGTCTTATCCGCTTACAACGGGATGACGGACCGGCTTCTCGAGCACAAGAAGACCGGCAAGCCGGGCGTCTATGCACTCTTCGCGCGCGCCAGATCAAGAGCAGCTTGGGTTGAAGCTGTCGCCGAGACCCATCGGGAGATGACGAGGATCAATGCGGAGATCTTCGGCAGCTCGCCGGAAAGGCGCGTCGCCGACGATTTTGTGAGCGACCGAATTGAAGGAGTGCGCGGCTGTCTGTTGGATCTTCAGCGAGTTTGCTCCTATGGACACTTCAAGCTCGAAGAGCACCTGAATGCCGTGCGCGAGATTCTGGCCGCGCAGGGCGAAGCCCACAGTACCCACAACACGGTTCTGCTCCTCAGGACACTCGGCGTGGAGGCGATGTTCGTGGACATGACGGGCTGGCGCGACGAAACTGAAATGAGTCTTGACGCGCGAATCGGGGCAGCGCTATCCGCGATCGATCTCGGCAAGCAGCTGCCGATCGTCACGGGCTACAGTCGATGCCCGGGTGGCCTGGTGCGGCTCTATGGCCGCGGCTACACCGAGGCCACCTTCGCCCGGATTGCCGTGCTCACACGCGCCAAGGAGGCAATAATCCACAAGGAGTTCCATCTTTCGACAGCCGACCCCAAAATCGTAGGTATCGAGCGGGTCCGTGCTGTCGGCCGCACCAACTATGATGTCGCCGATCAACTCGCCAACCTGGAACTGGAGGCGATTCACTGGGCCGCGGCCAAGGAGCTGCGCCATTCAAATATTCCTCTTAGGATCAAGAACACATTCGATCCTGGATGCGATGGAACCGTCATCACGCGCGACTACGTCACCGACACGCCTCGGGCAGAAATTGTCGTGGGCTTCAGGGGAGTGTATGCCCTGGAGTTCTTTGACCAGGATATGGCGGGCGTGATCGGCTATGACGCGGAGATTCTCCAAACGTTGAAAGCCCATGCGGTCCGCGTCATTACCAAGACATCGAATGCAAATACCATCACGCATTACCTCGCCGCGGCGCCCGAGGCAATCGCGCCCGTTGTCAAGGCGCTGGAGGAAAACTTTCTAACGGCTAACATTGCCTCGAGAAAGGTGAGCATTGTCTCGGCCATCGGAAGCGCACTCAATCGCCAGAGCCTAACGGCCATTGCTGTGCAAGCGTTAGCGGAATGCTTGCATAGAGGTCCTGGGAGTGCACCAGCTCATGCGCAACGTGGATATAATGTTTATTGGACTAACCCGCTCCGCGATCGCGGAGCGGCAAGGAAGGTGTGGGCCGCCGGCGTGGTGTTGATCGCGTCGTCTGTCGCGCTGGTCATGAGTCCACAAGAAGCTCTCGCTTTGTCAGCATGGAGTGGCTGCTTGCAGCCCATTCCATCAGACAAAGGAGGAGTTTGTCATGACCCAACTTCGCCAGCGCATGAGCGAGGACATGCAGGTGCGCAACTTCGCGCTCAACACCCAGCTGTCGTATCTGCAACAGGTGTCGCTGTTCGCTCGCCACTTCGGTAAGTCGCCGGACTTGCTCGGGCGCGAGGACATTCGGACCTATCAGGTCTATCTGGTCAACGAGAAGAAGCTGGCGCCCGGCTCGATCCACACCGCCATTGCGGCGCTGCGCTTTCTCTACACTGTGACGCTCGATCGGGACTGGGCGCCTGAAGAGGTCCTGCCGCTTCCCAAGAAGCCGCAGAAGCTGCCGATCGTCCTCAGTCCAGAGGAAGTTCAGCGGTTCCTCGGTTGCGTCCTCAGTGTAAGACATCACGCCATCCTGACCACGTGCTACGCGGCCGGCTTGCGCATCTCGGAAGCGGTGCAGCTGAAGCCCACGAACATCGACAGCCAGAGAATGGTCATCCGCATCGAGCAGGGCAAAGGTCAGAAGGACCGCTATGTGATGCTGTCGCCCAAGCTGCTGGAGATTCTGCGCGATTACTGGAAGATGCGGCGACCGAAGGAATGGCTCTTCCCCGGCGATCGTGCCGACCAGCCGATCACCAGGAGTGCGGTGGGACAAGCCTGCGCGAAAGCGCAGGACCTCTCCGGATTGTCCAAACCGGTCACGCCACACAGTTTGAGACACGCCTTCGCCGTCCATCTGCTGGAGGCCGGTGCCGACGTGCGCACCATTCAACTGCTGCTCGGTCACCGCAGCCTCGCGACCACCGCCCATTACCTGCGGATCGCCACCAACAAAGTCTGCGCCACATCGAGCCCCTTCGAGCTCTTGCCGCGTCCGGCGCCCACCGTGCCGCCGCCCGCCAAGCCGCAATACTTCTGAGCGGCGGCAATGGCTCGCTCGGGGCCGGAAGTGGCGGATATCTTCCGCTGCTACGGCGAAGCCTATCGCGCACAGCATGATGCGTCGCTGTCGACGGCCCAGCGCCGCGTCATGACGGCGATCGAATTGTGCCGGACCGCCGCACTCGGTGGGCACGTCGAAGCATGCGATCAATGCGGCCACCGGCGCATCGCGTTCAACAGCTGCCGCGACAGGCATTGCCCTCGCTGCCAATCGCTGGCCCGCGCACAATGGCTGGAGGATCGTCGCGCCGAGCTTCTCGACACCCAATACTTTCACGTCGTCTTCACGCTGCCGGAGCCCATTGCCGCCATTGCCTATCAGAACAAGGCACTCGTCTACGGCCTGCTCTTCCGCGCCACCGCCGAGACCCTGCGCATCATCGCCGCCGATCCCAAGCACCTGGGCGCCGAGATCGGCTTCTTCGCCGTGTTGCACACCTGGGGCCAAAACCTGCTCCATCATCCGCATCTGCATTGCGTCGTCCCAGGCGGCGGCCTTTCTGCCGACGGCGATCGATGGGTCGCATGCAAGCCCGGCTTTTTCCTGCCGGTCCGCGTGCTCTCACGCCTGTTTCGACGATTGTTTCTGGAGCACCTGGAGAAAGCCTTCGACGCCGGCCTGTTGAAGTTCTTCTCTGACTTGCAGGCGTTGAGCGAGCGCGATGCCTTCCGGGGCTATCTGGCGCCGCTACGAAAGGCCGAGTGGGTCATCTATGCCAAGCCGCCATTCGCCGGATCCGAACAGGTCCTCGACTACGTCGGCCGCTATACCCACCGCGTCGCCATTTCCAACAATCGCCTCGTCGCCATCGAGGACGGCAAAGTCGCCTTCCGCTGGAAGGACTATCGGCACGGCAGTCGGCAGAAGGTCATGACCGTCGCGTCTGACGAGTTCATTCGCCGCTTCCTGCTACACGTCCTGCCCGAGGGCTTTCATCGCATCCGCTACTACGGCTTCCTCGGCAATCGCTATCGCGCGCAAAAGCTCGCCCGCTGTCGGGACCTGCTCGGCATGCCGGTTCCCGAGCCGTCGGACAGCCGATCCGCAAAGGACTATCGCGACCGCTACGAGGCCCTCACCGGGCATTCCCTCAGGCAATGCCCGGCGTGCCATCGCGGGCAGATGATCATCATCGAAACATTCGACGGCGTCACCGGACGCCCGCCATACCAGGACACATCATGAAGCAGGGGCGTCGCCTTCCTTGTCATCAGCATAGCGCCGGCCCGCTCGGAAGCCAAACTGAGCCGGTCCCGCAAAAGTGTGCGCCGTCATCACCGGCAACCTCTCCCAGGCAGGGCGCGGCGCCGATCTCACATGCCGGAACCGATATCCGTGCCGCTTTCGGCGCATCCGACACCTGCAATCGCCCGCCCGCGTGGCACACACGGTCTCCTTTCATCGGTGGCGCTTCATTGAACGCCCATAGCGGACCACCGGTGCCGGCGGCTTAGTCCAACACGTTTTTAGCTAACCGCCGCGATCCACCGCAGTGCGCTCCTGCCACCCGCCTTTCAGTCGCGACGCCAAGCTAAAAACGCTCTGCATAGTGGATGAATTGCGCTTGGACGACGCAGTTAGGGCGCTTCATAGCGCCCTGATCGAAGATCCGGCAGGGTCTTACCGCGCAGGCTTCCGCCGCTCGGACGCGCTAAGGCACCATCGATCGCAAATTACCGATGGTTGATTTGCGCCGCGTCACGACCGGGATTGAACGCCGAGCGCGGTGGAATCGACAAATACCTTCTCGCCGCCCAGGTGCGTCGTCTGGCGCATCGCGTCGGTCGCGCGCCCTTTCCAATCCTCGAAGGTCGTGCAAACCAGGTATAGCCAAAGCCGTCTGGATTGGCTCCCCCACCAGGACGACCATCGACATCTTCGACCCCATGGCGAAGCGTCACATGAACCTGTTCGTCGCAGCGAATGGGCGCCTCGAACTACACCTACGTCGAGGCGTGCCCGAGCGAGAGCCTGCCCGACTGGATCGGCGTGTACACGAACCTCTTCACGTTTCTGAGCGGCGTGTCGAAGTTCCTAGTGCCCGACAATCTCGGGGCAGACGTCACCAACCCGATCGCTACGATCCCGGTCTCAACCGGACCTACGCCGAGATGGCGAGCCATTACGGCACCACGATACTCGCGGCGAGGCCGCGACGCCCGAAGGAAGAGGCAAAAAGGTCGAGGTCGCCGTGCGAATTGCCCAGTGCTGCGTCCTGGCGCAGCACTCGCGTTGCGCCGCGGCAGCGGGCACCGGCCGGCGGGGGCTTTGCGACGCCGCCTTCGGCCGCCGTGAAGAGACAGCTCAAGGCCTTCGCCATCCATCCCTTCACGCAGCGGCAAGCTCAGCCCGGCAAGACAGGCGAGCCGCAGATAACCCTGCACAACGCCATTACTCACCCCGACCGTGTGCGCGATGGCGCTCCCTCTTCGTCGACAATGCAGACGCTTTGTCTCGTCGAGAGATACATCCAGCCAAGGGAGTGTTTTCAGAATTGTGTCTGCACGCCTGCGGCGTCGCCTGTCGGCCCGCCATCGAGGGAGCGATCCTACGTTCACAAATTCGTAGGTCGCTCGCTGAGTTACCCGATCTGCGAACGTTGATGCTTCAGAAGCCGCCGGTCATGTATACCCCCCTGGCCGCTACTCAGGGCGTCGCAGAGAGGCTGCTTGTTGGTTGGCTCGTCCCTGAACGACAGGGCAGACACCATGGTCGTTGGCTCCTTCATCCTCGTACATTGCCGCCTCACCATATCGTCCTGAGCAGAATTCAGCCTGTGCAATAAAAACTTAAAATAACATTGCAGGATTTTAATGAACAAAGCTCGTTGGCGATGGTAAGTTCACAGCAGAATCCGAGATCGGACACGACTAAGAAGTGAATATAACCGCTCAGGTCTCTGGTAGCAATTAGCGTCGGCGCTAGTGGAAAAGTAGCAAGGGATGTCTAGATTTATAGAAGGCTACATAGCTCCAATTCAAAGTAAGATCAACATTCTACGGGCCGTCAAAGCGGCCCAACGTTCTGGTCTTTATCCAATCCCCCTGTCAACTGTTCCGGCCCTGTACGACTACCTCGCGGCAGCGGGAATTGAGGCAATCCGTTTCGATAAAGACGATGTCGATGCGCTAATCCCGCGAATGTTCCCCGCCACGGGCGACCTATCACATTGCTGGGACTGCCATCGATTATTACGACGCGGTCGGGCCGGCCACGACTCTTCCGCGTCCGGCAAAACAAGTACTCCGCCGTCGCCAAATCGCGGCACTCAGCAGGCCAGAACTCGGCCGCTTCGCCAACGCTGTGGTGGCATGCAGATAGATCTACCGGCCAAGAGCCTTGCAAGAGACTTCGTCGATGGGGCATCTGCCGGTGGTGTGATCGACCGAAATGCCTCGCTCGGCCATCTCGTCGAGGCCGCGCAGTCTGATATTGCAGGCCAGATAACAGGGACGCAAAAAGAGGGTCACAGACCCGTCAAACTGGCGCCCCTTAGACATCGCAGCGCCCGAATTTGGTCCTGGGGCTGTGTGCCATCCCGCTGGCAAACAAGAGGTCGCAACAGATCCAGTAGGAGTCGACGTGCAACGGAAAGCGCCACCCCTCGGCTCCAGGCCATTCCAGGTCACCAACCGGCAGGTCCTGGCGATCGCCATTCCCATGGCGCTCGCATGCCTCACTACCCCGCTGATCGGCTTCGTCGACACGATCGTGGTCGGCCAATTCGGGGATGCCAGGTTGATTGGAGGTCTTGCGGCCGGGGGCGTCGTTTTCGATGTCGTCTTAACGAGTTTTAGTTTCCTGCTCTCCGGTACGACCGGATCCGTCGCCCAAGCTTTCGGGAGGGGCGATGCTCTGGAAGCAAGGGCAGTCCTATGGCGGGCCTTTGTCATCGCCGGGAGCTCAGGCTTGGCATTGGTCGTGCTCGCCCCGCTGATTGCCCTGATCGGCGAATGGTTCATGAACGCGGACCAGCCCGTGACCACCGCGATGGACCTCTACATCCGCATCCGCCTAATCTCGGCGCCTGCCTCTCTTATCAACTATGCGATTCTCGGCTACTTTCTGGGCTGCGGCAATGCAGCCCTCGGACTTATCCTGCAGCTTCTTCTCAACGGGGTGAGTACCGCGTCATCCATCTTCCTGGGTCTTTACCTCGGCTGGGGCGTTGCAGGCGTCGCCTTGGGAACTGTGTGTGGAGAGGCCGCCGCCACTATGGCCGGCATCACCATCCTCTTGGGGCGCTTCCGCGCGATGCCAAAAGTGTCGCGCCAGCACACGTTCAACATGGTGGCAATGAGGCAAATGCTTCACCTCAACGGCGACATAATGATCCGTTCCTTCGTGCTGACGGGAGCATACGTCCTGTTCGCGCGGCAGGGCGCCCAATTTGGCACATTGACCTTGGCCGCCAACGCGGTGCTGATGCATTTTTTCTTGGTCGCGTGTTATTTCCTCGAGGGGTTCGCGGCGGCCGCCCAGCAACTCGCCGGTCGGGCCCTTGGAGCCCGTGATCAGCGGGCGTTCTTGCGCACCGTCAAGCTGACCGCAGGCTGGGGATTCGCGCTTGCTGGCCTTCCCAGCGTCTTAGTCTTCACGTTCGGCGAACAGTTACTGGGCGCCATAACGAAGACACCGGATGTGTATGCGGAGGCGGTTATCTATCTTCCTTGGGCGGCGTTCGGGAGCTTGAGCGGCGCGCTGGCGATGCAGATGAACGCCATCTTCATCGGCGCCACTTGGTCGCGCGACATACGCAACATGATGCTCATATCTTTCGCCGCCTTTATCGCCGCTTTGTTCGCGCTCGGGCCGGTCTTCGGCAACCATGGACTCTGGGCTGCCCTTCACATCTTTCTGCTTGTGCGTGGAATAAGCTTACTTTCGGTCATGCGGCGCCGTGTCCGCTCTGCGTTCGCGGGATGATTGTCGATCGGCTACTTGGCAATGCGGGAGCTTGGTTGCAAGGGAGCTGCATTGGGCGCATGGAAGGGTCAGTGCGCGGCGGGTCGGCTGCGATACGGCGAAGTGCTCGGCCAGTATGCGTACGGACGGAGGGGGTAGTTACCTGTCGGGTTGCGCACGCGGCAATGGTTGTGTGCGTCAAGTTCTGCAAAAAAAGGGCGATCATGAAGCTGGTCATGCGGCTTGGCGCAGAGCGAGCTTCTTGTGCTCGCGCAGGTCGTCCATGTTGATTTAGCGGTTGGCCTCCATCCAGTTTTCGTTGGTCTCGACGGCCAACGCTCTGACGAGGCGCAAGCAGCTTTCGGTGTTCGGGAAGATGCGTACGACATAGGTGCGGCGGCGGATTTCCTCGTTGAGCCGTTCGAGCATGTTGGTGGATTTCAGATGCTTGTGGTGCTGGCGCAGCAGGCGGAAGAAGGTCAGCGTGCACTCGATGGTCTCTTCCACCCACGTCGTCAGTCGCGGATAGCGGGCCGACCATTTGGCAAGCCATGCGGCGAGATCAGCCTTCGCCTCGGCGAGATCGCGCCGGTCGTAGAGCCAGCGATAACTCCTGCAGGCAGTCGTCGCCGTGCTTCCTCGGTAGGTGATCGAGCGCGTTCCTGAGGAAGTGCACCTTATGCCGACGTCGGCATAATGCAGAGCGTTTTTAGCTTGGCGTCGCGACTGAAAGGCGGGTGGCAGGAGCGCACTGCGGTGGATCGCGGCGGTTAGCTAAAAACGTGTTGGACTAAGCCGCCGGCACCGGTGGTCCGCTATGGGCGTTCAATGAAGCGCCACCGATGAAAGGAGACCGTGTGTGCCACGCGGGCGGGCGATTGCAGGTGTCGGATGCGCCGAAAGCGGCACGGATATCGGTTCCGGCATGTGAGATCGGCGCCGCGCCCTGCCTGGGAGAGGTTGCCGGTGATGACGGCGCACACTTTTGCGGGACCGGCTCAGTTTGGCTTCCGAGCGGGCCGGCGCTATGCTGATGACAAGGAAGGCGACGCCCCTGCTTCATGATGTGTCCTGGTATGGCGGGCGTCCGGTGACGCCGTCGAATGTTTCGATGATGATCATCTGCCCGCGATGGCACGCCGGGCATTGCCTGAGGGAATGCCCGGTGAGGGCCTCGTAGCGGTCGCGATAGTCCTTTGCGGATCGGCTGTCCGACGGCTCGGGAACCGGCATGCCGAGCAGGTCCCGACAGCGGGCGAGCTTTTGCGCGCGATAGCGATTGCCGAGGAAGCCGTAGTAGCGGATGCGATGAAAGCCCTCGGGCAGGACGTGTAGCAGGAAGCGGCGAATGAACTCGTCAGACGCGACGGTCATGACCTTCTGCCGACTGCCGTGCCGATAGTCCTTCCAGCGGAAGGCGACTTTGCCGTCCTCGATGGCGACGAGGCGATTGTTGGAAATGGCGACGCGGTGGGTATAGCGGCCGACGTAGTCGAGGACCTGTTCGGATCCGGCGAATGGCGGCTTGGCATAGATGACCCACTCGGCCTTTCGTAGCGGCGCCAGATAGCCCCGGAAGGCATCGCGCTCGCTCAACGCCTGCAAGTCAGAGAAGAACTTCAACAGGCCGGCGTCGAAGGCTTTCTCCAGGTGCTCCAGAAACAATCGTCGAAACAGGCGTGAGAGCACGCGGACCGGCAGGAAAAAGCCGGGCTTGCATGCGACCCATCGATCGCCGTCGGCAGAAAGGCCGCCGCCTGGGACGACGCAATGCAGATGCGGATGATGGAGCAGGTTTTGGCCCCAGGTGTGCAACACGGCGAAGAAGCCGATCTCGGCGCCCAGGTGCTTGGGATCGGCGGCGATGATGCGCAGGGTCTCGGCGGTGGCGCGGAAGAGCAGGCCGTAGACGAGTGCCTTGTTCTGATAGGCAATGGCGGCAATGGGCTCCGGCAGCGTGAAGACGACGTGAAAGTATTGGGTGTCGAGAAGCTCGGCGCGACGATCCTCCAGCCATTGTGCGCGGGCCAGCGATTGGCAGCGAGGGCAATGCCTGTCGCGGCAGCTGTTGAACGCGATGCGCCGGTGGCCGCATTGATCGCATGCTTCGACGTGCCCACCGAGTGCGGCGGTCCGGCACAATTCGATCGCCGTCATGACGCGGCGCTGGGCCGTCGACAGCGACGCATCATGCTGTGCGCGATAGGCTTCGCCGTAGCAGCGGAAGATATCCGCCACTTCCGGCCCCGAGCGAGCCATTGCCGCCGCTCAGAAGTATTGCGGCTTGGCGGGCGGCGGCACGGTGGGCGCCGGACGCGGCAAGAGCTCGAAGGGGCTCGATGTGGCGCAGACTTTGTTGGTGGCGATCCGCAGGTAATGGGCGGTGGTCGCGAGGCTGCGGTGACCGAGCAGCAGTTGAATGGTGCGCACGTCGGCACCGGCCTCCAGCAGATGGACGGCGAAGGCGTGTCTCAAACTGTGTGGCGTGACCGGTTTGGACAATCCGGAGAGGTCCTGCGCTTTCGCGCAGGCTTGTCCCACCGCACTCCTGGTGATCGGCTGGTCGGCACGATCGCCGGGGAAGAGCCATTCCTTCGGTCGCCGCATCTTCCAGTAATCGCGCAGAATCTCCAGCAGCTTGGGCGACAGCATCACATAGCGGTCCTTCTGACCTTTGCCCTGCTCGATGCGGATGACCATTCTCTGGCTGTCGATGTTCGTGGGCTTCAGCTGCACCGCTTCCGAGATGCGCAAGCCGGCCGCGTAGCACGTGGTCAGGATGGCGTGATGTCTTACACTGAGGACGCAACCGAGGAACCGCTGAACTTCCTCTGGACTGAGGACGATCGGCAGCTTCTGCGGCTTCTTGGGAAGCGGCAGGACCTCTTCAGGCGCCCAGTCCCGATCGAGCGTCACAGTGTAGAGAAAGCGCAGCGCCGCAATGGCGGTGTGGATCGAGCCGGGCGCCAGCTTCTTCTCGTTGACCAGATAGACCTGATAGGTCCGAATGTCCTCGCGCCCGAGCAAGTCCGGCGACTTACCGAAGTGGCGAGCGAACAGCGACACCTGTTGCAGATACGACAGCTGGGTGTTGAGCGCGAAGTTGCGCACCTGCATGTCCTCGCTCATGCGCTGGCGAAGTTGGGTCATGACAAACTCCTCCTTTGTCTGATGGAATGGGCTGCAAGCAGCCACTCCATGCTGACAAAGCGAGAGCTTCTTGTGGACTCATGACCAGCGCGACAGACGACGCGATCAACACCACGCCGGCGGCCCACACCTTCCTTGCCGCTCCGCGATCGCGGAGCGGGTTAGTCCAACGTCCATTATGCCGATGTCCGGATTATGCCGACCTTGGGGGTGGATGTCGGCTTCGGAGGCGGTGATCGCTGCGATGGGGTCGGCATAATCACCGGCGGTCTGACGGATCGTGCAAACTCCTCTTCTTGTTTCCAAAGAAGGGGATGCTTTCATGTCAATCGATCCGTTTCGCGTTCGCGTCCAGGGCCCGCTTGCCCCGTTTGCGGCTGGGTTTGCCGGCGAACTCGCCCGACAAGGCTATACGCTGCTTTCCGCTCGCGAGCAGATGCGGCTGGTGGCGCGATTGAGCCGCTGGCTCGCATTGGAAGGCATGGACGTGGAGGGACTGGGTGCGAGCGAGGTCGATCGGTTCGTCCGTACCCGTCGTGCCGCTGGCCCGCAACTCCGCTCGGGAGGCCAAGCTGCATCAATGTGAGCAGCGTTCGCAGGTTGATGCGGGCCAACGATTTCGACGCGCCCTGTTCTTTCGGTGACGCCTCTGCAAGGTCGGTCACCGAGCGCCGAATTGAGCGGCGGCGTCCGCCGTCCCTGTCCGGCTTTTGCGAAATATGCAGCCCGCGTCGGGTCGTGGCCAACGCCGAGTGGACGCAAGAGTGGCGTGATGGTGGGCAACTTCTTGCTTCGTCGGCATCTGCTGAGCTGATTGATTTGCAACGTCGCCCTATTGTAAATCGGACCGATGTCGACCGATGGGGTTTTTAATCCGAGTCCGTGCCTGGCCGTACATTTCGCCGTTCCTCGCCGGGGCTACGGCCGAAGGCGTTGCGGTACGCGCTACCAAGATGAGAGGCGGAGACGAAGCCACAGCGCAGCGCGATCGAGGCAATGGACTCGGTGCTCTCCTTGAGAAGCCGATGGGCTGAAGCGCCGGTGCCACAAACGCTCAAGCTGTCGCTGCGATAGGTTGTAACACTGGGCGATGTCTTTGATGGGGACGAGATCTTCGAGGTTCTGCTCCATGCAAGCGATCGCCGCCGTGAGACGAGCGTCGTTCACACCGTAGCGCCATTGGATGGCAATTCGCTGGTCGACGGATGCGGCTGTGCAGGGACTGCTCAGCAATATCCGCAGCAAGCTGCCCACTGTAATCACTGGATATCTGGTCAAGCATGAGGTCGATCGCGGCAGTGCCGCCATCGCATGTCCAACGGTTGCGATCACGCACATAAAGCTCTCGGCAGACCTCAATTGATGGGAAGTCCTCCGCGAACTGGCGCAGCAACTCCCAATGCAATGTGCACCGATAGCCCGCTAGCCGCCTTGCGGTAGGCCTTCGGCGGTCTGAAACGGCAATCTGGTCGCTGTTGCGTGCTTTCTGAGACGCTTCGTCGGGCGCCGGGGTTGATCGTCGGGATGGAAGGCGAGGGTTTGCGGATTGCGGTCTGCGGCGGGTTCGTTCCGGGGCGTCTGCGCCCCGTCTTTGTGTCGCGAGCCGCGGAATGCGGTCGAGAACGATGCGCAGGATGCGCTGGTCGGGGGAGGATGTCGGCAGGTGTAGGCGGATTTGCGTCTTCATCTCGACCACCCGCGCGGCGATCTTGATGAGGCGCAAACGCAGCGTGTCGAATTGGGCGACGGCAAAGCTCGAGCGCTTCGGCATCACGGCGCGCAGACCCCACATCAGGCCAGTAAGCACCGGCATGCAGGAAGAGCCGGAACTGGTTGGCCGTCGCTCTGGTGCAGGAGGTGCGGTCGGCGGCAAGATGCGTCTTCCACGACTTGATGTGGTTTTCGGCGGCGCCGCGCCGGCAGTAGAGGTCCTCGTAGAGCGCCTTGGCCTTGCCGCCGGCAAGGTTGGTGACGATGAAGCGGGTGTCGGCGCCTTGGGCGCCGACCTCGACCCGGCTCGAGCTGGCAGCCGCGTCCAGTAACTCCTTGAAGCGGTCATCAGCCATCCGGAACTCCGAGTGTCGATGCTTGCGCTCCGACGGCAGGACCTCGAGTGAAAGGCGGCAGCGTTAAGCTCGCGCATAAGGGGTGTTCGTTGAGGCATCCTTATCTAGTGCTTCGTCGACGAAATTTCTTCGCCGACCAAGCGAAAACGTTTCGTTTGACAGCCCACGCGCTCTATCAATAGCTTTCACAGGGGCGTCAATGTTAGCATAACAGGTCGAGAAGGCCACATAGGTGGCGTGCTGCGCCTCAAGAACTGGTAGCGGACATTGTAAGATGCTGAATAATACATGCGTGCCGTCATCTCTTGACGGTCTGATCGTATGCGAGCGCTCGGAGCTAACCGGAGGCGGCAGGTTCTTAGAGACTGTTTGGAAATTCTACTCTGGCGGCCATCTGATGGCGTTTTCCGCGCTGCCGGTGCTTACGGACCTGATGTCCGCTCCGCTCCGGTTCTCAAAACCACCACCATATGACTCGCCAGAGCGAATTTGGAAACAGTCTCTTAGCTGTGACTGGCAGTCGGTCCACAGCACATACATTCCGTTCGCGCATGTCCTCCCGCCACCCGGCTCGCGAGGCGGGATCACTTGGAAAGGCCCGCCGCATGACGCTCTCCTCAATCGCTAATCCCGACCTCGCCATCCTGTTCGATAACAAGCCCCGCTGGAACCTGCCTGACTACCGCCGCTGTGGCTTCCATAACCTTCACACCACGGCGCGCTACGCCATGTCGCTGCGCGCCCCCGGCGTCCTGCAGCTCAGGAAGGATGTCGACTGGACCATCGGTGAGCGGCCGGAAGTCGCACGCTATCTTGCCGTGCCGCATTTTTCGGCCTTCGTCGTGGCGCGCGGCGAGCGCGTCCTTTACGAGGCTTATGCGCCAGACTTCGGTCCCGACAGGCCGCATCCCATCATGTCTATCACCAAGACGACACTCAACCTGATGCTCGGCCGTGCGGTGGCCGACGGCCTCGTCAGTCTCGACGAGCGCGTAGGTAGCTATCTGCCGGAGATCGGAACGGGCTACGCCGAGGCGACCGTCAGGGCGGTCGCCGACATGAACGTCGCCAACGACTTCACCGAGGACTACGGCGACTCCTACACCGGGGTCTACGACTTGGATGCCGCCACGGGGTGGCGCCTGCCGCCGGAGGGTCAGAAGGAGGGGACGGTCCGCTCCTTTGTCTGCGGCATCACCGGAGACGATCTGACGAATCGCACCGGCGAGATCCTCTACAAGTCGACCAACAGCGAAGTCATTGGCTGGATCATCGAGCGCGCCAGCGGCCGGCTATTGCGCGACTGGCTGATCGAGATCGCTGAGGCGGCCGGCTTCGAGGGATGCTTTCATATCGCCTGCGACCGCGAAGGTGTTCCGGTGCTCTCAGGTGGCGCTTGCCTTACCGCCCGCGATCTCGCGCGCTACGGGCTGCTGTTCGCGCGCAAGGGCGAGGGGATCGACGGCCGCCGTGTGGGCGACGCCGCCTTCATCGAAGAGACGCGCCGCAATCCCGGCCCTTGCTATTCGAAGCCGAACGACTGGAGGCGCTACAGCCGCCAGATTGCGACCGACGGGTCGTTCCTCGGCCACGGCGGCTTCGGCGGCCAGTACATGCTCGCCAACCCGGACACCGGCACCGTCGTCGTCTATTTCAGCGTGCTGGAGAACAAGACCGCTATGGACACTAGCTTCTCCGGCCCCCTGGTGAAGATGATGGCCGAGGTCGCTGCCCAATGATCGATCCTCCTCAGCAGTGTGGTCCTCGAGACCGTGCACAGCATTCAAGAGCATGGTCTTTATTCGGTCACTGCGGCTAGTGATCAATGAATCTACTCTCGCGTCAAGCTCGCAAAAACCCGCCATTGATCAATCGGCGACCCCCTATCTCACGAGAGTACCTATAGAAGTTACTAAGTAAGACATAACTAAAAATGGGAGGTTTGCTATGAACATGAACCGTAGAACTGTTCTTCGAGGCGCGTTGGGTTCGTCAGTTGCGATTGCCGGAGCTAGCTGGTCCGGCCTGTCCGCCATGGCTCAGCAAGCGACTAAGAACACAGTCACCTGGGTTGCGAGCTATGCGTATCAGCATATGAGTCCTGCCTCGACCGATTCGGTCGAGATTTTCGTGCTCGGCAACGTCTACGAGACCCTCTTGGTCTACAAGGATGGCAAGGTCTTGCCGAAACTCGCGAGCTCGTGGGAGCGCTCGGACGGCGGCAAGACCTGGACCATCAAATTGCGCGAAGGCGTGAAGTTCCATGACGGCTCTCTGCTGAATTCGGTGGCGGTCAAAAAATCCTTCGAATTTCAGCGTGATCTGGGGAAGGGTGGAAGCTACCTTTACGCCAGCTTGGAGAATGTCGAGACGCCGGAAGAACATACAGCCATATTCCATTTCAAGAATCCTATCGCCTTCGATCTCGTGGCGGCCGGACAATATGGCGGCTTCGTGATCGGCCAGGCAGCGATCGATAAAGGGGACGAATGGCTCCGCCAAGGAAATGCGGTCGGCACCGGCCCCTACCTGCTAAAGGACTTCCAGCAGGGAAAACTGGTCGTCCTCGACAGATTCAACGAGTACTGGGGCGGTTGGGAAAGCGGCCAGATCGGCCGCGTCGTTCATCCATACGTGGCCGATGAGGCGACCCGCATCCAGATGGTTCGCTCCGGTGACGCAGACATTACCCCTGTGTCGGCTTCGCAAATAAAGAGCCTCGACGCCTTGCCTAACATTTCCGTGTTGAACGGTCCGGCTTGGCGCACGGATCTCTTTTACCTCAATGTCAAAAAATATCCCACCGACAATCTGAAATTCCGGCAGGCCTTGTTGCATCTTTGGGATTACGAGACGGTGCTGAAGGACATCTACTACGACACCGCCAAAAAGCCGGTGGGACCCATTCCAGCAACGTTGTGGGGTCACGGGACATATGACGTCAGCACGTTTGATCCGCAAAAAGCGCTGGCGCTCCTCGAGGAGTCGGGCGTTCCGAGGAAGGATTGGAAGATCAAGGCGATGTTCACAGCCCAGAAGGAACGGAACGACGCGATCGAACTGTTCCGGGCCAACGCCGCGGCTGTCGGACTTGAGGTGGAGCTTGAGCTTTTTCAAGAGTTCAACACCTACGCGAGTAAGGCTCGGTCCCTAGAAACCTCCGGTCACATGAACTCGATAGAATGGTGGCCCTCATATCCGACACCCGCGGATTCGTTGGTGGCCCTTTTCCACACCGAGAAGAAGCCCCTTTTTAACCTGTCCTACTACGGCGATGCGGAATATGACCGATTGGTTGACGAGGGCCTCAAGCTCGAAGGCGCCGACAGAGACGCTGCGGCAAAGGCCTATATCTCGGCACAGGATAGGATCATTCAGAACGCAGTCGCCATATTTTATGCCGAGCCAAACCGGATTGTAGCCCATTCGTCGGACCTCCACGGTGTCGAGGATAGCAACAACCCAGCCTATGAATGGATCTCCATCTATAATCTGCGCAGAGGTCTGGCATAGGCGGAAAGGAGGAACGTGCATATGGGAATGCAAATGGTTCAACGGCTGTTCATGATCTTTGGCGTCATGTTGGGAGTCGTAACCATCATGTTTGTGCTGAGCCGGGTGCTACCCGGCTCACCAGCAGAACTGATGCTGGGGGGGAGGCCTTCAGCCGCGATGATCGCGAAGGCAGAGGCGGAACTGGGGCTCGACAGGCCGCTCGCCGTTCAATATCTCGACTTTATCCGCAATTTGTTGCGTGGAGACTTCGGCACAAGCCTCCTCACCAACAGACCTGTCCTTTTGGAAGTGCGCGAGCGGCTAGTCGCAACATTTGAACTTACCACCTGGGCGATTGTACTCGTTCTGCTCATTGGCGTTCCGCTCGGTATCCTTTCCGCCGTTCGACAGAACTCTGTGCTCGACAATTTCACTCGGATGGTCTCGGTTGCCGGCATTGCTCTCCCCTCCTTCATCTTGGCGATGTCACTGCAACTGCTCTTTCACGGCATTCTTGGATGGTTGCCGCTCCGGGGTCGAGTGGATCCTTTGATCCTTTTAGATAATCCCATCAGGCCTATAACCGGTATGTTTCTTGTCGATGGCATTCTGACGGGCAATTGGGAGGGCTTCTTGAGTGCTTCCTCGCACATCGTATTGCCACTCCTCACCCTCACCTTCCTGCTGCTCGCCACAGTGACACGCATCACGCGCAACATGATGGTTGACGTCCTGAAGGAGGAATATATCCGCACTGCCTTCGCTTATGGTTTGCCGAAATCTGTAATCTACTATCGATACGCCTTAAAGGCTATTCTCATACCGATCCTAACAATCGTTGGATTGACCTATGGACAGCTTCTCGGCGGGACAGCAGTAGTCGAATATATCTTCGATTGGCCAGGGCTGGGTGCTTTTCTGGTCTCCTCGATCTCGCAGAATGACTATCCTGCCTCTCTTGGCGCTACCATCTTTCTTGCCGGCATTTACCTTTCAGTCAATCTGATCGTCGATCTTCTGTACGCGGTCGTTGATCCCCGGCTCAGAACCTCGTGACGGAGAGGATTACGATTATGCTTGCAAGTGACACAATCGAACGGCCTGATCGCCTTGTTCGTGCAGGGGCATTTGTTGCTCAGAACCGGCTGTTCGTCCTTGGCGCGGCGATCCTTATCGTTGTGGTTGCCAGTTGTATTCTGGCTTTTTGGGCTGCTTCTTACGACCCTACGAAGATCGTGATGTCCGAGCGGCTGCTACCGCCCAGCACCGAGCATCTGATGGGCACGGACCGTTTAGGACGGGACATCTTTGCCAGAGTCCTTCATGGGGGGAGGACATCGATGCTCGTCGGCCTATGCGTTGTCCTTGTCGCCATGCTCATCGGCTGTCCCATTGGACTCGTGGCCGGATATTTTGGTGGCAGGACCGACCTTATTTTGATGCGCTTCTCAGATGTCTTTTTGGCCTTTCCACCGCTTCTTCTACCGATCGCCATCACTGCTGCACTCGGTCCAGGTCTTCGGAACGCGGTGATCGCTCTCGCCGTGTCCTGGTTCCCTTGGTATGCACGAATGATGCGGGCCGCAGCCACGATGGTGCGGAAAGAGCTCTATATAAGCGCTGCGCGGACAATTGGTGTGGGGCACCTGCGCATTCTCGTTAACCACGTCGCCCCGAATTCGCTGACACCGCTCATCGTTCAGGCATCGATGGACTTCGGCTATGCAATACTGGCCGTCGCATCCCTGAGCTTCATCGGACTTGGAGCGCGATCGCCGGCCATAGAATGGGGCCTAATGGCAGCCGATTCTCGGACGGATTTCCTCGACCATTGGTGGACGGCGCTGTTGCCGGGATTAGCCATTTTTGTGACAGTCCTTGCAGTCAATGTCGTCGGCGACGGCATGCGTGATATTCTGGATTCGAAGCAGGGGCGAGGTGAATGAGCGGTCAGGTTCTCCGAGTGAGCCGGCTCGAGGTGGCGTTCCCAAGCCGGGTACGCTCTACCTCGATTCTGCGCGGCATTGACTTCGAAATTGCGGCGGGCGAGGTGCTGGGCCTTGTAGGCGAATCCGGCTGCGGCAAGTCCATGACCGCAAGCGCCTGTCTTGGCATGGTGCCACCACCCGGTCGCGTCACTGGCAGCATAAAAATAGAAGGGCAGGAAATAGTTGGGCGGCCGGAGTTCGAACTGACTGCGATCCGTGGTGGTCGCGTTGCGATGATCTTCCAAAATCCAATGCGCTCCATGAACCCATTCTTCACCCTAGGGCGACAAATGATCGATATTATCTGTTGCCACAGGCCGGTGAGCCGGACCGAAGCGCATTCTATAGCCTTGACCGAGCTCAAGGCCGTTCGCATTCCTGACCCAGAGCTAGCGCTGGGTAAATATCCGCACCAACTTTCTGGCGGGCAGATACAGCGTGCCTTGATTGGTCTCGCGCTCGCCTGCCAGCCCCGCCTTTTAATTGCCGATGAGCCAACGACGGCGCTCGACGTGACGATTCAAGCACAGATCGTGTCGCTGCTGCGACGCTTAGCGGATGAGAAGGCCCTTGCGGTCATGTTCATCACGCATGATCTCGGCATCGTCTCGCAACTTTGCGACCGAGTGGCAGTCATGTATGCGGGCCAGATTGTTGAGACGGGGAGCGTCGAGGCGGTAATAGACCAGGCCTGTCACCCATACACGGCAAAGCTGCTGGGTGCGGTTCCTGTAGTTGGCCGCGGCAACTGCGATCTCGTGTCAATACCTGGCCGTGTGCCGGACGCTGGTGTCATACCGTCGGGCTGCGCGTTCCACGACCGATGCGACCGGGCTACCGAAATTTGCGCAGAGGCGAAGCCGCCTGTCCAGAACCTTGAGCAGAACCATGTAGCGCTGTGCCATCATGCTGTTCGCAATCAGCAGTTCATGGAGGCATCATGAACACCGGATCGGCTGTTCCCCTGGTATCTGTCGAGAGCCTCTGTAAAGTCTATCCCACGCGGCACGGTGCTCTGAAGGCCTTGGATGGCATCAACTTCCAGATCGCACTAGGCGAGACGCTCGCCGTAGTAGGTGAGTCGGGCTGCGGCAAGAGCACGCTCGCCTCCGCGCTCCTGGGACTTGTGAGGTTCGATGCTGGCAGGATCGAAATTGGCGGCAATGTGGTTACCGCGGGTCATTATGGGGCAACGATGCCCCCGCGCCGTGACGTCGGCGTCGTGTTCCAGAACCCGCGTTCTTCCCTCGATCCGAGAATGAAGGTGCGCACCATTATCGGCGAGCCGCTGACCGCTATTCTCGGAATACATGGGGAAGCCGTCACCGAGCGTGTCCGTGAATTGCTGAGCCAGGTTGGGCTCGGCGTTGAATACCTCAGTCGTTATCCGCATCAGCTCTCCGGGGGGCAGATGCAGCGGGTTGCCATCGCACGTGCACTGGCGCTTAAGCCACGGCTGCTTGTACTCGACGAACCCACCGCCGCGCTTGATGTCTCCGTGCAGGCTCAGATTCTGAAGCTTCTGAAGGTTCTCCAAGCCGCATCGAACGTCAGCTATCTGTTCATCACCCACGATCTCGGCGTTGTCGACTACATCGCCCACAGCGTCGCCGTGATGTATCTCGGTCGCATCGTCGAGAGCGGTCCCGTGGATCAAGTCTTCGCCGATCCGCGCCACCCTTACACGCGGGCGTTGCTCGACGCGGTGCCGGTGATCGATCCCGGGCGGCGGCGCCAGCCGGCGCCGCTCGACGGGGAGGTCCCGAGCCCCCTTAATCGCCCTCCCGGCTGCGCCTTCGCGCCGCGTTGCCGTTGGGCCGCCAGCGCATGTCGTGTATCCGAGCCCGCGCTTCGCGAGAATGAGCCGGGGCGACGGCTAGCCTGTTTTCATCCTTTGGCGCGCGGAAAGACGTCAAGATAGCGAGGTGGCATGAGGGTAAGCGATGCGCCAAGGCACCTTTCCCGAAATAGTGCTCTATAGTAGATAGAGGAAGCCGTTGGTCCGCGTCGCCGCCGATCACGGCGGATCGTCATAACGGGTGACGTAGTGGAGTTCGCGCAGGGCGGGGATGACGAGGGCGATGTCTTTGTAGGCCTCATGCTCGATGAAATGCGCGGTCTCAGGCCCTGGCCTGGGCTTGCCGAGGACGGGCCGCCCCTTTTTGTCGACGCAGTAGATCAGGATCGGCAGCAGCAGGCCGTGGTTGGGGTTGTCGAGGTCGAGTAGTCGTTTCCAGCGTTTGATGTTGCGGTTCATGGCCGCGTAGAACCCCTGGCACCAAGGCCGGGGGTCGATGCCGCCGCTGGGCTTGGTGGCGAAACGGGGCGCATAATCCTGCGGTCTGTCGAAGAGCGTCTCGTTGATCCGGTTGTGGATCCTGGCGACGCTGGCAAACACGGCGTGATCGGTTGCAGATCCTTTGGCCAAGACGTCGCGCGGCAACCCCATGAGCGGGCACATCCAGTATTGCGGGTCCGGGAACCGCGGCCCGGTGACCGCCGCCGTTACGAAGCCATCCAGCGCCGACATGGTCCGCACCAGCGGGCGACGGTTGATCTTGACGGCCATCCAGGCCTCGAGCGCCTCGTCCGACAGCGCCATGTCATCGAGCGCGCTCATGCCGCCAAGGAGAGCTGCATCTCTTCGCGGCGCACCCAATTCCACGGCATCAGTTCGTCCCAGCGCGAGGCTGGCCAATCATTCTGGATGCGCTCGGTGACGTCGGCCATGTAGGCTTCGGCATCGACGCCGCAGAGCTTGCACGTCTCAATGATGCTGAGCACGACCGCTGACCGCTCTGCCGCGGCGAAGCTGCCCGAGAAAAGCCAGTTGCGTCGGCCGACCGCCATCGCAGGGTCATTCTGCCCATGTCGGGCAGATGGTAGAGTTTCATTATCGCTGGCATCCATATTACGGCGGCCGATTCCGGCATGAAGGTCGGGAGGATCGGGCTAACGGTTCGATCATTCGGGTCGAGATTAGGCCGGGTGAGATCATTCAGGTCGCAGAGTGGATGCTGGATCGGGCGTTTTGCGCCAACATGGAGATGGGCGAACCGCGCGTTGCGGTGATTGGACTTGTAGAGCTTCATAGACTGCTTACCGAGCGCGGTTTCAGGCAGACTTCGACGGATGGACTCACGGCCATCCAGGAGGCGCGCCATGAAGGCTTTACCACCACCACCCTCGACATTACCGGTGCTGACCCAGCAGCTGAGCATGCCGCTCGATACGCCGCAGATGCGAGGCCTGAGCGACCCGGAACGAAGCGTTGTTGTCGCCTGGCTGGCGACCCTCCTGATGGCCGCGGCCGGCGTCGCGACGAAGGAGACGAGCGATGACGGGCAATGATCTCCTTCCAGCGACGGTGCTGAAGCGCAAAGCTGTGGTCTACGTTCGACAGTCGACCCCCGGTCAGGTCCAGAACAACCTGGAAAGCCAGCGGCGACAATATGAACTTGTGGATGTTGCGCGCCGCTGGGGATTCCATGATGTCGAGGTGATCGACGATGACCTTGGTCGGACCGCCAGCGGCGCTGTCGACCGCCCTGGTTTCGAGCGACTGGTGAGCGGCCTGTGCACAGGCAAAGTTGGCGCAGTGCTCTGCCTCGACGCATCGCGCCTTTCCCGTAACGGCCGGGATTGGCACCACCTCCTGGAACTGTGCGGCCTGGTTGAAGCGCGCGTCATAGATCTCGACGGGGTGTACGATCCTTGTCGGCCTAACGATCGATTGTTGTTGGGTATGAAGGGCAGCATCAGCGAGTTTGAGCTCGGCATATTGCGAACGCGCATGCTTGACGCGGCTCGCGCCAAAGCGCGGCGGGGGGAACTGCGCCTCAGTGTTCCGATCGGCTATATCTGGCATCGTGAATACGGTCTGGGGCTTGATCCTGATCTTCGGGTACAGCAGGCGATCCGCCTCATCTTTTCGCGCTTCCGCGAGCTTGGCAGCGCCCGCCAGGTGCTGATTTCGCTGACGGCTGATAATTTCCATTTTCCCCGCCCTTCTGACGGGCGCAAAACGGTGTCCTTCGACTGGGTGCCGGTTCGCTATCGAAGTGTTATTTCGATCCTGAAGAACCCATTCTACGCCGGGGTCTATGTCTATGGTAAAAGCGAGAAGCGAACGGAGATTGTCGATGGCAGGGCTCGCAAAAGCTACGGCCACAACAAGCCCTTTGGAACGTGGGAAGTGCTGCTCCAGGATCATCATGAAGGTTATATCGATTGGAGTGAGTTTGAGCGGAACCAGAGCCATATCGCCGTCAATGCCTTTGGACAGAAAGGCGGCATCAAGTCGGGTCGTGGCGGCCGTGCGCTGCTTGCGGGCCTGCTCACCTGCGGCCGATGTGGAAGGCGGTTGGGCGTTGTCTATTCGGGCCGGCCTCCGGGTCATCCCTATTACCGCTGCGAACGTATCAACCAGATGCTGGCCAAGCCGCGATGCATGACTTTTGGCGCATCTCGCATCGACCCTGCCATCGGCAAAGAGATATTGAGAGCCGTGACGCCAATGGCGATCGAGGCCGCAATGGAAGCTGATCGTGCGCATCGGGATAATCTGGAAGAACGACACCGTATGGTGGAGCTGGACTTGCAGCAAGCTCGATACGAGGCATCTCTCGCTGAGCGTCGCTATGCCGCTTGCGACCCCGACAACCGGCTGATCGCTGCCCAACTTGAGAAGAGCTGGGAGGCAGCGCTCAGGCGCGTGGAAGCCTGTGAAGCGGGTTTGGCCCAAGCGCGACAAATCGATCTTGTCACCCCAGTTCCCGATTTTGCTGGCATTGCCACCGACCTGGAGGCTGCCTGGCGCGCGCCTGACGTCGATATGCGTTGCCGTCAGCAGCTCCTCCGCACCCTCGTGTCGGATATCATCGCTGACGTCGATGAAGAGCAACGTGAAGTTATTTTGACGATCCACTGGAGGGGTGGCCAGCACTCCCAGCTGCGTATTCGCAAACCCAAAGCTGGCGAACATGGCCAGAGTACTCCGGAGGCCGCCCTTGCCGTCATGCGGTCTATGGCTACCCGCTGGTCCGACGCAAACATTGCCGCCACTCTCAACCGGATGGGAATGCAGACCGGACAAGGCAAAACCTGGACGGCGCGCCGTGTCGGGGCACTGCGCACGGTCCATAAAATCCACGGCTACCGATCCGCCGAAAAGAATGGCGAATGGCTCACGCTGACCGAAGCTGCCAAAAAGCTTGGAGTTACAGCCCATCGTGTCCGTCGACTGATCAAGGAGGGCGTGCTCCCTACCGAGCAGGTTGTTCCGGATGCGCCGCACCAAATACGAGCCACGGACCTGGAAAAGGATCAAGTAACCCAGTTTCCGCGTCACAGGGGCCCGTGTCGCATCAAAATGGAAAACCAAAAGTCCCTGTTTCCGGACGTTTGAGGAGAGGTGCAGTATGAATCGGTCGTTGTAAATCCACGAATGGCCCGCTCCGCGATCAGGTTGTCGGGCTCGAGCTGGCCATCGTAGAGGAAGCGATTGAACGCGCGCCATCGGTTGGTGCCATAGGCGAAGGCCTTGGCGATATCGGCATGGCGCGACAAACCCTTGCCCTGGCGCATGAGCTGTCGTCGCAGCGCGCGGACCAGTGGTCGGGTCCGACTTCGTCGTGCGGCCAATCGCTCGGCGGGCGGGAGCCCCCGTATCTCTTCCTCGATCCGGTAGATCGCCTGGATACCGGCCATCGCCGTCGTGCTGAGCTCGGTCGGCTGGCTGTCGTGAACGTCGAATATCTTGCGACGCAGATGGGCTAGGCAGGCTGCTTCTCGAATGGCGCCGCCCTTGTAGAGCTGGTTATAGCCGCTGAAACCGTCGGCCTGGAGCGTGCCGGTAAATCCGGCGAGCTCGGTCATCACGCTCTCGCCGGCGCGGCCCATGGTGGCGCGATACCAGGCGATCGGCGGCTCCTGCGAACCCGAATTGCGGTCGTCGGCGACGTAAACCCAGAGCGCGCCCTTGTGGGTCTTGCCGTTGCCGGGCGCCAGGATCGGAAGCCGCGTGTCGTCGGTGTGGATCTTGGTGCGGGTACGGCCGATCTCGCGGATGCGGTTGTAGATCGGATCGAGCAAGGCGGCGGCGTAGCCGGCGCTGCGCGCAAGCGTGGAACGCTCGATATCGACGCCCTTGGCGGCCATCATCTGGGCCAGACGGTAGAAGGGCAGATGATAACCCCACTTCGCCATCATGATATGGGCGAGCGCGGCATAGCTGAGCTTGCCGCGTGCTATGGCCTTGGCTGGCGCCGGCGCCTGGATGATTTTATCGCAGGTCCGGCAGCTGTACTTGGGTCTAATGGTCTCGATCACCTGCCAGGCCTGAGCCACCAGATCGAGCATCTCGTCGCCATCTTCGCCCATGGCGCGAAGATCGCCGCCGCAGCCCGTGCAACATGCGCAAGAGGGCTCGCGAACGACCCGCTTGCGCGGCAGGTTGGGGTTGAGCTTGCGCACCGGCAACACCCGCACCTTGTCGGTGTCAGCGACGATAGGCAGATCGAGATCGGGCACGCTGGCGGCGAAATCGATCTCGAGATCTTCGAGTTCGAGCTGCATCTGGCCGAGCTTCTCGGAGGAGCGGCCGAAGGCCTTGCGGTTGAAGCGATCGATCTGCAGCTGCAGGCGCTGGATGCGAAGCGCGGCCTCGGCGCGCTCTCTTCGCAGCTGCTCATCCCGTTCGGCAATGGCGATGTCACGGGCACAAACCGCCGCCTCCAGAGTGGCGATCCGGGCGAGGAAATCAGCGATGGAGGGAGCTTGTTCCGACACCCAAATTACATACCCGAAAGACCTCGTCTACGGAAGCAAAATCGACACAAAATCAATGAGAACGGCCGAATTTAGCCGGCCAGACGTGGTCGATAAATCTTGTTCGGCCGGCGCCAATCGATCCCGTCCAAAAGTAGCGAAAGCTGTGCCTTAGTGAGCGACACGGTCACCTGATCCTTGGTGGTCGGCCAGGCGAAACAACCATCGGAAAGCCGTTTTGTAAAAAGGCAGAACCCCTGGTCGTCATGCGCCAAAATCTTGATGATATGACCCTTGCGTCCACGGAAGCAGAAGATCGCGCCGGAATGCGGGTCGAGCGCGAGCACCTGCTGCACCATCCGCGCCAGGCTGTTGATCCCGCGGCGCATGTCGGTCTCACCGCAGCACAAGTAAATCCGGTCGGTCGGCACCACCGTGATCACCTGGTCAACTCCGCCAGTACGATACGCAGCGCCGTCGGATCGACGGTCCCGTCGATCCGCAATCGCGCGCCGTTCGGAAAGGCCACGACGATTCTGCCGGCCTGGTCCGGGCAATCGGCGACGGGGCGTTCGACACCGGGCAGATCGTTCACTTCGATCCGCGCGAAAGTTGCCATCGCCCGATCGGCATCGAGCTCGCCGCCGGCCATCTGTTTGCGCCAGGCATAAAGCTGTGACGGAGCTACGCCGAATGCCTCCGCGACCTCGGTCACCGACGACCCCGCCGCGCTCGCCAGATCGACCAACCCGCGCTTCTCCGTGCAACTCCACAGCCTTCGTTGCCGCACGCGCCCGGGCACCGTTGTAAGATCTTCGGACGCCGCGGCGGCGCTTAACTCGGCGACCGTATCGCCGCTTGCATGTTCCAATGTCATGGCTCGAAAACTCCATGTTCATCGGCCTATTGCAAGGTGCCTTGGCGCATCGCTTACGCATGAGAGAGGCTGCACTCACTAGAAAGTTGGGTACTTGACGGACACTCGCACCTCCTGCCGTGCAGCGTACCGTATTTCGGGTTCGACGATCGTCATGGCGGGGAAAGTGCGACGTATCATACGACCCGGCGTAGATTACCACAAATCCTGGGTTCAGCATCTCAAATGACGGGAGCGAGCGGCGCATTGTGCCGAAGACCCTCGGCAAATTCGAGACGCTGATCCGGGACATGACACGCCGGACACGGGGATCAGTCTGCCGCAGTTGATCAAGGAGCTGAAGCCATACCTTATCGGATGGCGCGATTACTTCGGCTTCTGCCAGACCCCCCACGGGTGCTTACGAACTTGGAAGCGTGGCTCCGCCGAAGACTACGCATGTATCTCTGGCGGCAATGGGGAATGGGCACAACCGCTTCAAGGAACTGCGCCGTCATGGCGTACCAAAGTTCGGAGCTGCGATTGCCGCCGGTTCACCGACGGGATTCTGGCGCATGTCTTCGAGTCTCTCGGTCTCCCCCGGCTCCATGTCTTTGCCCAAGCCTAATCCGATCGAACCGCCGTGGTACGGACCCGTATGGCCGGTGGTGTGGGAGGGGGACGTCGCGCCCCTATCCCGATCAGTCCGCAGTTGCAACAAAACCGTAACACTAAGTTACAGAATCTTTGCGGGAGCAGATCGCTGACGATGGTACCTTCGCCGCAAGGTCTGAGGCCTGGCACGGATAGGAAAGCTGATGCCGATTGTTGCCCAGACCACTTCACACCACGCAACATAGAGGTAACAGGCAAATGGCAAAAAGAGTGCTCATCCTGATTGAAAGCGCAAGCAATGGTCTGTCGTACGTCCAAGCGGCCCAGCGTCTTGGTCTTCATCCAATTACCCTGTCGACTGATCCAACTCAGTACGACTATCTTGCGGCGGAAAGCGTTGAGGCCATTCGTGTCGATACAGACAATCTCGATGCGCTGATCCGGGAATGTTCCCGGCTCCGTGCGACCTACGACATTGCTGGCATTACCAGCGCTAGGGAAGCGGTTTATGCGACAGTAGGCAAGCTCTGCCGCCGTTTCGGTCTCCCGGGACCGAACCCCGTATCGGTTGAACAATGCTGCGACAAGTTCGCTCAACGTCAGCTCCTCGCGGGAGCAGGCGTTCCGGTACCTGTTTATCGCGTGGCCGCGAATGCGACGGACGTAGAAAGCTATGCTGCGGAGATTGGCCTGCCGGTGGTTGTCAAGCCAGCGGTAGGTGTCGGCAGCAGAGGTGTCCGATTGTGCCGCAACGCCGATGAGTTGGCCGAACATACGACCTATCTGTTGGGCGGGAACTACACATGGCGGTCTTCACCGAGGATACTGGTCGAAGAATTTGCCCAAGGTCCCTACTATTGCGCCGACACAATGGGAGATGAGGTCATCGCAATCTCCGCCGGCGATTTCGGGGCTCCGCCGCATTTCGTCTTTCGTGAGATGACGCTTCCGGCCCTGCTGACCAATGAGGAGCGCGAGCGTATCGCTGATGTTTCGCTGAGCTGTTTGCAAGTTCTCGGCCTTGGCTGGGGGCCAACGTGCATTGAATTCCGATGGACGAAGCGTGGCCCGGTAGTCATTGAAGTCAATCCTCGCCTTGGTGGCGCGCCCGGACCTCAACTGATTCAGCTGGCTTATGGTGTGGACATCATCACCGAGCACATCAAGCTTGTCGTCGGCGACGAATGGGATTTGCGCAGAAGGCATTCGCAAACTGCGGCCGCTCGGATTCTAGTGCCTGATAGCGATGGCACCCTCGATTGGATCGGCGGCGTCAATCAGGCAGCAACTGTACCAGGTATCACTGAGGTCAAATTCTTTATTGAACCCAAGACCCCTATCGTCAGGAATGGCGACTACGGGGACCTAATTGGATATGTCATCGCCGCACATCCCAACCTTGCGCAAACCCAGGCCATACTTCAGCGTGCCGTCGACTTGATCGATTGGTCGATCACGCCATTTCCGGACCCTTGACGAATAGGGACCATCTGGGACTCCCACTCGAAGCCTGCGAGTGAACCATCCTCATTTCTTAAAAGGAACGGCTTGGTGCCGAGGGTAGCGCTACCTGCCTTGATCACACCAGCCTGTTTGATATCGTGAAGACAGTTGGGGTTCGCAACGCCTGTAAAAGCCATGAGAGCGGTAAGTGCTAAAGATGTATATCTTATCCCATTTTCATGCGTATCCCCCTTTTTTGGTTTGGAGCTTTCCACGCATTTTCGGCAATTAGCTTAAGTTATTCTGCAAAATTCGAGCCATCTGCTCTCAAAACGCGTTTCATGGCATCGAAATACATGCGGATCTCGGCGCCGTAGTCCGTGCCGGGAGCGCCGAGTGAGCTTCGGATGCGATCTTGGACTGCTTCCGAAATCATGCGCTGCTTGCCGGCCGCCATCGCTATCATCTGCGTCATAGCGGCTCTCTCTAAGAAGTAAAGGCGGTGGTAAGCCTTTGCGACGCTGTCTCCGGTCGCAACGGCCCCATGATTGGCAAGCATGAGGATCTTCTTGTCGCCCAGGACGTCCGCCATGCGCTCGCCTTCGTCCTGCGTTTCGGCAAAGCCGTTGTAGTCGCGGTCGTAAGCAATCATGTCCTGCAGAACCACGCCGTTCTGGCTTGAGGGCTCAATGCGCATGTCTTCCAACTGGCTCAGGGCCGTCGTGTAGGTCATGTGTGTATGCAGGACGCACTTGACGCCGCGCCGATGGATCGGGGCGTGTATGCAGACCGCAGTGAGGTTCGCGATGCCCTCGCCGGCGACAACAGCGCCGTCAAGGGACACCTCGATCAAGTTGGACGCGTTAACTTCGGACCAGTGATATCCGAACGCGTTCAGATAAAAGCGGTCCGGTGCTCCTGGCACGGTCAGCGTGAAATGATTGTCGATGCCCTCAATGAAGTTGTCCTTCACGGCCAGGCGATGCGCGGCCGCAAGATCACGCCGGGCTTCGGTCTGAGCATTCGATTGCGAATTGTGGGAATCTACAGTCTCATGTGCGTTCATCGGATCCTCTCAAGTGGTAACAATGGCCATGGTGCGGTGCTAAGCTGCAATCTCGAAAAGTTCCTTGGGAGTGTTCTGCAGAATCTCCGCGCCATTTTCCGTCACGAGGATGTTGTATCCGTATGAAATTGTAACGCCTTCGAACTGCGATATCGACGGCTCGAGGGAGAAGATCATCCCAGGCTCGAGGACCGTTTCGTCACCCACCAGAATGTCCGGAAATTGCGCAAAGGTCGGAGGGTAAGACAGGCCCATCCCAAAGCCCGCGCGAGCCACGATGAAGTCGGCATAATCGCCCCTGATATCCCGGCTGAGGCGGTCGATGTCCGAAGCCGATGCGCCGGGCCGGATCAGCTCGAAAGGCCGCCAGAACGATTCGTAGTTGATTTTCCAGAGGTCGAGCAGCCGGTCGGATGCCTTGCCCGCCACCACGGTGCGGCAGAGGTTGGAATTGTAGCGTTTCCAGGATCCCGTGAACTCAAAAAGGATCGGATCACCCGCCTCGATGATTTTCGACGATGGGACGGCGTGGAATGTGCCTGAACGCCACCCGGAAGCGATAATGAAAGGCAGCGTGGGATATTCGGAGCCCGCAAGCGCCAATTTCGACTGTACCGCCGCCAGCACATCCAGCTCGCTAATGCCTGGGCGGAGGATCTCGGCCATCGCCTCCAGAGCGAGGTCGGAGAACCCGGCCGCTTTCCGCATATATTCAATTTCGGTCGGCGATTTAATGGTGCGCAGCCGCATGATCTTCTGCGTCACGTCGACAAATTCAACTTCTGGAAATGCCACTGTCAGGGCTTTGTAGAGATCGGCGCGAAGATACCAATTGGCCATCTCGAGGCCCACCCTCTTGCCAGCTGTTGCACCGAGGGCGCGCAATTTGTCGATTGTCATCTGAACGGGATTGTGGCCGTGCGTCCAGATGATGATTTCCGAGATCCAGCACTGGAAAACGGTGAGCTCTTTCTCAGCTTTATGAGTGAGGAGCGAAGGTTCCTTCGCTCCTGTCTGGAAAAACACGCACTCATACAAATAGATTCCGAGAGGATCGAAGCCGGTGAAATAATTGAGGCTTTCGGGCGCATGACCGAGATAGATATCGATCTTCTCTTTCTGCAGCATGGCATTAAGACGGCTGACCCGGTCTTCAAATTCCGGCAGTGCAAACGTTAGTACCTTGCCATTGGGATGTTGTTTCATGTCATTCGTTTGCGCGGACATCGGTCCTCAATCCTGGTTGGTGTGAGCGTCTCTCGAGAATGGTGAGATGACGCTTTGGCGCGTAGAAACTTGCGGGCGGTCTATCGGCTGTCCATTTGCAGAACTGGCGGCGTCAGGCGTCCCAAACGCCTTTCAATCACTCGGGCGGCGCCGAGTACCTTGGCGTCGTGGTAGCGCGGTCCGACGAGCTGGAGGCCCACGGGGAGCCCGGCGTCGTCCAACCCCGATGGAAGGGATGCTGCAGGCTGCTGCGTCAGGTTGAAAGGGAAAGTAAAGGGCGTCCAATCGACCCAGCCGCTGAACCCATCGGGCTTATCCTTTCCAACGGGGAAAGGTGCAACGGCTACGGTCGAAGTGACCAGCAGATCAAAGCTTGCATGGAAATCGGCCATTTTTGCCGACAAATCGAATCGAGCCTGTTCGGCATCCTTGAATTCTGCGAGAGAGATTTCCTCACCCCGGATCGCACACTCAAGAAAACCGGGATCCAGCAGCTCTTTCTGTGCCTCGCTCATGCGAGCAATCAGACGCGCTGCTCCGGCGAACCAGAACGTTGCGAATACCTTTACAGGATTGGCAAAGCCAGGGTCTACCTCAACAACCTCTGCGCCCAGGCCACGAAGCTGTTCAACAGCTGCGTCGGTGACGCGCAGAATGTCAGGCGCCACATCGGCGTAGCCAAGAGTACGACTGTATCCGACCCGGATCCCGTCCAGGGACTCGGTTTCGCCTGACACGTCGGCCTTATAAGTCATGCCGCCGTAGCCGTCCCGTGCGTCGGGACGGGTGATAACATCCATCATCAGCACCGCGTCATCGACCGTACGTGTCATTGGTCCAATGTGAGACAGCGCTCCCATGGCACTAAGCGGCCACTGGGGCACGTATCCGAAAGTTGGCTTGAAGCCGAATGTACCGGTAAAGCTTGCGGGAATACGGATCGAACCGCCGCCATCGCTACCTTGGTGAAGAAATCCGAGGTTTAGCGCTGCGGCTACCGCCGCGCCCCCAGACGAGCCGCCTGGTGTCAGCTTCGGATTCCAGGGGTTGCGGGTGATGCCGGTCAGGGGGCTATCGGTTGCTCCCTTCCAGCCGTATTCCGGTGTCGTAGTTTTTCCGAGAATGATGGACCCGGCTTCTCGCATGCGGGCGGTGAGCGGTGCATCTTCATTCCATGGCCCGGCAGCACTAGTTGCTGCGGAGCCACGCCGCGTCGGCATTCCGCGCGTCAATGTGAGGTCTTTGATTGTAACAGGCACTCCGTCGAGCACACCGATCGGTTGCCGCTTGTTCCACCTTGCCTCGGATTGACGGGCCGCAATCAAAGCCGCCTCCGCATCAATGTAACAGAAAGCGTTGAGTTCGGCGTTGATTGCGTCGATGCGCTCAAGACAGTCCCGAACAACCTCGACCGGTGAGATCGTGCCGGCCCGGTAGAGTTCAATGCAATCGAGAGCCGTCAGGGCCCCTACGGTCCCTGAAACTTTGCTTATGCTATTCATTTTTTCGATCTTATGTTGGGTCAGCGGAGGCTGGCTGCGTCAATGACCACTATCTACCGAATGAGCTTCCCCGCTTTTTTTGATCCTAGGAAGGTCAGGGATCATTCGTCAAATCTATAGTTTTCGCGATATCGACGAAATATTTTTGCCGATATCGTATTCAGGCCTCGCCGTCATCCTCGGTATGGTTGGCCATGATTTCGGTCTTAATCCATGAGCTAAAGGCCGCCACCGTTGGCATTTCAGCCTTGGCCGGCGACGAAACAAGGTAATAGGAGCGTCTCCCTCTAAGCGAGAGATCAAACGGCATGACAAGCATGCCGCTTGCCAAAGCGGCTCGACAGGTGAAATCGTCGCCCAGCGCCACGCCTTGCGAGTAGACCGCAGCGTTGTAACAAAGGTTTCCGTCATGGAAGGTGATGCCGCTACGCGCCAGAAAAGGGTCGACACCGGCCGCGGTGAGCCAGATCTCCCAGTCTGTCTCGTCGCCAAGGATGTTAAGCAAAGGCACGTTGCTCAGATCTTTAGGGTCCTTAAACATCCCATGTTGATGCAGGAAAACCGGACTGCATACCGGAGATATACGGATGCCGACGAGGTAAGAGACACTCATCTCTGGCCAATGACCATTCCCGAAGGTGATAAACACATCAATGTCCTCATTCGCGACATTTTCCAGAAGGGTCTGGGTTTGAAGGACGATCTTCACATCAGGGAAGGCTCCATTGAATTTGGCAATGCGGCTGCAAAGCCAACCGCCCGCGAAGCCCGGTGTGCTACAAATTACGAGAGTACCGCTTACACTCCTATTCGCGTACCGCTGTGCTGAACCGGAGATCGTGTTGAGCGCCAACCGCACATCATGAGCGTAGGCTAAGCCCTCAGGCGAGAGCCCGATGCGGGTACCCGCCCGGTGCAAAAGTGAAAAACTCAAGCTGCGCTCGAGCAAGCGGAGTTGGTAGGTTACCGCGCTTCGGGTGAGAAAAAGCTCATCCGCGGTCTCTTCAACTGATCCTGTCCGAGCGAAACTGGTGAGAACGCGAAGCGCTTGAATGGACGGATAGTGTTTCATGAAACGGAACCGAGTCTGCATTAGCGCCCGTTTAAAGACGATGACGCATTTTATACAATCATTTAAGCGAACCGAACACCTGATCGCAGAGCCTGCGAGATCGGCGACCGCGTCACTCTCGTATTTAACCAATGCGCGCCGCTCCGCCGTCATGAGCGAAGGGGATGGCATGACAGACCCGCGCTCGATCCCAATCGCGGGTCCGTTTCCGGAACTCGTGATGTCCCCGCCGGGACGGTGGTTGCGGTGACCTCGTTGAATCGGCTGACGTCGACTTCGAACTTCGTTGCACACGTTGAGGCGCCCGCCCGAACATCACCATGAGGCATTCGACCTAGGAAAGGACCATGACCCCGGCGATGACAGAGCGAGACTCGGATTGACAACCACACGCAATTAAAAAGCCAATTCACAGTCATGGGTGGTGATTGGATGTCCTTGCTTTGCAAGAACATCCATGCGGGCTTAGTATCCCAGATCGAGCCTCACTTCTCGCTTCATCGGTGTACCCGATACAAATTCAGCCAGGTTCTGCGAGCCCCAGCGGATATTCCTCTCGAGCACGTCATCGGCATTTGCGGCTTGGTCGTTCGACGTGACCACATTGGGCAACTTGTGGATTCCAAGGCGCGATCCCCAGCCAATCGGAAATGTTTGGCCGTAATTGTACTGCCACCATACGTCGGTTGCGAAACCATGAAGGGTGCCTGAAGTGAGCGCTTCGTATAGCGGCTTCTCCTGGATCAACATGCCACGCGAGATATTAATGAGAAACGCCGATGGTTTCATGGCGGCGAGCTCCGCGGCGCCGAAAAACTGATGCGTCTCTTTTGTATCAGGCGTCGCTAGGACGACGTAGTCGCACTTCGGCAGAACATCGTGCAACTCGTCGACCCCGTGCACTGCATCGAAAAACTCGACCGGGGGGCCGCCATTGGTGCGACGGACGCCGAGGGCTTGCATGTCGAACCCCTTGGCGTGTTTGGCGATACGCCCGCCGATATTTCCAACTCCAATCACGCCGATTGTGCGACCGTGTAGCATCCCCGACCTGTATTCGTCATCATAGAGAGGGAATAGCAGCCTGCCTTCTTCTGTCGCCCGGTGCTTAAGGAGAGTCTTTTTTGCAAGAGCTAGCACGAACATCATTGCTTGCTCCGCGACCGCGACCGCATTCGCGCCGCGAATGTTTGCGAGCTTGACGCCACGCTGTTTGAAAAGATCTAGCGCGCCCATCAGTCCAAGGTCGTCCACGCCGGAATGCAGCCAGGAGAACACCTTGAGCTTTTCCGCGATCTGAAGAAGTCCCTCCGGGACGCTAAAAGCAATGATCGCATCGGCGTCGGGCGCCAGATTCGTCACGTCTGAGTAGTCGCAGTCGAAACGCGAGAGATATTCGCCTCTCGGTGCCACCACTTCGGTTCCGGGCGGCAGCACTCCTTTGATTAGGTTGATCTCAGTGTCCGTGGCATACCATAAGCATAGAACTTTCATTCCTGGTCCTCCTGAATTCGGATAATTGGTCGGTGCGAAGATGGGTCGCGTCAGACAGTGAGTAGCTTTCCGAATCCCGACAGTGGCTGTGTATAGCCGGAAAGTCTAAGTGCATCCCAGAGCATTGCTTGGTGAGCGGTGATCACAGGCTTGCCAATTCGCGCTTCGAGGGCCTGGATGATTGTCGAAGTCCTCAAACCAGTGCATGGTATGAACAAAGCTTCGGACTCAGCCGAATTTAGTGCCTCGGCCGCTGCTATGATGCTCGCCGGCTTGATATTGATGATTTCATAGTCGTTTTCGATGTGGAATGAACCACAAGACACGACTGAAACACCTTCGTCCTTCAAGCACTCGGTCATCGCCGCCGTAACGTCGTCTGGATAGGGTGTCAAAAGATCGACCCGCCGAATCCCGAGCTGACGAAAAGCCTTGTAGGCTCCTGTCATAGGCGATGTTAACTTCGCGCCTGGTGCAGTTCGGTGCAGTTCTGCTTCAAGGGTCGTTTGCAAAATCAGCGCAGATCCAGACGTGCAGCCGTAGGCAAAGACATCCACGGACTCCCGGGGCACGAACAGCTCGGCGGCTTTGGCAATTTCATGCGCATGGCCACGCAGATTTTCGATCGTAATCGGGTTTTTCGTCTCAATTCGGGTTGCTGAAATACTAACGCCGTCCTTCGGAAGCATTCTCCGCAGCTCGTACTCAGTCACGACATCTGTCGAAAGAGCAATCAAGCCGATTACAACCTGGTTCGCCATCCCTGCGTCCATAGCTGCTTCAAGGTGTTTGATTGGCGACGTGATCATGACGATATGCCCGCGTTTGCTGAAACTTGAAGATTTCTGACGATTGCCCAAGCAGCGCGCGCCGCGCGCAACACGTCATCATCGGAGACACCGAATTCTGCCGTGTGAACATGGGTTATGTTTCCGAGCGCTTCATTGTAACAGCCAAACCAGAAATACACCGATGGGAGTTTTTCGGCATAGAATCCGAAGTCGTCTGCCCCTGCGAGAGGTCTCGCCGGAACGAGTGACTCACTTCCATAGATTTCGCCAATGGCTTCCCGGGCCGTTTGACTGATACCTGGATCGTTTACGACGGCAGGTTCTCCCGGAACCAGCTTGAACTCTGCCTCGCCGCGATGCATCGCGGCAATCTGACGAGCCAGTTCCTCCAAACGGCGTCGAAGCCTCTGACGGGCGTCTGGCGAACGTGTGCGCAGCGTACCGTCGAGAACGACGCGATCGCAGATGATGTTGGTTGCTTCACCACCATGGAAACGGCCTATTGAAATGACAGGAGCTTCGTCGCTGTGGCTCTCACGCGATATGAGTTTCTGCATCTCAATGACGAATGTGGACGCGATCGCGATCGCATCAACACCCAGCTCTGGCCACGCCGCGTGGCTCTTCTTGCCTTTGAAGATGATCTGGAATTCGTCGGAAGACTTTGTTACCGGGCCCGTCAGGACGGAAAACGTCCCGGAGGGTATTTCGGGGTTCACATGCATCCCAATTGCGCAGTCAAAACCGTCGAGCAGACCTTGTTCAGCGACAGATCGGCCGCCGAGGGGTTCTGCTTCCTCAGCCGGTTGAAACACAACGCGCACCTTTCCCGCGTAGTGCTGACGATAGGCGAGCGCCGCCAATACAACGCCCAATGCTGCCGATGCATGCGCATCGTGGCCGCAAGCATGCATCTTTCCAGGGACACGGGATCTATATGGGATATCCGGTCGGGCCTCTTGGATGGGCAGCGCGTCGATGTCGCCACGAACCACGACATTTATGGGAATTCCATTTCCCTCGCCGACAATGTCAACGAACAAGCCTGTGTGGTGAAAGACCTGGGGTGTTTGCAGCCCCGCACCGCCCAAAAACTCCGCTATTTTTGCCCGAGTGTTGTGCTCCTCATTTGATAGCTCCGGGTTTGCGTGCATGTAGTGCCGGAGAGCGAGGATTTGCTCCTCGCATCCCGCCGGCAAATGGAATGCGTGACTGGCCCGTTTGAGGTCTGTGTCCGATGCATTCATTGATCGATCACTATCAACTGGCGTGGCGACTGTGCCAGGCACTCGGCCTGCTTGTCGGTGATAAGGATGCTTTCAGTGATTTCGATGCCCCAGTCGCCAAACCACAGGCCTGACATAAAGTGGAACGTCATCCCTGGCCGCAATTCAGTGCGGTCCCCTGTGCGGAAGCTTGCGGAGTGCTCACCCCAATCCGGCGGATAAGCGAGACCGATCGAGTAGCCGCAACGGCTTGGCTTTTTCAGCCCGTGACGCTCAATGGCGGTGTAGTAGGCTTGCGCGACGTCTTCGCAAGAATTCCCCGGCACCGCTTTCTCCAAGCCAGCCGCCATTCCCTCGAGCACGGCCTTTTCTGCATCGACGAACTTTTGTTCCGGCTTACCTAGATAGAATGTCCTGGAGAGAGGACAGTGATAGCGTTTGTGGACGCCGGCGAGTTCAAAAAAGATGCTTTCCCCAGAGCGAAGCTCACGATCTGACCAAGTCAAATGAGGCGCCGAGGCGTCGATGCCCGCCCCGATCATGGGAACGGCCGCTGGGTAGTCGCCCCAGAAGCCATCAACGCCACGAGTGGCGGTGCGGTAAATTTCCGCCACAATGTCCGATTGCTTGACGCCGGGTTTCAACACTTCGGCGACGCGCTGATGCATGGCCGTCGCGATTTTGCCTGCTCCGCGCATGTACTCGATTTCGCGGGGAGACTTGATGATCCGCTGCCATTTCACAAGCCTTGTCGTGTCTTTGAAGCTTGCGTTCGGCAGCGTGGAGGACAGCGCTTCAAAAGCTGCGTGCGTAAAGTAGTAATTATCCTTTTCGATCCCGATCGAACCCGTGGACCAGCCGAGGTCTGTAACCAATTGGCCAAGGGCAGTCATCGGATGATATTGGGAGGATTGGACGTAGTGATCCGCGTACGACTTGATACGGCTCTCATCCATGTAAATGGTTCGGCGAGCACCGTTGCCGTCCATTTCGCGACCGAACCAGACCGGGTCTTCGTCCCCATGAATGAGGACGCACTGGTGAACGTAGAAGGACCAGCCGTCATAACCGGTAAGCCAGGCCATGTTTGCGGGGTCCGTGACGATTAGAAGATCGATGCCTTCCCGCTCCATTGCTTTGCGGGTGCCCTCGAGCCGAGCTTTGTACTCGGAAATCTCAAAGCGTAGTTTCGGTGCAGTCATGGTTGATTCCTCAATTCGGCTGCTCAGGCAGCCCGAAGTTTCAGATAGTTTTCCAAAAGCCGAATAAGGGCCGCAGAGCAAAGGCTGACGAACAGGAAGCCCACGGCGACGAGAGTGATTGGTTCGAGATAGCGGTAGCTGAAGTTGGCTTTGGCTAGCGCTTCGCCCATAAGGTCAAGGACGGTAATTGCCGATAGTATTGGCGTCTCCTTGAACATCGCGATCACATAATTGCCCAAAGGTGGGATCATTGGGGGAATAGCTTGCGGCAGCACGATTTCCGTCCAGGTCTGCCTTGTGGTCAGGTTGCAGGCCCTCGCAGCCTCCCATTGCCCGGCCGGAACATTGATGATCCCGGCGCGATAGACCTCTGACACGTAAGTGCCGTAGTGGAGACCGAGACCGATTGTCCCGGCGACCATGGGAGACAAAACAATTCCAATGTCTGGCAGGACGTAGAAGAGAAAGTACAGCTGCACCAGCAACGGCGTTCTTCTAATCGTCTCTGTTACAAGGACCGCAGAACGGCGAACCGACTCGATTGAAGACATCTTGGCAATTGCGAAGAATAGTCCGATGCTCAAAGCCACAACCGACGAGATCAACGTTATCTTCACTGTAACGACGAGCCCTTTAAGCAAATCGGGCGTTATCTCAGCGACGAATGCCCAACTCCAGTTCATTGATTAACCTCAGGTATTTGCGCTTACGATGCCACGCCCAAAGCGTCTTTCAAGCCACCGCACGAAACTTATCAATGCAGACGCAATTAGAAGATAAATGACCAAGATGAGCAGAAAGGGCATAGCGGTGTCGCCTGTTTGGCCTCGTACCACCTGCGCCTGAAACGTTAGCTCCGAGACCGTTATGAGCGATGCCACCGCAGTGCCTTTCATGAGCTCGATCGCAAGATTTCCAAAGCTTGGCAGCATGAACACGACCGCCTGTGGAAGGATCACCCACCAGAGGGCCTGCCACCGCGTCAGATTTAATGCGATAGTTGCTTCCCGCTGATCGCGACCGACGGCGTTGAGCGCCGCGCGAACGACTTCAGCGCCATAAGCGCCACCGTTCAAGCCCAGCGCCAGGACGCCCGACTGCAGTGGAGATAGAGAAACGCCAACAAATGGCAGAACGAAATAAGCCGCGAACAGTTGGACGAACACTGAGGTGCCGCGGAAGATCTCCACATAGATTCGCGTTACGGCACGCACGGAAATCTGGTCTGCAGTGAGAGCAATGCCGGCCAGCATAGCCAGTATCAACGCGAGCAGGCAGCTCAAAAGCGTGAGTTCTACGGTAGCGACAGCCCCCGTGAGTATGAACCAACTGTATCCGATTGCAGACTCAAAACTATTCACTGGGATGACCTTGCCCTGCCTTGACTGACCGACTCAAACGCGATGGCCTGCGGCGATTATCTTGCGAAGGAAGCTTTTCGTGCGCTCGTGGTGAGGCGACTGAAAGATTTCCGACGGCGGGCCTTCTTCAACGATCTTGCCGCGCTCGAAGAACAACACTCGGTCGGCAAAATCCTTGGCGAAACCCATCTCGTGGGTAACCAGGAGCATCGTCATGTCGGTCTCGTTGCGGAGATTTGTGATGACGTTTAGGACCTCTTCCACCAGCTCCGGATCAAGAGCGGAGGTGATCTCGTCAAGGAGTAGTATTTTGGGCTGCAAAGCGAGAGCACGGGCAATCGCGACGCGTTGTTTTTGGCCGCCAGATAATCTTGACGGATACTCATGTGCTTTGTCGGCGAGCCCAACGTTTTCCAGCATTTGCAGCGCACGTTCTTTGGCTGCCGCTTTCGACAGACTTCCAGTCAGCACCGGGGCGAGGGCAACGTTCTGAAGAGCGGTTTTATGCGGAAAGAGGTTGAAATGTTGGAAGACCATTCCGAAGGCGCCACGCATTCTGCGTAGATGCGCCTCCGACGACGGTACTTGTTTATCGCCTCTTTGCTCGTGGTTTAGGCAAACGCCATTGACGATCACATCTCCAGCTGTAACCGACTCGACCGTCATCAAAATTCTAAGGATCGTCGTTTTTCCCGAGCCTGATGGACCAATCAGCGCAAGATGCTCACCAGCTTTCACCGAGAACGAGAGCTGTTCCAGCACCTTGAGGGAACCATAGCTTTTCTCAACGTCCCGGAATTCAATGATGGGCGGGCAATCTGGAGCCTTGGGTGCGACATGCAATCCCATTGCGCTGTCTCCTTTCGTGCGATGCCAGCCCAGCAGCACTCGCTGCTGGGCGTTATCACCTGGAGTGAATTACGGATTGCACATCTCAGCTGCTGACTTGGCATTAGCCAAAATCTTGTAGTTCGTTTGAAGACCATATTTCGCCATGATCTTCTCGAACTCGCCACTGTCCTTTAGCTTTTTCAGGCCTACATTGTAGGCGTCGCGTAGTGCCTTATCCTCTTTATTGAAGGCTGCGGCTGCACAATCAATAGGAGTGTTGGCGATCGGTATGATGGTCTGCAAAGTATCATCACCCGACCGACTCTTCATGTCTATGACACCCGCATCATTTAGGGCGATGGCATCGACGCGCTTGTCTTGCAGCATCTTCACCGCACTGGTGTTGTCAGGATAGGGAACCAGGTTCTCTTGCTTCACTCCGGCTGAGAGCGCATCTCGGGCCTGCAAAGTGCCGGCGCCCACCGCCAGCTTGAGGCCTAGGTCGGCAAATTCCTTGTAGCTTTTGAACTTGCCACTCATGTCGGAGCGGATCAGGAAAGCTTGCGCAGTGCAGATGGCCGGTTCAGCGAAATCAACGACGGTGCAACGTTCGGGGCGAATGTTGAGAGAGCCGGCTGAGAGAATTCTTACGCGTTTTGCCTGCAGGGCCGGTATCATGGCCCCGTACTGTATCAGCTCGCCTTTGAAGTTCTTGAACCCGGAGAGCGCCAATGCGCCGCGATCGATGTCAGGGCCAGCGCCACTCAATGTACCGTCGGGCTTCAACTCCGTATAGGGCGGCTCACCACCGATGGCGATCGAAATCTCTTGGTTGACGTCGAGATCGTCCGCGATCGCAGCGCTCACCGTTGTGATTGCCAAGATTGCGGTCAGTACAGTTGCTAGGCCGCGAGGAGAAAAAGAAGACTGCCGTTTGATGTTTGATGCCATTGTTGTTCCCTTTCTGATGGCTCTTCTAGATCGTCGCGCCAGCAGGACATCGATCGGAAATATCCTGCTCTCCGATCCCCCGCGGCTACATGACGAGAGGTTCGTCTAGACCTAGGGGCAAACTGCTGTTTTTGCCGCTACCGGTGCAAACATGACAATCGGTCCGAGCGTTGTCAATTGACTAAATTGTCCAATGACATTAGGTTGCTGTTCTCTGCTTCCTCGCGTTGCGCTATTCAAAATCATATGAGTTTCTGACTTTCGCCTGTCCTCAGGGCGGCAGTCGACGATAGGACTCCCTCCATGACAATGTGGACACCAACCAACGAACGTCTTTCGCAGCCATATTTTCTGTCGATTGCCGATCAGATAGCGGGAGCCGTCTCTTCTGGGGCTTTGAAGCCAGGCGAGCAGCTTCCGCCGCAAAGGCAGCTTGCCTTTAAGCTCGGGGTCTCGCTACCCACCGTGTCTCGAGCGTATGAAGAACTCGCTCGTCGCTGGGGAAATTGGACGCGGAACGTTTATCAAAAGTCCTAGCGTCAATTCTGAAGCTGTCACGCCATACGCACCCCTGCGCACTTCCGGATTGATTGACCCGTCGATCCTGAAGCCCGTCTCTGACATTCTGCACCTCGAACGTATGCGGGAGACACTTGGGGCGTTAGCTGTCGACTTGCCGCCGAGCACCGTGTTCGGCTCTCGCCCTGGGACTCTTTTTGCGCGTCATCGCTCGGTTGCAACAGAATGGTTGAAGTATTGCGGTGTTGATACAGATGAGAGAACAGGGCGTGCGATGTCACGTTGTCTGCATATAAACTCGTTGAGACCTGCGGCCGCTGATGTCAGCTGGCCAGGACCACGGCTTTCCAGTGCGCCATGGCCTGCAGGCGGTGAATATGTTTAGCGAGAGCGCAGCGTTTTGAGCGGGGCGCGACGAAGAGATTGCGCAGAGCCGAGAAGATCGAAACGAAGCGTTGCAGTGCTCCCGTTTTCGCAGCGGCACATGTGCATTCTCCGCCCGGTTGTTCAATCCCTTGTGCGACCGATGCTCGACGTCTGGCATCACCTGTCGCCTGGCATGCTCCATGCGAGCGCAGCTTGTCGGTGATCATGCGCTTCGGCGCGGCGGACTGGCTTTCTCATCCAATGCTTGTGCGGTTAAAGACGCCGTCGTCGGAAACTCGACAAAAGCAGCCGGCCACTCTAGGCACGCTTTTCCGCCGTCGAGCAAAGTGCGCCTGGACCTTGCGCGAGCGGCACGTGTCCGACGACTGAAAAAACACCGACAAAAAAGGTATCCTAGAGTTTTACTAGATCGGGCCCCTCACATCTGTGCAGATGGTTGCGGTTGGGGTTGGGGCGTTGGACATCTGCGGACCTTTGTAAGATTCTTTGATTCTTCCTCGTTCACGAGCTGACTCATGCTGTGGCATGCGATTTGCGGTGCGTGTCACGCCGGCCCGGTGGTCGGAGATGGCCTAAATAGAGGAAACCTTCATGAGTTCGATTGAGGACCCACGACTGGGCAAGCCGGACGAAAATATACGCGTTTCGGTCGTGAAGCCGGATCGTCTCACCCGCATTTGTGCGGCGCTGCTGAAAGCCGCCGGGGCTTCAGACGACGAGGCGCAAGCAGTCGCCACCGGTTGCGTCAATGCCAACTTGGCTGGTCATGATTCCCATGGAGTCATCGCCATTCCGAGCTATATCGACAGCGTGAAGGCGGGGGATATCGTGCCGGGCGCAGAGTGGAGGATAGTGCGAGAATCCCCCACCACAGCTCTTATCGATGGCAACTGGGGTTTTGGTTTTCATGTCAACGCCAAGGCGATGACGCTCGCGATCGAAAAAGCAAAGACCGCCAATGTCGCGGCCTGCACAGTGTTCAGGCAAAGCCATGTGGGACGGCTCGCCGCCTATTCCTTGATGGCGGCAAGAGCTGGCATGATTGGGCTTACGGTCGCTGATTCCGGCAACTTACGCAAATATGTCGCGCCTTTCGGCGGACGCGAGGCGCGGCTTGGAACCAACCCGATCTCGATTGCGGTACCCTCCGATCTCAAGGCCCCGTTTCTGCTCGACATGGCGACCTCGGCGGTCGCCGCCGGCAAGCTCGAGCTGGCGATCGCGCGCGGTGAAGAGATTCCCAAGGGCTGGTTGATCGATTCAGAGGGACGCCCCACGACCGATCCTCGCGATTACCGCAAAGGCGGCGTGCTACTGCCGCTCGGCGGCACCGAGGGTTACAAGGGCAGCGGCCTCGCCGCAATCGTGGAACTGTTATGCGGACTGCTGCCAGATCCTGGTTTCGGGGCCCAGCCGAGCGGCCGGGAGAATTTCGGCTGCTTTATGGCTGTCTTCAATGTGGCAGCCTTCCGTCCGCTTGATAACTTCAAGAAAGAGGTTGCCGACTTCGCGCGGCACCTGAAATCGGCGGCGCCGTCGGAAGGCTCACCCGGCGTGTTCTACCCCGGCGAGATCGGATATTTGCGCGAACAGGAGCGAGCAAACGGCATTGAAGTCGACAACGCGACCTGGGAGAAACTGCGCACGCTTGCGTGTAATTACGGGCTTGCCGGTGAACTTGATCTCGCCTGAACGCATGTCGTTCAAAGAATATCACGCGACAGTATCGAGCCAGACTGCATGGGCGATGATCTGCGGCGGGCAACGATGGCGCTTGTAGCTGACGGTCGCGGTGTTCATGCCATCGGGCTATGCCGCAAATCCCTGAACGCGAGTTAAGTTAGTAACGCCGACCGACCAGCAGCGTCTCGATCTGCTGGAAATCTTCGAGGAACGCTATCGCCCAACTGCCAATCGTCCAGTGGCAGTTCGCGCCTGTCATCACCATCCCCAATCCAAGGTACGCGTCGTAACCCAAGGCAGGAGCCGCATGTAGAAGGACCCACGTAGGGATCTGAGCTGGGGTGCGGGGGAACCGGCGTCCCCTACCGCGATCAAGACTGACGCGGCGATTCATCCTCAGAGATCAACGAGGTTCTTCAACGATAGGTTTCGCGGATCACGTTCTCCACAGAGCGCCATCGTCGTGTCGAGTTCGCGTCTGATGATCTCAAGCGCCTGCGTGACGCCTTGCTTGCCGGCCGCACCGAGGCCGTATAGAAACGGCCTCCCAATAAAGGTGCCTTTCGCGCCGAGGCATAGCGCCTTCAAGACGTCTTGTCCGGATCGGATCCCGCCGTCGATATGCACCTCAATCTTGTCGGCGACCGCCTCGACGATCCGGGGCAGCATGCTTATCGATGATGGTGCCCCGTCCAACTGCCGCCCCCCGTGATTGGAGACGACGATGGCATCCGCACCGGTGCGAACCGCCATACGCGCATCTTCCTCATCCAGGATGCCCTTGAGAATGAGTGTGCCGCCCCAGCGCTTCTTTACCCATTCGATATCCTCCCAAGACAGGCTCGGATCGAGAGTGTCGCTGGTCCAGGCGGCAAGGGCCTCCAGATCGTTGACACCGCCAGCGTGGCCGACAATGTTCCTGAATGTCCTGCGTTGCGTACCGAGCATCTTCAAACACCAAATCGGGCAGCGCGCCATCTGGAGGATGTGATCCAGTGTGAAGCGGGGAGGGGCCGACAGGCCGTTGCGGATATCTTTGTGGCGCTGCCCCATGATCTGCAAGTCCAGCGTCAGCACCAAAGCCGAGCAGCCAGCTGCTTTGGCGCGGTCGATGAGATTAAGAGCAAAGTCGCGGTCGCGATTGATGTAGAGCTGAAACCAGAACGGCTTGCGCGTTACCGATGCAACATCTTCAATCGAGCAGATGCTGAGGGTCGAAAGGGTGAACGGGACGCCGAATTCCTCGGCGGCCTGGGCAGCCAGCATCTCGCCGTCAGCGTGTTGCATGCCCGCCATACCGGCCGGCGCGAGAGCGACCGGCATCGAAACAGCTTGGCCCGCCATCTCACATGCCAATGATCGGTCCTTCATGTTGACCATGACGCGCTGGCGCAGCTTGATCTTGGCAAAGTCCTCCTCGTTCGCCCGATAGGTGCTTTCTGTCCACGATCCAGAGTCGGCGTACTGGAAAAACATCTTGGGCACGCGCTTCTGGGCGCGAGTTTTGAGGTCATCGATAGTGAGAGGCGTATGCAAAACTTCTCCTTCTCCAAATGTCGAGTACAGCGGCACCTCAGAGGCGCTATCAACTTAACTCGCGTTCAGGGATTTGCGGCATAGACCGATGGCATGAGCACCGCGACCGTCAGCTACAAGCGCCATCGTTGCCCGCCGCAGATCATCGCCCTTGCAGTCTGGCTCTACTACAGGTTCCCCTTGAGCCTGCGTCTGGTCGAGGAAATGCTGCTGGAGCGCGGGATCGTGGTTTCGTATGAGACAATCCGCCGGTGGGGCATCAAGTTCGGTCCGCATTACGCTCTTGCGCCACAAGCAGCACAGCCGAAACGATGTCTGGCACCTGGGCGAGGTCGTCATCACCATCGCCGGCAGGAAACACTGGTTGTGGCGCGCCGTCGACCAGGATGGCTATGTGCTCGACGAGGTCGTCCAGAACCGCCGCAACACCAAGGCGGCCAAGCGCTTGCTGACGCGGCGGCTGAAGAAGCAAGGCGTCGCGCCGAAGCGCATGATCACCAACAAGCTGCGCTCGCATGGAGCCTGCCGGCAACAGGTGATGCCGGACGTCGAGCATTGGTCGCACAAGGGATTGAACAACCGGGCGGAGAATGCCCATGTGCCGCTGCGAAAACGGGAGCGGATGATGCAAGGCTTTCGATCACCAGGAGCACTACAACGCTTCGTTTCGATCTTCTCGGCTCTGCGCAATCTCTTCGTGCCGCCCCGCTCAAAACGCTCCGCTCTCGCTACACATATTCACCGCCTGCAGGCCATGGCGCAATGGAAAGCCGTGGCCGTGCTCAGCTGACATCAGCGATCGCAGCAGTCCCCGCTGTGATTGCCAAGATTGCGGTCAGCACAATTGCGAGGCCGCGAGGATCAATAGGAGACTGGCGTTTGATGTTTGATGCCATTGCTGTTCCCTTTCTGATGGCTCTTCTAGATCGCCGCCTGCGGGACATCGATCGGAATATCCTGCTCCGATGCTCGCTGCTCTTGCCACATACCTAGGAGCGATCCGCGGGTACATGACGAGAGCTTCGTCTTGACCTAGGGCAGACTGCTGTTTTCGCCGCTGCCGGTGCAAACATGACAATCGGTCAATGTGAAGTCAATTGACTAAATTGTACAATGACATTAAGTTCCTATTCTCTGCTTCCTCTGGTTGCGCTATTCGAAATGGTACGATTTTTGCTCCTCAGAGGGAGTCGACGATAGGACCCCAGGGCATGACAATATGGACACCACTCAACGAACGTCTTACGCAGCCGTATTTTCTGTCGATTGCCGATCAGATCGCGGGAGCCGTCTCTTCTGGGGCTTTGAAGCCAGGCGAGCAGCTTCCGCCGCAAAGGCAGCTTGCCTTTAAGCTCGGGGTCTCGCTACCCACCGTGTCTCGAGCGTATGAAGAACTCGCTCGTCGCGGTCTCGTCGCTGGGGAAATTGGACGCGGAACGTTTATCAAAAGTCCTAGCGTCAATTCTGAAGCTGTCACGCCATACGCACCCCTGCGCACTTCCGGATTGATTGACCTGTCGATCCTGAAGCCCGTCTCTGACATTCTGCATCTCGAACGTATGCGGGAGACACTTGGGGCGTTAGCTGTCGACTTGCCGCCGAGCACCGTGTTCGGCTCTCGCCCAGGAACTCTTTTCGCGCGTCATCGCTCGATTGCAACTGAATGGCTCAAGTATTGCGGTGTCGATACAGATGAGAGGACAGTACATTTGACGAATGGCGGAACGCCCGCCTTGACGGTCGCTTTTATGTCGACCTGTCAGCCTGGCATGACGATCGCTACCGAAGCGACAGGGCTCCATGTGATGCTGCCATTGGCTTCATATCTTGGTCTAAAGGTTCAGGGTGTGCCCATTGACGAGGAGGGATTGATCCCCGATGCGCTCGAAAGCGTCTGCCAGCAACACGTCATTCGCGCGCTCTTCATGATGCCCAATGCCCTTGGTCCAACCGCATTCATTATGGGCGAGCGGCGGCGCAATGCGATTGTGGAGATCGCTCGAAAATACGACTTGCAGATCATTGAGGACGACGCCCTGGGGCCGCTCGTAGACAACAGGCCGCCAACTTTTCAGGCTCTAGCGCCCGAACGGACCATTTATATCACAAGCTTCACGAAACCCATCATGTCCGGGCTACGCACGGGTTATCTCGTGGCGCCAGAACGTCTCCTCCCTGCAGTCGAAAATCGTCAAATCGTCACGAGTTGGAGCGCCACACCGTTGATCGCTGAAATCGCAGCAAGGTGGGTTGAGGATGGAACCTGCCAACAATTCGTGGAATGGCAACGCGCAACGCTTCTTGAGCGGCACGAGCTGGTTGCATCTGTTCTCAAAGGTGTTCGATACAGTTCTAACCGTGCAAGTCTCCACATATGGCTTCCCCTTGGTGAGCGGTTTCCCGAAGATGAGTTTGTCTCACACGCTCGCATGCAGGGCGTAGTCTTGGCGCGCGGCTCAGCATTTGCGATTTCGGAAAATCATCCAGCTGTCCGCGTTTCAGTCGGGTCGACCACGGAAGAGGAGCTGCACCGCGGATTGAACGTCATTCATAATTTGCTGCACAGCGAACCTGAACCAGTTCTGCTCTGAACTATGCCAAGCCGATTTCTGATGGATTCTGGCCGGCGTGCGTCAGCTAGTTGCGAAGCCAATTTACAAAGGCGACAACAGCGAGAGATTCAGAGATTCTGCCTTGGTAATGGCCCGGTCGGCGTCCGGGACCCTGACAGCACGTCTCCGCCTGCCAACTCCGCGCATCATTCGCACATTGGGCGCAAGGAGGTGCAGGAGGTGCAGGAAATCCGCCCGCCGGGATCTGTGTGGGCGAAGCCGAATGGCTGAGATATTCGACCACGAGCAAGTAGCGGGCCCGCGCCAACAGCACGTGGGCGAGGTCGCCTGGGATGACATCGCGAAGGAGCCATGACCGACATCCCCGGATGACGTCTGAAAACCGACAACTGCTGTCGGGTTTATCAAGATCACGACATGATCGTGTTAGAACGAATCCTGCTGTACGCAATTTAAACCATTGAATGATTTGCAGAGAATTTGTTCTGACGTTCTCTCGGCGCAGTTGGCACGATTGTTGAAGGTCCAAGTCACGACCTAGAGTAAGACTAGCAATCCGGGCCAGGGGCTCGTGCCACGGGACAACGAAGTGTAAATGTCCAGACGCGTGTTTTGCAGGCTCACTCAGAACGGGGGCGTGTATTAAAGAGATGCCAGTAACGAATTACCATCCTTGGTAGACATATCGAGGTTGCCGTAGAGAAACCGCGAAGTCGCCGCGAAAATGCGGATTAGACGGGGATCGCAGATCGCGCCTTGCAAAAGGACATCAGAGCGCTACGCCGCTCCCCTCGTGCGGCGCACGAGGTGAATGCAAACCTGCGGCGGAGACACGGAGAATCCGCGTGGGAGCAGACGGCAAAATGGACGCCCATTTGGACGTCTCGACCAGTGGCTACGGTGGCCGGCTGGAGGTTCTGCAAGGCCCGACGGGGCGTCGGACTCGCTCAGTGGCCGAGAAAGCCTGGATGGCGGCCGACAGCCTGATTCCGGGGACCGGTGGCGGCGATCGCCCGCAAGCCCGGCCCGACGCGCTGGCAGTTGTGATTGGCGCCGGCGCCTTCGTCAGAGCCAACTGGCGTGCCGGAAAGCATGGCGTTCGTGCCGCTGATGATGGAGGAAGGAGCGGCGCGCGCCAGCGGGCGGCGAAGGCATCGAAACCGGCGTCTGGAGCGGCCACAAGGACAGTGGCCGCTCGTCCATGCAGGGGCTAGCTGCATCTGTCTGACCGAGCGTATTCAAAGGAAAAAACATGACTGTCGCCCCACTACGTTTTGAGGTCTCCGAGTATAACTACCGACTTGAGGCGACCCGAACGGCAATGGAGCACGAGGGCGTTGATCTTCTTATCGTCACAGATCCCGCAAATATGGCGTGGCTAACGGGTTACGACGGCTGGTCGTTCTATGTGCACCAGTGTGTGCTCGTCCGTCAGGACGAAGATCCCGTCTGGTTCGGGCGGGAGATGGATGCCAACGGCGCCCGTCGTACCATTTACATGGATGAGAGCCGAATAAGGTCGTATGCTGATCACTACGTTCAATCTTCTCAATATCACCCAATGACCGCACTTGGCTCATTAATCAAGGATCAGGGTTGGTCCACTGGTGTCATTGGGATTGAGAAGGACAATTACTATTTCACCCATGCAGCCTTCGAAGCCCTTTCTTCGGTGCTTCCGAACGCCGCATTCAAGGACACTACCCGTCTGGTCAAATGGCAGCGGATCGTCAAGTCGGCGCGGGAGATCGAGTACATGCAGACAGCGGGCAAGATCGTAACGGCGATGCACCAACGCGTGGCCGAAGTGCTCCGGCCTGGCGTCAGGCAGTCTGAGGTGGTTGCTGAGATCTACCACACCGCCACTCGTGGCGTTGATGGCTTCTGGGGCGACTACCCAGCGGCAGTTCCGATGATCGGCGCCGGCATCGACGCCTCCGCACCGCATCTGACCTGGTCCGACCGCGCTATTCGCTCCGGTGAAAGCATTTTCTTCGAACTGGCAGGTGTCCACAAGCGCTACCATTGCCCTCTCTCAAGAACGTTTTACCTTGGAAAGCCGGACCAGAAGTTCGTCGACGCGGAAAAGGCCGTTGTTGAGGGGATGGCGGCCGGCCTCGAGAAGGCCGAACCGGGCAATACCTGCGAAGATGTTGCGAAGGCCTATTACCGCGTTGTCGAACGCTATGGATTCATAAAGCCGAGCCGTACGGGCTACTCGATTGGTCTTGCCTACCCTCCGGACTGGGGCGAACATTCGGCAAGCTTCCGGGTTGGTGACCGTACCCAACTGCGCCCTGGAATGACTTTCCACTTCATGTCTGGCCTTTGGTTTGGTGACTGGGGGATAGAGATCACCGAAAGCATTCTGATCACCGACAAACACGCGGAATGCCTGGCAAGCTGTCCGCGCCAACTGATCGTGATCGAATGACGGGCACACCCAACGGCACGAAGCTGCGCCTTGGCAATATTGACCTGTCGGCAGGAAGCGAGACTTATGAAGTGAGACAGATTTGAGCGGTCAGAGCCTCTCTCTGTCTTCCGACCATTCCCACCAAACGACCAGTCCGCTACCCTTCTTGCCGCGGGTCCTCGCGGGGGAGTCGCGCCAGCCGACCGGCTGCGGCCCGGTCCAACAGATTCGATAAGCGTCGAGATAACTGGACACCTCGAAGAACCTCCCCAACTCGATCGTTTTCTGATTCACTGCGTTGGTGATTTGCGTGGAGGCGATCGATGCGGGGACAGGCGGGATTCTAGGATATTGAGGAGCGCTATGTCCGGCTGAGCGAGGCGGGCGATCCGCTGGAAAAGCTGAACGCGGTGCTGCCGTGGGAGGTCTTCCGCAAACCACTGGCCAAGGCGCTGAAGCGCTCGGATGGCGCGAAGGGCGGTTGCCCTCCCTACGACCCGGTGATGATGTTCAGGATCATGGTGCTGCAGGCGCTTTACAGCCTGTCCGACGACCAGGCCGAATTCCAGATCCAGGGTCGACTTTCCTTCATGCGGTTCCTCAGGCTGGGGCTCGGCGACCGGGTACCGGATGCAAAAACGATCTGGCTGTTCCGCGAGCATCTCACGAAGGGCCGCGCGGTGGAGAACCTGTTCGCCCGTTTCGACAAGCATCTCGCCAAGGCCGGCTATCTTGCGATGGGGGGCTGCGCCCAAACAGCGAAATACCGATGCCAAGAAGGCCGGCATAAAGGCGGGCAAGGTTCCGGAGGCTTGGAAGGATGAGCCCGCGAAACTGCGGCAGAAGGATCGCGACGCGCGCTGGACGGTCAAATTCTCGAAAGCTAAGTGGCCGAGGACGGAAAGGCGCAGCAGCGCGATATCGCCATTCCAGCCTTCGGTTACAAAAACCATGCCGCCATCGATCGCCGGCACGGCTTCATCCGCGGCTGGAATGTCACGAGTGCGTCAGCCTATGACGGGGCGCAGCTTCGCAATGTGCTCAACCGCGGGAACACCGGCTCGACCGTGTGGGCCGACACCGCCTATCGCTCGAAGAAGAACGAGGAGTGGCTCGATCGGAACGGCTATATCGCCGACATCCACCAGAAGAAGCCGAAAAGTCGGCCGATGAGCGAGACGACGTCTCGAGCCAACGGCCGGGGCTCAAAAATCCGCGCCTTCGTCGAGCACGTCTTCGCACGGCAGAAGGCACAAATGAAGCTCTTCATCCGCACCATCGGCATCGCCCGCGCCACGACCAAAATTGGCATGACAAATCTCGCCTACAATCTAAAGCGCTACGTCTGGCACGAGGGGAGAAGCGCGTCCGCATGACGGTGTGGCGGCAGAAAAAGCCGCCACAAAGCAGAAATCAACCACCCATCAACCCAGTAAAGCGGAAAACCTGCGCCGAGCATGCCGAGTTCAGTGACCCACGCCCATTCTTGCGCCTCTTGCCTCAGAAACGGCGGTAAATCGAGGTGCCCAACTGCTTTTCCGCGTTTTGCTGGGCAAGACACGGACTGGTGAGCTAGTCGGCGAGCATTGTCATTGAGCGCCGAACCGGAACGACGTCCGACGCCCGTGGGCTCTCAGCATTCGATCAGAGACGACGATGTTTCCGGCATTCGATCCCGATACGGAAATTGAAGCTGACCATTTTAGCCACTCGCGAACAGGTGTGCATCTGACCGACCTTGCGCGACAGCCCGCTTTCATAGGTTCGTCGCGATGTCTGACTATGAACAAGATCATCAGGTCCTGAATCTAACATTAGCTCCACAATCGTTTGGATGGCTTGAGGAAAACGATTGTAACTCAGTGACCTAACTGGGCGTGTTCTCAGTCGGCACGTCCTTTGCATTGAGAACAGCATATACATCAAACGCCAAATTGAAGGAGCCCAGAATGTCGCGTCAGATGAAGTTTGTAGCGTTTCTCATGGCGGGGCCAACTTGCCATCATCATGCCATGTGGCGCCATCCGCAAACAGAGAACAGGTTTCTCGACCCCGCGTTCTGGGAAACGCTGGCGCGGACGCTAGAGGCCGGGAGATTTGACGGATTATTCTTCGCCGATGTTCTCTCTTTCTATAACGAAATCACTATGGCGCGAGGCGGGCAGATGTCGCTGCTTGATCCCGTCCCGCTAGTGGCGATGATGGCGCGGGCGACGTCGCGCATCGGACTCGGTGTGACATTATCGACGACTTTCCAAGAACCCTATGCGATAGCCAGAGTGCTTTCCTCGCTTGATGTGCTGAGCGGCGGTCGCATCGCTTGGAACATTGTGACTTCTGCAGGCGACCTGGAGGCGCAGATTTTTGGCGACGAGGCGATCCTGCCGCGCAGTGAACGTTACGACCGTGCCGAGGAGGTCCTGAAAGTGTGCCTCGACTTGTGGACGGGGTGGGCTGACGGCGCGCTCGTCCTTGACAAGGAAAGCGGCGACTTCATCGATGAGGCGAAGATGCGTCGCACCGAGATCGTCGGGAAATACGTGGGGGCAAGAGGCGTATTCACCGTCCCGCCGAGCCCTCAGCGGCATCCGGTCATCATGCAGGCCGGATCCTCACCGCGCGGCCGCGATTTTGCCGCCAGCCACGCCGAGCTTGTCTTTACGCTTCAGCATTCGTTGCTGGACATGCAAGAATTTTATGCCGAGATGAAGGATCGCGTCGGCAAGGCGGGGCGGAATCCGGACGACTGCGCCATCCTCGTCTCGGTGGACCCAATCGTTGGCGAAACAGAATCGCTTGCCCTCGAAAAGCAGGCTTACATCAATGGCCTGGTCGACCCTCGCCTCGGCATCCCCTTCATGTCGGCCCATACCGGGATCGATCTGTCGCAGTATCCGATAGACAAGCCGATCATCGACATCCCGGCAGAAACCGGCTCTCGCGGCTCCTTCGATATCATCCTTCAAGGCACCAAGGCCAACAATCTCACGCTCGGCGAAGCGGCAAAGCATTTTGCCATAAGCGAACTCTGCCCTCAAGTCGTGGGCACGCCCGAGACCGTGGCCGACCAGCTTCAGGATTTCTTCGAAAATAAGGGCTGCGATGGCTTCATCGTGACGCCCACCGAGATGCCCGGCTCCTTCGAGGCCTTCACACGATCGGTCGTCCCGATCCTCCAGAAGCGCGGTCTATTCCGCAAGGAGTATCCGGGCTCGACTCTGAGGGAAACGATCAAGGCATAATCAGTGCGGTAATTCTTTCACCTCAAAGCGGGGGTGGAGATGAATTTGAATACCCTTCCCATCGCCGAACCGCTTGTTGCAGCCCGCGACCCCGAATTCAAGATTAGTGCGGATGGTTTTCGGTGTCTGGGGATCAAAAACAACGGCATGCGTATATCGTTTCGCTCGACCGAGGGCGTGTTCGGCGAAGCCTATGCGCGTCATATGCGATGAATACCGACTACCCCAACGCGGCCTTGGCTAGTTTCGAGGTATCAGCTAGTTTCTTGTCAACTTTCGAGAGGATTCAAATGCCCCGACGAAAAATCGTCGCCCTACTACCGGTGGCATTTGACCAGAGTTCTACTTTCTTAAGCGAGGCTGACAACTTAGCAGATATAGTCCTCACTCAAAGCACGGACGAAGCGATACGGGAATTACAGGATGCTGACGGGTTCTTACTCTGGGACATTTTTAACCCAGTAATTCGCAACAATCCCTTACCCCCAAAACTCAAATGGATCCATATCGCTGGCGTGGGGGTTGATGCCGCCCTGTCGAGTGACCTAGCGTCTTCGGAGATCGTGGTAACCAACACGCGCGGGGTTTTTGAATATCCGATAGCAGAATATGTTCTTGGATTACTGCTGATGGTGGCTAAGGATTTTCGAAACACCATAAAGTTCCAGCATACCAAGGAATGGAAAAAGAGAGAGACCTTTGCGCTTAGAGGGCAAACTGTCCTCTTGATCGGGCCGGGCGCGATTGGCCGGGAGATTTTTAACCTACTAAGCGCAGTAGGCGTGAATGTAATCGCGGTTGGGCGTCACCAAACCATGAATGACCCTCTCTTTGGTCGCAGGCACTCAATGGATGAACTTGAATATCTCCTTCCTGCAGCAGACGCCGTCATTCTATCTCTGCCGTTAACTTCTGAGACTGCGGGAGTTATGAACAAGACGCGTTTCTCACAAATGAAGCCTGGCTCATCTTTTATTAACATCGGCCGTGGCGGCTTGGTGGACGAGGACGCATTGCTCGAAGCACTCAAAGATGGTCGGATAGGGACCGCTTTGCTTGATGTTTTTGCCGTGGAGCCGCTACCCAAGGATCATCCGTTCTGGAGTATGCCTCAGGTGTTTGTGTCACCTCATATGTCGGCGGACCTCCATGGCTGGCGAGGCCATGTCGTAGCAAAGTTCATCGAAAATCTTGAGCGCTGGGTGACAGGAAAGCCGCTGGAGAATGTGATAGACAAAACTAGTCGCTTTAGCTGACAAGCAATTGCACACTCCTACTACTAATGCGAAGTACTGGCACCTGGTTCAAATTGTGCGATTCTGAGCAATGCTCTTCAAGCCGAAAAGTCGGGAAAATATGTGGTGACGATATACAGAACTTAAATCTCATCGTGGATATGGCAAGGTCAACCTTATTGATGCTGCGGGAACCGAAATGACCGTCTTAAGTTGTGTCCTCACATTGCAAAAAACAGCGTCCGTGGCTGGATTGGCTCTTCTGTCCCCACGCCTGTGTATTCATGCTGTCTCGCGCATATACGTGAGTTCGTCCTTGCGACTCCATCCTTCGTTCATCTGTTTGCCGCCTATCTCGTGCTGCCCGTGTGCGAGGAAAGGGCTATCTTGGCGCCCAACCGTCCAAAACAAAGCGAGCGACTTCCGTAGACCGCGGCTCGAGCATGAAATACAGACTACCATCAATTCCGAAGAGCTCCTGGCATCCTTCTGCACCAAGTGCACAATTACGATTTGTATCGGACGTTACAGATACCGGCTCTAGCTATTATTTTGATTTAGTTCAGATCAAGGCCACTGCGTCAATGGTCGGAAATGGTGTGATCGGCCAACCGATCAAGTCGACGGCACGCTGAAGTATCGCCTCGGTGTGAGGAAGACTGGATGAGGCGGCGATGACATGTCCCATACAGTCTGGATAAGCGCTCGAACAGCCGCGATATGAGTGTCTGACCCGGAATTCGGAGGTGGCAAAAAGGTTGGCGATATCAGCCAGATGTGATTCAGTCGGAGTTGCGAGACAACGACGGAGAGCCACATTTGGACCGATACCACCCGGGCGGAGCATGCACGAAGTGGGCTGCGCCTGCCATCTGATTTGATGGATGCGGAATGGCTGGTGCTGGAGCCGGTGATGCCGGAGGCCATGGCCCTCGCCGTCCCCACAAGTGGGGATGGCGCACGCTGCTCGATGCGATGCTGTATCTTCTGCGAGGAGGTCTGCCGTGGCGCATGCTCCCACCTGGGCTGTTTCCGCCCGTACGACCGAGTTCCGCCTTGGGGCCGAAAGCCTTCAAAGGTCGTGAAACAGAGTGAGACGCCTTGCCCCTTGCCCTCATTATGCGGCGGCCCAGCGCCGATCGCGAAGAGAAGCGCCTGACCGCGGACGATACGATCCGGAAGAACAGGAGCGGCTTGACTTCAAGATCCCAATCAGAAAGCTCTGAGAAAGACTAAATCCGACAGTAAAATTGCGCTCAAGAAAGCCGCTCGATCGTTTCATTCGCCGAACATTTGATTAGCTGGGATAACTCGCGTTGAGTTAGCCAAATGAGCCAGTCATCATCTTCGATGTCTCGATCAGGTAAACTCAGGACGGATCCATGTGCTTCTTTGTGAAGATAGCCGTATTGATCGGCGACTCCCTTTTGGATGAGCCAAGTAGGCACAAGAGCATAGATGAAATCGGGGGACCATTTCGCCCATGCCAGCCCAAAAGCGACACCTGCAAGCGTGGGTGCTAAGCCCCGTCCTCTAAGGTCACTTCGGAGCCATAAATCGCCGTGATACGCAACGATCCCGCTTATAATCCGAGCAGTCGGCGCGACACAAACACACGACGAACCCGGGCCGGCATGCCTTGCAGGATCCACATAGCAGGCTTTCAATGACTCAAGATGGTCAGCCAAGGTGGTAGGCGCCAGATCATCCACACGAAGCGCCTGGACATGCGCTACTTTACCGAATTTATCTTCTCCAACGACCCAAAACGCCTGGCCGGGCTCAAGCTGTGAACAATCCGGGCGGAAGTTCGGAAAGGTAGGATATTTCCCGGAAATCTTACTGGTAATTGAAAGGTACTCCTCAAAATCTTCCCCCATCCTGAATTGAACGCCCGCTTTACGGGCCTTTTGGTCAAGCGAGCAGATATATGTCGATACCTCAAGGGTGGTCGCGTGGTCATGCATTGCAGGGTACTCTACCGTTAGATTGAAAATGCACTGAAAATCAGGGCGAATTGTCGCGAGCTTCTCGTATCGCAATGTCGAACGTGTGCTCGCTCTCATGCTGTCCCTTAAAATGGGCTTGGCGATCGAACCGGAGAGCTTGCCGCATTGGCGCGCGTAGGTCCCGAGCCACATCTGGGAAGAGCAACTTGGACGCCCGGTTGCTGAGCGTCACCGTGGCTTTGATTTGCGTCACGCTCTCGCAAGATGGCCTGTTCAGGGCTGAGATGATCAGGCCCTTGCCCACCCCTGTGTTGCGTTTCTCAGGATGCACGGCAATCTGCCAAAATGAAGAGCGTCGAGGGCTCGCTCGGCCGCCGATAAGCCGACATCCACCCAACCACCGCCCCGGCAGGCTCAGCGAGCACGCAGGTGTCGGCGAAATCAGTGCAGAGCAGGAGCTCGCAGTACAGCGAGTTGCGGTCCAGTGGCGGGCACCTCGCAATGAGGTCCCATACAACAGCTGCATCAATCTCGGTCGGTCTTCGGAATGTCACTCGCGGCAACGGGACGTTGCGTGGCAACGAGAAGCACTGGCTATCACTGACCATCGAAACCTCCGGGCGAACACCAGTGTCGCTTCGAGTCGCGTTTCACGAAGAGGAGTTCTCAAAAGTCATGCCAACTGCGCCGAGGGAGCTTTAGAAATATTTTGCTGAGTTTTGTTCAATGACTTGACCCGGAGTGCAGCAGGCACGGCCGAAAACAATGTGTCGCGGATTCGACAAACACGACAGTAGATGTCGTCCCGGCGTTTTCTCAGGAATGGCGACGGGGTTTAACAACGGGACTGGTAGCGGATCATCTTGCGATCGGCGCTGACGACGGAGCAGGCCCCCGCTCCGACAACAAGCCTTTGGCGATCCGATCCCTCCGTGCGCTTCTCAAAATGAAAGGGCTGCGGAACAATCTTTCGCGCTGCCCATGAAGCGCTCAATGTCCCGCTTACGAAGCCTCGCATCAAGAATCGAGTGACCAGGCTTCTGCGTGTGATCCAGTGAAATGGGCACCCATGCTCTTACTTGATCTGCGCCTTTCGCTTGGTTCCGCTACGATCAACTTGATAGGAAAAACGGGAAAAAATGCCAAGTTCCGAGTCCGCCATTTTCAATGGCGACTTAGGCGGATCCGGTTTCCGCCATCAGGGACACCTGTCTGCGGCTCAATCTCGACATAGCGTCCGATCGACCGCAGATGTGCGATTATCTCATCCATGAGATGATCGCGTTCGCCGTAGGTTTCGGCAATCCAGCGCAGTTGTGGCACGATGGCCCTCTGTTGCGCCGGCGTTAACTCGCCATCACCAAAGACGTATCCCCAGTGGCCAATCGCGTGTATGCCGCAGCCAATATCGACAACTGATTGCACGAACGCCGGGATGTCCTTTTCCTGCATCGTCTTCATGTCAACTTCTCGTCCAATGGGGCTTCCGCTGTCCGATGCCCATTTCAAATACCTCTAGCGCCGCGAGCGCACCGTTATGCCTTCATGTCCCGTGGCACGAACTTCTGGCCCTCACGTGCGATTTCCCATGGCTAGTCTTAGTCTAGGTCTTGACTTGGAGCTTCAACAATCGTGCCAACTGCCCCCATAGAGCGTCAGCACAAATTATCCGCAAAGCTTTCAATGGTTAAATTGCGTACAGCAGGACATCCGTTCTAAGGCGGGTCGTGTCGCGAACTTGACAAACCCGATAGCAGTTGTTGGTTTTCGACGTCATCCGAGGCTGTCGGTTATGATACCTTCGCGATGTCATTCGAGACGTTCTAGCTTAGCTAGCCCGCGGCTTTAGAACCCGCTGAGGGCGAGGTGCCGATAAGCATGGCAATTTGCAGCAGGTAAGCGGCAAGAGTGGACCGTTGCAGGCGCGGTCGCGTTCGGGGCGCGTCGATCCGGTCGAACGCAGTGATTTCGGCGAAGGTGAGAACGATGTCGGCCGTGGCGTCTGGCTTGGCGCGCCGACATAGTGATGAAGAATATGCGGCAGTTGACCACCGCGATGAGGGCGAGGAAACTTCGCCAGCCTCTCGGCGGTCTGAGCTAGGCTGCATCAAAAGCAGAAAATTACCGTTGGGCGGCGCGAAGAGCTCTGGGGGGTAGCGGCGCATCTCCCCGCCGGGCTCGCCGAAATAATCGCCGTAGCGGGTGGTGCATCCCAGGAACTGGCTACCATCATCGCTCGATCAGCTGTTTCGATCTCGACTATGAGGGTCAGCGCTTGCAACGACTGGAAGGAATGGGACTGTCCTTGGTGCCATATCGCCCGTATCGACAGGCCGGCGCTGGGCATCCAGAGGGCATTGTGTCGACATTTTACAGTTCGCAGCGCAACCGGCTCGGCCCCGCAGCGAACTGGCCTATGATCGGCTTGGTGGCGCAGAGATGACCGGCTTGAGCAGATTTGAGAGGCCGGTCGTTTTTCGGGTGGCCGGCACAGCTCAGAGCGTATCGTGTTCGATGTCAATGACGCGGCCGCTATCCTGCTGTTGATCTTGATCGTCAGACCGTGAAACGGGAGGTAGCGATGGACGCCTGTCTTCAGGTGTTGCGTGGCAAGGCTCACCCGCCAGTTACTCGAAGAGCTTTCGTTGCAGCCGCGCCTGAAGCAAAGATACTGCGCAGCGATTAAGAGCTAGTTGTCTTAGTTTGAATCTATAAACTCATCAGTCGCGTTTGAAGCCGTATGCGAGAGCGGCTATGCTTAGCGGAAAGCCAGGAGCTTTCGCATGGTAGCTGGAGTTTGCAAGATCAAAGACGGATGGGCTACGCAGGATAGCGTTTGGATTCGTTATGGCGACGGCAAGGAGTTGGAGATCCCTGCCAGCGAATACGAGGCAAAGGGCTATCAGCCTGAAATCGATGATTTGCCGGCATGTCCGCCAAACAAAGGCAGCACAAATGCCAACCGGACCTGAAAGCCAGAAGCGCCCCTGCCGACGTAATCGTCAACGCCGTCCGCGTCATGCGCATCGCCACCGGCGAGAAAGCCGACGACATTGTTGAATGACGGCAAAGCCCCTCCCACCGAGAGGTGTGAGCCAAACGCATGATGACCCGCACGCTCGTGGCAGCACGCACCCGGCTGGTCCGGACCACCGTCGAGCATTCCAACCAGAGCCGAGGGATCATGAAAACGTTCGGCTTGCTTGTTCCCGCAGGTAAGGGAACTACATTCGAAAAGAATGTCCGGAGCCTTCTTCCCGACCAGAACGAGCTTGCTCCTATCGTCCTACCGATGTTGGAGGCCTGGCGCAGCATTCGCATCCGCGCCGCCGAGCTCGGGCGCCAACTGGTTGTGAATGCTCGTCACCTTCGAGGCCGCGACAAAGGAGCCTATGCCCTGTGGGATATGTGTTCAGTCGGAGTGTTAGGCCGAAAGTTGCAACGGATCATCCATCAAACGGTAGATGACGCCGACGCCCGAAACATATCACAAAGTGATGAAGCGGAGGGAAGCGGCGATCCACGGGCGCCCGTATACCTTACCGGTGGCTCGCCATTCCAGCCTTACGAGTACGGGACACCGGCAGGTGAGGCAGGAAAGGTTGCCGGGCTCGGTGTCCCGCCCCGCCGCATTTATCAGACGATCGAGCCGCGTCGTCACGACCCGGCGGATGCGGACGGAACCGGGAAGTAGATTCACAGGGCGTACAGAGTACCCCTCAATGGCTTGCAAATCGTGTGTTTCAATGTTTTTTTGGCTAGGCCTATTCGTCCATGGGGGCTATGGCGTTGTGGACGCGGCTACCCTCAACAATGACAGTCCCGATTCAAACATCATTGGCGCAAGAGACCCTCGAGCGCCGCTTACCTCGCTTGGTCGGGGGCTTGGCTTTTCTCGCCATGAGGTAGACAGACTTCTGCACATTCAGTGGCCTAACCCCCTTCGAGCACATCTGCAAAATCTGGACTGAGCAGCCGCAAAGGTTTCAGGCTAAACCCAATCCATCACATGCCGGACCGAACACCTAGGCTACATTAAGGCAGAGATATTTGAGATCGGTGAAGGCCTCTAATCCGTGGCGCGACCCCTCGCGGCCGATGCCTGACTGCTTGACGCCACCGAACGGGATCGGCGCGCCGGTGATCTTTACGCGGTTGATGGCGACCATGCCGTAGTCGAGGGCGCGGCCCATGCGCTGCTGGCGCGCGCCGTTCTCGGTCACGACATAGGCGACCAAGCCATATTCGGTGGCATTGGCGCGAGCGACAACCTCTGCCTCGTCGTCAAACGGCGTCACGGCGGCGACGGGACCGAAGGTCTCCTCGCGCATGATCTGCGCCTCGTCGGGCACGTCCACAAGCAGCGTCGACTGGTAAAACAGCGATCCCGCCGCGTGAAGCTTGCCGCCGACAAGGCAGCGCGCGCCGCGGGCGAGCGCGTCGGCAACCTGCTCCTCGACCTTTTTGACGGCCCGCTCGTGCATCAGCGGTCCGATGTCGGTTTCGTCGGCGAGCCCATTGCCGATCCGCAGCGTCTCGACGCGGCGGGCGAAGGCGGCGCAGAACCGGTCATAGATCGGCCGCTGCACGTAGATGCGGTTGGCGGCAAGGCAGTCCTGGCCTGACGTGGCGAATTTGGCGTCGATAGCGATGCTCACAGCTCTGTCGATATCGGCATCGTCGAAGACGATCAGCGGAGCGTGGCCGCCGAGTTCCATCACCAGCCGCTTCATCGTCGGCGCACTTTGCGCCGCGATCAACCGGCCGACCTCGGTCGAGCCGGTGAAGCTCATGGCGCGAACGCGGGCGTCCTCGCACATTGCGCCCAACGATCGTCGAAGCCTTGCCGGTGATGACGTTGAAGACACCAGCCGGCAGACCGGCACGTTCGCCAAGTTCGGCCAGCGCCAGTGCCGACAGTGGCGTTTCCGAGGACGGATGCGCGACGATGGTGCAGCCTGCGGCGAGTGCTGCCGCCGCCTTGCGTGTCAACATCGCTGACGGAAAGTTCCAAGGCGTGACGACGCCGACGACACCGATCGGCTCGCGCCGCACCATCATCTCGGCCCCGAGCAGATGGCTTGTGACACTCTCGGCGTTGAGCCGCTTGGCTTCTTCCGCATACCATTCGACGAAGGAGGCGGCATAGTCGATCTCGCCCAGTGACTCCTTGAGTGGCTTGCCCTGTTCGAGCGTCATTAGCAGCGCCAGGTCGTCCTTGGCGGCGATGATAAGCTCGAACCATTTTCGCAGGATCCTTGCGCGCTCCTGCGGTAGCAGAGCCCGCCAGGCGGGAAAGGCGCGCGAAGCGGCATCGATCGCTTCTGTCGTTTGCTGCGCATCAAGCGCGGCAACGAAGGCAATGGTGGCGCCGCTGGCCGGATCGGTGACTTCGAAGCTTTCGGCGGCCTCGCTCGCCGTCCAGTGGCCGTCGACATAGGCGAGTTCGCGCAGCAGCCGGCGGTCGGCGACGCGATCGAGCGCGTCATGGCGGATCGTGCGGGCAAAGTGCGCGGACATGGTCGAGGCCTCCCGGGTCGGACTGATACGGGAAGACTATTCGCCATGGGCAGACAGAGAGGCTGTTTGGATGCCTGCCCCTAGAGAGAGTCTCTCTATTGTGCACCCCGGGAAGAGGATATCTCTGCGTGCCCCGTTACGATCGCGCCGGCAGCAGGTTAGCCACCGGCAAGACGGTCTCTTCCTTCACCGTCTTGGTGACGATGTAGGTGAAGTAACGGTCGATGCCGATCTCACGCTCGAGCAAGGCGTCGACCAGCCGCTGATAGGCGTCGATGTCGCGCGCCATTACCTTCAGAACATAGTCGACGCCGCCACCCACCGACCAGCAGGCGACGATCTCGGGGACGGCGCGGATGACGCGTTCAAAGCGGTCGAAATCGGCCTGGCGGTGGTTCGCCAGCGTCACCTCCATCAGCACGGTGGCGACCGGCGCGATCAAACGCATGGCGACGCTGGCGTGATAGCCCGAAACGATGCCGGCCTTTTCCAGCTTGCGCAGCCGCATCCAGCACGGGGTCGGCGACAGGCCGACCTTGTCGGCCAGCGCCAGCTTGGTGATGCGCCCGTCGCGCTGGATGGCGTCGAGGATTTTGAGATCGATCGGATCGAGTCTTAGGAACGCCATGCTAAGTATCCATTTGACGCACTTATATCAGTTCAATTTCCGGCCTGTAGCATGCTCCGTCGTCAGCGCCGATCGCAATGTGATCCGCTCCCAGTCGCGCGTTGTTAAACCCCTTCGCCAATTCCTGAGAAAACGCCGGGCAACCGACACCTACTGTCGTGTTTGTTGGATCCGCGACACATTGTTTCGCCCTGGTTGCCTCCTGCACTCCGGGTCAAATCATTGAACAAAACTCAGTAAAATATTTCTAAGGCTCCTTCGGCGCAATTGGCATGACTTTTGAGCCTCTTCGTGAAACGCGACGCCGGGCGGCACCGGTGTTCGTCCAAGTTGTTCTTCGCAGCTGTGGCTCAGGACTTGGGTGCGCCAATTCGGCAAGCTCCCTGGTTCGACCACGACCCCATTTGCAGGCATACCCGCCGACCTGCCAAGCCAATACCCAAATAGGGAGGCAACGATGACTGACCAAAGTAAACCGGATCGCGAGGAGGAATTTGCGGTCTTCAACCATCTTGAGTCCGAAGTGCGCAGCTACGCCCGCAGCTTTCCCGTCGTTTTCGCGAGGGCACAAGGGGCCCAGCTGTTTGCGCGAGATGGGACAGCCTATCTCGATTTCCTCATGGGCTGCTCAAGTTTAAACTATGGGCACAATCCCCCCGAGCTGAAGTCCGCACTCGTAGACTATATTGCGCGTGACGGCATCACCCATGGCCTCGATCTGTATAACGAAGCCAAGGAGTCTTTTCTGCGGGAATTCGATGAGACGATTCTTAGACCGCGACAACTAGACTACGTCGTACAGTTTCCCGGTCCAACCGGCGCCAACGCGGTCGAGGCTGCCCTCAAGCTGGCGCGCAAGATCACTGGTCGGCCCAACATCATAGCCTTCACTAATGGCTTTCACGGCGCGAGCCTTGGCGCTCTCTCCTGCACCGGCAACCGATATCACCGCGCAGCCGCCGGGCAGCTGCTCGGCGGCGTCACGCGACTGCCCTATGACGGCTATCTTGGATCCGCTGTAGACACCGCCGATTACCTTGATCGCCTGCTCTCGGATCCCTCCAGCGGCGTGGACGCCCCGGCGGCGGTGATTGTCGAGACAGTTCAGGGCGAAGGCGGCCTGAATGTCGCCGGCACGGAGTGGCTGCGCAGGGTGGCGGCCATTGCGCGCAAACACGGAGCTCTGCTGATCGTAGACGACATTCAGGCCGGTGTTGGCCGGACCGATGCGTTCTTCAGCTTTGAGGCGGCCGGTCTCCGCCCGGACATCGTCACTCTGGCGAAATCGATATCGGGCTATGGCCTGCCTATGGCCCTCGTCCTAATTGATCGACAACTCGACAAGTGGGAGCCGGGAGAACACAACGGCACGTTCCGCGGCAATTGCCATGCTTTTGTGACCGCCCGGGCAGCCCTTGAGCACTTCTGGCGGACAGACAGCTTTGCTGCGTCCGTCGCGGAGAAAGGCAATCTGCTGAAAAGCCGCCTTGAGCAGATCGCGCAGAAATACGACCCAAGCCGCGCGTCAGTCAAGGGTCGTGGCATGATGCGGGGCATCGATCTGAAGTCTGGCGAGGTTGCCGGTCAAGTCATCAGCACCGCCTTCCAAAAGGGCCTCATTGTCGAGACCGCTGGTCCCAAAGACGAGGTCGTGAAGTGTCTGCCACCTCTTGTCATTGGCGAGGATCAGCTTAGCCAAGGCCTCGACATCCTCGAGGACGCTATCGAAAGCGTGATTGGCAGCACCGTGAACACGGCAGCGTAAGAGGTGAATCATGATCGTCAGGGATTTTAATGAGGAGAAACTGACAGCCCGGCGGGTCCAGACGACGAGTTGGGAAAGCGGGCGGATGCTCCTCAAGAACGATGGGATGGGCATATCACTAGGATCTATCCGGACGCCCCGGCTCAAGATGCACTTTCGGAACCACCTTGGGGCGATCTACTGCATCTCAGGAACGGGTTCTATCGAGGATCCGCAGGCGGATGAGGTCCATGTCGTGCGACCGAACATCATTTACGCGTTCGATAAGCATGACGCCTACCTGCTGGGCCGAGATCGAATTGGTGTTGGCCTACGTCTTTGTACCTCCCTTGGCGGGCAGCGAGGTGCATGGTGAGACCGGCGCATATCCTCTCGACTCTGCCTGAGGCGATCTGATGTCGCCACAGAGAAGGTTAATGAGCGTCGACATCGAGCGTATTTGGCTCCTTCGCCTCACCGCGGTCGCTCGTCATGCCTGAGGCCGTGGCTTCCCCTGCGCTAGCACATCCGCAGACCAGGAAAGTACGACGACGCGTGGATTCGATCTACCTCCCATGGCTGGCGTTTCGGAGAACCTTCACACGGCATGGCAGCGCTGCGAGCTACGTCAGAAGGAGAAGAACGTATGGACGTCAGCGCGCATGCAAGACGTATGGACGGCGCGCTGGTGCCGCGGGTTGTCAACTGACCAACCTACCTCGCCGAAAAGGATTTTGAGGTGAATCTCCTGCCTAACCGCGAGCCTAGCGCCCACACTGTCGAGAAGATCGGAGGCACGTCGATCTCCAACACCACTGCCGTACTCAAGAACGTCCTAATCGGAGAACGCAAGGGTAGCGCACTCTACAACCGTATATTCGTCGTATCCGCTTATAGTGGAATGACCGATCTGCTCCTCGAGCACAAGAAAACCGGCACGCCCGGCGCCTATGCGCGCTTTGCGGGCGACAGATCAAGATCGGCTTGGGTTGAAGCTCTCGCAGAGGCCCATCGGGAGATGAGGAGGATCAATGCGGAGATCTTCGGCTGCTCGCCGGAAAGGCGCGTCGCCGATGATTTTGTTCGCGACCGCATCGAAGGAGTGCGCGGCTGCCTGTTGGATCTGCAGCGGCTTTGCTCAAATGGCCCCTTCAGGCTCGAAGAGCACTTGAATACCGTGCGCGAGGTTCTCGCCGCGCAGGGCGAAGCCCACAGTTCCCACAACACGGCACTGCTCCTCAGGAAACTTGGCGTGGAGGCGATCTTCGTGGACATGACGGGCTGGCGTGACGAAACTGAAATAAGCCTTGACGAGCGAATCGAGACGGCGCTATCCGCGATCGACCTCGGCAAGCAGCTGCCGATCATCACGGGCTACAGCCTATGCCCAGCTGGCCTGGTGCAGCTCTATGGCCGTGGCTACACCGAGTTTACATTCGCCCGGATCGCCGTACGCACAGGCGCCAAGGAGGCAATAATCCACAAGGAGTACCATCTTTCGACAGCCGACCCCAAGATTGTCGGCATTGCACGGGTCCGCACCATCGGCCACACCAACTATGATGTCGCCGATCAGCTCGCTAACCTCGAAGTGGAGGCGATACATCCGGCTGCAGCCAAGGAGCTGCGCCATGCGAATATACCTCTTCGTTTCAAGAATACCTTCGAACCTGGGGACGAAGGAACCGTCATTACGCGCGACTACGTCTCTGACACACCGCAGGCAGAGATTATCACTGGCCTTAGAGGGGTGTATGCCCTAGAGTTTTTCGAGCAGGATATGGTGGGTGGGAACGACTATGATGCGGACATACTCAAGAAGTTGAAAGGCTATAACGTCCGCGTCGTCACTAAGGCATCAAACGCAAATACCATCACGCATTATCTAGCCGCGGGACCCGACGTAATCCCGCCCGTTGTCCAGGCTCTAGAGGAAAGCTTTCCGACGGCTGATATTGTTACAAAGAAGGTGAGCATTGTCTCGGCCATCGGAAGCGACCTAAATCTCCAGAACCTAGCAGCCATTGCTGTACAAGCGCTAGCGGATGCTTGCATAGAGGTCCTAGGCATCCACCAGCTCATGCGCGGCGTAGATATAATCTTCATAGTTGATGAATCCCGCTTTGACGACGCTGTTAGGGCGCTTCACCGCGCTCTGATCGAACATTCATGGCTGCCTCTTGCAGCGCAGCCTTCTTCCAGCGTGGAGCGCTAACAGGCTGTTAGCGTGATTCAGTGTCTCCGGAGAGATTCGGAGAACGAGGCATGCGCGGCGGAGACGAACGGTCTGGCGAACTGTTCAGTTATGTTGATCTCGAGGCTCGGGTGCGGCGCGATCATCCGTTGCGCCGCATTCGGGCGATTGTGAACGAGGCGCTGGCGGCGTTAGAGCGGGACTTGGCGGCGCTGTATTCGCCGATGGGGCGGCCTTCGATCCCGCCGGAAAAGCTGCTGCGAGCGATGCTGCTACAGGCGTTCTACTCGAACCGCCACGGCCTGCTGGTCGACGCCTGCCTGACACTGGCAGACGGACATGCTGAGCGGGTGGCCGCACTGCACATGATTGAACCTCGAGCGGAGCGGCCACAGGCGATCACGCTCGGCGCCGACAAGGCCTACGACGCGGCATGGCGGCTATGCCGTCAGCCAGCGCATCAGGAAGCGCATCGAAGAGGCATTCGGTTGGATCAAGGTCGTGGCCGGCCAGCACAAGACCAGATTCCGCGGCCCCGATCGTGTCGGATGGGCCTTCACCTTCGCAGCCGCAGCCTACAATCTGGTGCGACTGCCAAAGCTCATGGCGGAGACCGGCTGATGGCCAAGGTTCCCAGCTTCGCCAAGGCCTTTGCCGGCCGCTGGCGCATCGTCGAGATAGATGTTTGGGATAACGACTTCCTCGATCTCGTCGAGGAGGCGCATCTGACATTCAAAGGCTCGGCGGATGGCGAGATCGCCTTCGGCGCACTCAAGGGCTTCCTCGATGTCCGATATGGCACCCGCGATGGCTCAGCCTGCGCGGAATTCTCGTGGGAGGGGCAGGATGAGAACGACCCAGCCTGTGGCCGCGGCTGGGTTGCCTTTGGCACTGCAGGCCGCCTCGTCGGCCACTTCTACATCCACAACGCCGACGATTCAGGCTTCGTTAGCGAAAGAGCCTGACTTCTTCAACAGATGGGGTGATTGGGGTCTCGCCCGAGCCAGATTGAGGGCGGCTGCTCCTGTCGAGATGTGAGAACGTGGTCGATGTAGATCGCCACAAACATCAGGAGGAGCAGCCATGAAGTATTTTGCCGGACTTGACGTGTCTTTGGAAGAGACCGCGATTTGCGTGGTCGACGAGGCCGGGCGGATCGTGAAGGAGGCGCGTGCGGCGAGCGAGCCGCAGGCGTTGATCGAAGCGTTGCGGAAAGTCGATCTGCCGCTGGAGCGCATCGGTCTCGAAGCGTGTTCGCTGACGGCCTGGCTTCACGACGGGATGTGCGCCGATGGCCTGCCGGCCATTTGCATCGAGACCCGGCAGGCCAATGCGGCGATGAAGACGATGCCAAACAAGACGGATCGGAATGACGCCCGCGCGCTGGCGCAGATCATGCGCACCGGCTGGTATCAGCAGGTGCACGTCAAGAGCCGGCAGTGCCGTGTCTGGCGATCCCTCCTCGTCGCCCGCCGCACGGTGCTGAACGAAATGCGCACCATCGAGAACGTGGTCCGGGCGATCCTGCGGGAGGCCGGCATCAAGCTGGGCACGCCGTCGCGAACCGCCTTCGCCAGTCGTGTGCGCGAGTTGGCCGGCACAGATCCGGTTGTCATGCCTCTGGTCGAGCCACTGCTGACGATCCTCGCTACAATGCTGGGAGAGTTCGCCCGGCTGACGAAGCAGGTTCTCGGTCTCGTTCGCCAGGAAGAGGTCCGTCGGCGGCTGATGAGCGTTCCAGGTGTGGGTGCAACAACTTCATAATGCCCGCTATCAGTCGGGTGAGGCGATTATCCGATATCGATTTCATCCCCGTTACGGGGAAGCGGTTATTGTTGCCGGGCGCAATCGCAATGGTGACGAGGTCGTTCTGATCATCCGCCAGCTTGACGGCACCCTGGTGCAGTTGCCGATCTGGATGACGGAGGATCGTGCGGAGGTGATGATGGTGACGGAGAGTCCCCGTCTGTCGCTGACGTATCTGCGCGAACTTCGTCTTGAGCTCGATGCCTGTCTAACCTTGCTTCGCGACGATTCCCGTTGCGAAGGAGGAGACAAGCACGAAGCATCGTCAATCCTGTCACCGCCAACTCGATCTCTTTGTGCCCAAGACCCCGCCGGCACCGATAGCACCGGCCGAGCGGACGAAGCTATTGCCACTGGTGAGCGCGCTGCTGTCGGAAGCACGGGGCGCAGCCGCAGCGACGGAGGCCGGTGATGAAGATCACGTCTGACCACCTGGCGCGCGGCGCCTACATCTACATCCGCCAATCGACCGTCGACCAGCTTGCCAACAATCATGAGGGCGTTGTCACGTTGTTTGAAATGTGGCCGCGTGAGGCCGACACCGCGCTTTTCAGGCAGGCCGTGCACTCACGGCTTCCCACGCGGCAATGTGACACCACCCCTTGCGCAACACGGCGCACAGGGAAAGACGGGCGCCCATGCCCTCTATCGGCGTGTCGTTTTCAACGTGCTGATCTCCAATGTCGACGATCACCTGCGCAATCACGGCTTCCTTTGGCTGGGAAAGGCGGGATGGTCGCTCTCACCGGCATACGACCTCAATCCCATCCCGACCGATCTTAAGGCGCGGGTGCTCACCACCAACATTGATCTCGACGAGGGCACCTGTTCGCTCGATCTTTTGGAGGCTGCGTCGGAGTTTTTGCGCTCACGCTGGCGCAAGCCCGGGCGATTATCAAAGGAGTCGCGGCCGTGACCGCGACATGGCGGGACGCCGCCAAGGCAGTCGGCGCCCGCTCGGCCGAGATAAACCGCATGGCCAGCGCCTTCGAGCACGACGACCTCAAGCGGGCGCGGGCGCTGTGACAAGGACATTCCTTCACAGTTTCGGCGGTGCCGGCCCGCGTCTCCCAATCGCGATCGCGATAGCCGTTGCGCTGAGCCGTCCGCAGCGGGTTCTTCTCGCCATAGCCGGCGCCGGTGGCGGCGCCCACCTCCAGCTCCATCAGCCGCTCGGCGGCAAAGCCGATCATCTCGCGCAAGATATCGGCGTCGGGGGTCTTCTCCACGAGCGTGCGCAGGTTCATCATGTCGTCGGTCATCGGTGGTTCCTTCGAATCAGGTTGGTGTCAGCAACCCGACCTTACCGGGGAACATCGATGACCGCCGCAAAGCCGCTCGCTCGCTACGGCGCTGTTGAGGGCGCGCTCGCGAGCGGCTTCGCTACCGCCGAGCTACACCACGTCTGGGGACGCGACCGGTGAGGACGCCTGGTCGATCGCAAGCGCCACATGCGCCCTCTTCGCCGACAACGAGGCGCTTGTCACGTCGAGAGAACAATCCAGCCAGTACTTCAGAATTGCGTCTCCACGGGTTGCAGAGCCGCACGCCGGCACCCATCGAGCAGCGATCTTTCGATTTCCGTCTTCGGAGATCGCTCGTGCAATTCCCGGATCTGCGAACCGCGCAAGCAGATGCTTCAGATTCCGCCCATGCAAAGGTATTTCATTTCGAGGTAGTCTTCGAGGCCATGGCGGGAACCCTCCCGCCCGATGCCGGACTGCTTGATCCCGCCGAAGGGTGCCGCTTCCGAGGACATGCGTCCCGTGTTGATACCGACCATGCCATATTCCAGGGCCTCGGCCACACGCCAGACACGCTTCAGGTTTGAGGCATAGAAGTAGGCGGCGAGGCCGTAGATCGTGTCGTTGGCCTCACGCACGACCTGATCCGCATCGTCGAAGCGAATGATCGGCGCCAGCGGCCCGAAAGTCTCTTCCTGCGCAACCGCCATCACGCTGGAAATCTCGGTGAGGACCGTTGGTTCGAAAAACGTGCCATCCTTGCCGATGCGATTGCCCCCGCATCGAATTGTGCCGCCTTTGGCGACGGCATCGGCGATGTGCGACTCGATCTTGGCCAGAGCATGCTTGTCGATCAGCGGCCCGATGTCCACTCCGGCAGCGAAGCCGTCACCAACCGATAAGCGGCGGACTTTCTCCACGAATTTCTCAACGAACTCGTCGTGAACGCTCGATTGGACGTAAAGGCGGTTCGCCGACACGCAAGTCTGGCCGGCATTGCGGAACTTCGCCTGGATCGCACCGTCGACCGCAGCGTCGATATCGGCGTCGTCGAAGACGATGAAAGGTGCATTGCCGCCGAGCTCGAGGCTGACCTTCTTGATCTGGTCCGAGCACTGGCGCATCAGCAGCCGGCCAACCTCGGTCGAGCCGGTGAAGCTGATCTTGCGGACCTTGGGATTGGCGCAGAGTTCACGGCCAACCGCATCACCTTCGGACGCATAGATCAGGTTGACGACGCCTTCGGGAAAGCCGGCCTGGTGGGCGAGGGCGAACATTGCGCCAGCCACGAGCGGCGTCTGCTCAGCGGGCTTGAGCACGATGGTGCAGCCCGCAGCTAAGGCTGGCGAGATCTTGCGCGCGACCATCGAGGCTGGGAAATTCCATGGTGTTATCGTTCCCACGACGCCGATCGGTTGCTTGATCACCAGCATGCGGCGGTCCGGCGATGGTGCGGAGATCGTCTCGCCATATATGCGATTGGCCTCCTCGGCGTACCATTGCAGGTACGCCGCAGCATGCGACACCTCCGATTTGGCTTCGGCAAGCGGCTTGCCCATCTCCGCTGTGAGTATAGCGGCGAGATCGTCGGCGTGGTCGATGATCAACTGATGCCAACGCCACAGAACGTCGCTGCGCTCACGTGCGGTCAATCCTGCCCATCCAGGCTGGGCGACATACGCCTTGTCGATCGCAGCGCATGTTTCCTCGACACCCATGTCGGGAAGCTCTGCCAGCACTTCGCCGGTCGACGGGTTGAGGACCTCGAATGTTCGCTTGCTAATCCGCGTGCCAAGTGCCGGCAGGCGATCAATGGGTCCAAAGAGCTCGGGGGATTTCAGGTGACGGATCATCGGCAGGCACAGGGGCAATACCGGATTCCTCCTCGACGCAGCGGGTATATGTAGCAGGGTGCGATGTATTCCGCGACGTCCGGGTTCCTTAGGGCCTCAGCCAGGCAGCTGGTAGACCACCGTCCCCAAACTGGAAAGGGAGGATACTTTGAATTCTCTAATCGATGCTCGCGGTTCTCGTTCGGCGAAAAAATCGGAAGTCGGCTTCGCCATCCGCACGCAGTGCATGCAGGGGGCCTGCGCCTTTCAATCTGCGGACCATGATCGGGTCTTCTACCTACCCGAAGAGAAGCTGGCGTGAGGAGGAGCGTGCCACAATCAGCCAAGTCGGCCGCCTGAACCGGCAGATGCTTGCAAGGGCCCCCCAACCGCTCGGCGGGACTTTTGAAAAACCCCACTAGCCCACCGAACCGGACTACACTCCCCATGAGAAGACCTCACAAGAGGAAAAGGAAGTCGAAACGGGCTCCTGTATTCATCCTTTGCCCCCCAGCGGCGGGCCAACGACCATAATGGCGGGCTCGGCCGTAAGCAGCTTCTTCGCCGCAGCCTTGACCTGGTCGAGTGTCACTTGATCGATGAGGGCGGCGCGGCGCTGGATGTAGTCGATGCCAAGCTTGTCGAGCTGCAATCCGACGAGCGTGGCTGCAATCGAGCTGGAGGAATCCAGATAGTTGATGGCATAGGCGCCGATCAGATGCTTCTTGCTCGCCTCGAGCTCGGCCTCCGTCGGGCCCTTCTCCGCCATATCCTTCACCACCTGATGCACGATGCTCAGCGTCTCGGCGGCACGGTCCGAGCGCGTCGCCGTCGTAACCAGCAGTTCATGAGAATGCTCGTAGCCGGCCAGATAAGAGCCGACGCCATAGGCAAGGCCGCGCTTTTCGCGCACCTCCTCCCACAGGCGCGACGTGAAGGGCGAGCCGCCGAGGATATCGTTCATCAGCAGCGCGGCGAAGAAACCCGGCTCACTGCGTCCGACGCCAGGAAAAGCCAATCGCAGCGAGGTCTGGGGAAGCTCGTAGTTCACCTCCACCTGCTGTCCGAGTTTGGCGGCGACATCGGCAACGGGGGAGAGCGTCTGCTTGTCGTGCAAATCGCCGAACAGCTGGTCGAGCTTTTCACTCAGCCTCTTTGCGTCAATGTCACCGACCACGGCAACATGGAGCCCGTCGCGAGCGAAAGTGGCCTTGTGGAAGGCGCCGAGATCGGCCGGCGTGATGCCGGCGAGGCTCACTTTGTTCCCTTCGTCCGGCCGGGAATAGGGATGGGTGCCATAGATCGCGCGCAGCCATTTGCGCTGAGCGATCGCCTCGGGGTCGCGCTCATTGGCGATGATGCCGGAGAGCATCTGGGCGCGGATGCGGTCGACCGACTCCTGGTCGAAGCGCGGCCTGTTGACCGCGAGCCTGAGCAGATCGAAAGCGGCGTCCTGTTGTTCCGAAAGCATGCGCATCGAGCCGTGGATGCCGTCACGCCCCGCGTCGAAGCTCATCTCGGCGCCGGCGTCGTCAAGCTTCACCTGGAAGGCATTGCTGTCGAGACCGCCGGCGCCCTCGTCGAACAGGCCGGCCATCAGGTTCGCCAGCCCCTCCTTGCCGGCCGGGTCCTGGGTAGAGCCGCCGTGGAAAGCGAAGCGGATGGTGATGATCGGCAGCGTATGGTCCTCCACCAGCCAGGCGGTGATGCCCTTTTCAGATTTCACCTCCTGGATATTCATCGCCGCATGGGCCCTGAGCGCCGGCAGGATGAGGAAGAAAATGGCGATGAAAAGGATGGCCAGCGGGGTGGCAAGGCGCGCGACGCTGCCTTGTGCCGCTGAAAGCGGAAAAGGCAGGGCTTGTGCAAAGGCGGCACGGTGTTGGTTCATCATCACTTCATTTCTCCGTCTTGGGCAAGAGATAGCCGGTGGTCGAATGGTCGGACACGAGATAGCGGGCGGCAACCGTCTTGACCTGATCGGCGGTGACCTCGCGGATGCGGTCCTGCCATTCCTCGACGTCGTTTACGGTGCCGCCGGTGGCAAGCGTGGAGCCATACATGCTGGCGATGGAGTCCTGCTTGTCGCGGGCGAAGATCACCGAGCGGACACGGCGGTTCTTGGCCTTGTCCAGTTCGTCATTGGTCACACCGTCCTTGGCGATGCGGGCGATCTCGGCATCGACCGCAGCCTCGATGTCGGCGAGCTTGGCGTCGCCGCGCGGCGCCCCGTAGACGGTGAAATTGGTGGCGTCGAGCATGGTGCCCTGAAACCAGGCGCTGGCCTCGGTGGCTATTCCCTGTTTCACCACCAACTGCTGGTAGAGCCGGCTGCGGCTGCCGCCGCCGAGGATCTCGGCAAGCAGGTCGAGCGCCTCGGCCTCGCTATGCTCAGCGGTGCGATAGGACGGCACCACCCAATGCGTCGAAAAGTTCGGCACCGACACGCGCGCGTCGGTGCGCGTCACCGTGCGCTTAGTGTTCTGCTCCGGCTCGACCGGCCGGACTCGCGGCAGCAGCTCGGGTCCACGCGGGAGCTTGCCATAGGTCTTCTCGGCCAGCGCCTTCACCGTCCCCGGCTCGACATCGCCCGCCACCACCAGCACGGCATTGTTGGGGTTATAATATTTGTTGTAGAAGGCGACGGCGTCGGTGCGGTTCAGCTGCTCCATCTCTTGCATCCAGCCGACGATCGGGATGCGGTAAGGCTGATTCTGCCACAACGTCGCGTTGACCTCCTCTTCTAGAACCGCCTGCGGATTGTTGTCGACGCGCAGACGGCGCTCCTCCATGATCACGTCGCGCTCGGTCTTGATATCGTCGTCGGTGAGGCTGAGGTTGCGCATACGGTCGGCCTCGAAGCTCATCATCTGCTCCAACGCCGAGGGCGCCACTCTCTGGTAGAAGGCGGTATAGTCGTAAGAGGTGAAGGCATTGTGCGAGCCGCCGATCTCGGCCACCGCGCGGTTCAGCTCGCCGGCGACGTGATTGGCCGTGGCCTTGAACATCAAATGCTCGAAGAAATGCGCGATGCCGGATTTGCCCGACGGCTCGTCGGCGCTGCCGACCTTGTACCACACCATATGGGTGACGATCGGCGCGCGGTGATCGGGGATGACGACCACCTCCATGCCGTTGTCGAGCAAGAAATCCGTCACCTTGCCGTCGTCGGTGGCGGCCAGAACCGGAGCGGTCATCGCGAAAACCAAGGCGGTCTCAATGAATGCCCTGCGCAGCCACCGAGACGGAAGTTTGGTGGATGGCTCCGGTTGTGGTGGCCGGACGATCGGCAAGGTTCGTGGCAAAGCGATTTCCTTATTTTGAAGGCGCTGCGTCCCCGTCTCCCCGTGTGGGAGAAAGTGGACCGATAGGCAGCGCCGATCCACCCGAGCCGTCTGCATGTTGCCAGGCCTTGCTCGAGCCTCATCTTTGGATGCGTCCGGGAGTCGTGGGGCGTTATTTTTTGGTGAGGTGATCATGGGACGGCTTCTCCTTGGTCCGTGACGCGTTTGCGGATGACCGCGCACGTGCCGTGCCAAATGAGAAAACCGTTTCGGCAATGTGATAAATCGGGCTCTGCTCTGTTGCGTATCCGACATTGTCGGACATCGGACGGCGCCGAACGCGAAGCGCTTGCGGCTTGAGACGATATCTTGCTCGGGTGGAAGACGATTGAGCGTGCTGCCGCGGCAGGGGATAGGAAGCTTCTCGAACTGGCCGCGGCACTGAGAGGGTTGGAATGGAGACGATGGTGGTCGACGCAGAACGCTGTCCTCGACAGGCAGGCCAGGGGCGACGCTGAACGAGCAGCGGAGTCAGGAGCGTGGCCGGTAGGAAAGAGCTGGCCGCCAGGCTATTCGCAGTGGCGGAGAGGCGACCGGGAGCTTGGCAGGCCGACGTCAAGGAGGCCGCTCAATGGCACCTGGCTAGAGCGTGGCATCGCCGGCTCTGGCCTCGGCAGCGTGCTTGATATCAGTTGTCAGAGTTGCCCAAAGCTATCCGGGATCGCGAGGCAATGTGTGTACACCTCCCGACAAAATCGCGGGGCTGCTAGACGCTGGGCCGCGCCCCCAAGCCGACAGACAGCGCCTGGCCGTTTTGAAAAACCAACAAATAAGGCAGCGCCGGGAGACGCTCTCGGCGTGTTTCTTATCGGCATGCCTTCTTCAATGTCCGGAGCGGACCAAGGAACCGCAATTCGCCATCCTCAGGACGCTGAGACATTGCCTTTAATTGATCATATATCGGCGGATGCGAGGACGAAGCGGCCTTGAGCGACGCCCTTTGCTGATCCCGCCGGCAGCCGAAGCTGGGAGATTTCGTAAAGGGCGATCGACGGCCGGACGGCGATTGGTGAGGCGGCATGAGCAGCGCGCTCAATATTACGCTTCACGTCCAAAATCTAAATCGCGAAAGAAATCACAAGCGATAGCCTCCGAACCTTTCGCCGAGGCCGAGTTCGTATGGCACCGTCACCGCCGCATTCATCTTGAATCGCAAGTTCACCTGTGGCCGTAAAAGAACCCAGTCATCGCGCAAGGCCCTGTTCTTCAATTGCTGCCTCTTTGCAGGCATCGCGCTCTTTCAGAATAGAGTGCTGGATTTTGCCCAACGCCGTTCGCGGCAATTCTTTGGTGAAAATAAACTCGCGCGGGACTTTGAAACGGGCGACTTGGGACTGCACATAGGCAGCCAGTGCTTCTGCTTCGATCCGAGCCCCCCGCCTGATCACGTAGGCGACTGGTACTTCGTCCCAGCGCGGATCCGGCCGGCCGACGACAGCGCATTCTGCGACATCGGTCGTTAAGCACACGCTCGACTTCCGCCGGATAGATGTTTTCTCCGCCGGAAATGATCAGGTTCTTTTGCGATCACGGACCCAAAAATAACCGTCGGCATCGCGGTGACCGAGATCGCCACTGCGATACCCTCCCTCACGCTGCGCCTCTCGGGTCGCTTGTTGATCGCGCCAATATTCATAGAAGACGTTGGGGACCGGCACCGCTACTTCGCCTGTCACGCCTGGCGGCAACTCCTTGCCAGTGCCATCGATAATCATGGCTTCGCAGCATCTCCGAAATACCGCTGCGCCTGCGTGCCTGCACAATGGCGTGTTCCAATGCATCGATGTCGCGCGATCCGCATGCCCTTGCCACCGCCGCCGGCGGATGGTTTCACCAAGGCGTTCCAATGGACCGTGCGCGCGAAATGAACGTTGCTGGATCATCCTCTTCGATCGCCGAAGGCGCGACGGGAAAGCCATTCCGCTGAACGAACTTGCGGGCCTGGATCTTGTCGCCCATCAATTCGATATTCTCTGGAGTAGGCCCAATGAACACGATGCCGGCCTCCAACACCTTGCGAGCAAATTCCGCATTCTCCGACAAAAATCCATAGCCCGGGTGAATCGCCCCAGCGTTCAAATCGTGGGCGGCAGCGATGATTATCGAGATAGGCCGCGACCGGTGTGCGACCGCTTATGGGAACCGCCACGTCGGCCATTGAGACGGCTGGCGTCCCCGCATCGAAATCGTGGTAGACAATTGCAGAGCGCAGCTCCAGCTCGCGCAGCGTCTTGATGATTCGTACGGCGATCTCGCCTCTATTGGCGATCAGAACTGTATCAAAGGGTAATTTTTGCATTATCCTGTTTTTCCAAGAACAGGGCTGGGGTTAGTATTGTCGTTGTTCGCAGTTTAGGTGGCGGCCTACCTCAAGGCGTTGGGTCAATCGTCGAGATAGATGCTGCCATTCGAGAGCCGAAATCGCACGGTGTTTGCATAGCCATTTTCGGCAACGGAAATGGACTTCGCTCATTACAGCCTGGCGCAGCCAGGATCGGGCGCAGCCCCGATTGGAAGGCAGAACATCTGATGCTTCGCCATCTGCGAAAGTGCGAAAACACACTTTGCAGTTTGGGCAGTTTGGATCAGAATTTTTCTCTTCTCCGTTCAGTCGTCGGGACAAGCAGAAACCGTAACAATTTCCGCCGATCGGGTTCTTCGGTGCTGGGTGGTTAACCCGTCCTATTCATGACGGATCTGGGTTTGTTTGCCGCTGAGCGGCGGACAGGTGGCGGCTCGGCGTCTTTTTCACCGCGGCTGTGTCTGGACTTGTGAACGCGCTGGAGGGTGGAAGCTGTGTGGTTTCGGCGGGGCCTGCTGCCCCGGCGGTCATGGTCCTGTTGGTAGCAGATTGCTGGCGATCGCCCGGAACAGACTTGCCTCGGGACAGGCGGCGGCGAAGGCCAGGCGGATGCGCGAGACGGTTTCGATGACGCGGGCGCCGAGCTTGAGCAGCCTGAGCCGCAGCGTAGCGAACTCGGCGTTGCGCAGATGATGGGTCGTTGGCACCGCCTCGCGCAGGGTGAGCATCAACCAGTATGCGGCGGTGTGCAGGACAAGACGGACCTGGTTGGCAATCGGTGAGCGGCAGGAGGTTCGGTCGGATGCGAGCTGGCTCTTGTGCATCTTGATCAGGTTTTCGGCCTGGCCGCGGGCGCAGTAGATCACGTCGTAGATGTGCTCGGCGGAGCCTTTGTCGAGATTGGTGACGACGAAGCGGATGTCGAGGCCGAGGGTGGTTGCCTCGATGCGAGCGCAGGTGCGGCGTTCGGCCTTCCAGGACTTCGCCTTGTAGCGGGTCTCGGCATAGCCGCGCAGCACAGGCTTGCGCTCGAGCGCGCGGCGGGTGCGGATGTCGTCGGCGCTCTCGTCGACGAGCCGCTGCAGAACCTTGTTGCCGGGTAGGCCGAAGAGGTAGTCGATCGCATTGTTCTCGCACCAGGCCATGACTTGCGCCCGGCCGTAATGGCTGTCGCCACGGATCAGGATGCGGGTGGTCGGCCAGCGGGCGCGGATGCGGCGCACGAGACGGCGCAGATGGCCGCGGATCTCCTTGCCCGCCGGGGTCTTGCCAGGACGCAGGATCATGGCGACCGGGCGTCCTGTCGCGGCGTCGTAGATGTGGATCGGCAGGAAGCAACGCTCGTCGTAGTGGGCGTTGAAGAGCGAGAGCTGCTGATGGCCGTGAACGACATCCAGCGTATCATCGATGTCGAGCGTGACGCTTGCGGGCGGCGCGGCATAGCTCGACAGCCAGAGATCGACCAGCACCCAGCTGAGCCGGATGACGGTGCGCAGGTCAGGCAGGTTCTCCAGCCGCGAGCAGGTCGGCTGCGAGCACAGATCAATCCCGCTGTCGGGCAGCCGCCCGCAGGCGAGCTTGAAGGCCGGGTCGGTACGCAGTCGGTCGAGATCATTGGCGTCCTCGTAGCCGCACGCGATCGCAAAGATGCGGGCGCGCAGAATGTCGGCCATGGCGTGCGTCACCCGCTCTGGATCGCGCCGATCGTGGATCACCGCGGCCAGCCTGTCGGCCAGTTGCAGGCGACGCTCGGCTGCGGCCAGAAGCATGACGCCGCCATCCGAGGTGATGCGGCCGCCGTCAAACGCAGCTGTGATCTTCTTGCGTCCGACGGCTGGAAAAGACAGCGGCAGCAACGTATTCTCGGTCATGGCGGGTGTGGCTCCCGAGATGAGGTGGAAGGGTTGGCCTAAGCAACCGAATCCTACGCCAAATCAACCGCTTAAGCTACATCCGCCAGCCTCAAAAGCCCATCGTCGTGCATAAGACGGGTTAAGTGGGCGACAAAGAGGGGCCTTTTGCGTGGGCGCCATGCCGAGTTCGCTATTCACTGATGTCCGTGTGACATTGAACGTTTCCTTTTCCGATCGGGGCGGCGATGCTGGAAAGGTGAGCAGTTGCAGCCGCCGCTGGCTGAGGGGGCGACGGAATTTTGCACACGCCATGCAGGCAGTTTTTGCGCGCTGGTGAGCCGACGAACAGATCGATGCCTTCTAACCGGCGACCGGCTCTAAGCTCAAGGCTATGATGCCAACAACAGCCTGACCCTGGTCAATTTCAGATGTGCCAACCGCCGTGCCGGATAATGGAACATCTCTTGGGTGCTTTCTATAACAAACACCAGGGTCATCAGATCAAGCAGGAAGTCGTCGATCGCTTGGGCGATTGTTTGCGACTTATCGTCCAACTGATCCAGCAAAACGCGCGCCCTATCGATCGCATCCGCGCTGGCCGCATCGATTAACGCCTCGATCCTTTTGAAACAATCCAATTCCGAACTCCTTCAAGCCTCGCCAGGGTTATGCACCAAGGTGGCGACGTTAACCACCCAGCCGTTGACCCAGTGGCGCGAGCCACCATCAGCAGATCGAGCCGGGCCCCGCAATTTTTCGTTTTTGCTTTGCCTAAAGTCTCGGCTATGTATCGGACTGGCCTAAAGGCCTGCCCACGTTGCAATTGTACAAAGGAATACGCATATGGCGACCGGAACAGTGAAGTGGTTTAACAGCAGCAAGGGATTTGGATTTATCCAGCCCGACAATGGCGGTCAGGATGTTTTCGTCCACATTTCCGCTGTCGAGCGCGCGGGCCTCTCAACCCTCACAGACGGCCAGAAGATCAACTATGAGATCGAACAGGACCGCCGCACTGGCAAGTCATCCGCTGGCAGCCTCAGCAAAGCTGGCTGATTTTTCGGCTGCGTCCCGCAAGAGCCGGAAGCACGCGGCACGTCCCGGATGGGCTGCCCCGCCCGACAAGAGTGGGCGAGAACATGGCTTGACCGGAGAATCGGTCAGCAGAGTGCTGCAAACCGTCGCGAATTCCTGAAACCAGGCTGTCTGGAGAGACAAGGCGGGGTTGCTCCCCCCGCCTTTTCATATTCCCCGCAGATCATGCCAATGGCAGCAGCACAGTCCAAAACGAATCTCGGTTGCCGAAATTAAGCCGTGACCTTCTTGCGGGTCCGCTTCGCCGGCGCCGGCGCCGGCGTTTCCGGCTCCTTCGGTTTGCGGCCGAGCCCCATCGTCTTGGCCAATGCCGAGCGCGCCGCGGCGTAATTCGGCGCGACCATGGGATAATCCGCCGGCAGGCCCCATTTGGCGCGATATTCGTCCGGCGTCAGCCCGTAGTGGGTCGACAGATGGCGCTTTAGCGATTTGAATTTCTTCCCGTCCTCAAGGGAGATCATGTAGTCCGGTGTCACCGACTTCTTGATCGGGACTGCAGGCTTAAGGACCGCCGGCTCTTCTGCGGAGACGCTTCCGGCCGTGCCTTTCAGAGCCGCATGCACTTGGCCGATCAGAGCAGGGAGGTCCCCTACCGGAACCGGATTGTTGGAGACATAGGCTGAGACCACATCGGCTGTGAGCTCGATGAGGGTGTCGATGTTTTTGTCGGCTTCTTCTGTCATGAAAATCTCCGGGCGGCTTGAAACATAGTCGGCGAAGCGTCGCTTCATAGTGGGGGTTGCCGCTGAACGCAACAATTGTCTCGACAGGATTATTGCGATGCTCATCCCAGCATCGAGGTCTATAGCGCCGCATCCCACCGTCATGCACGTTGATCCGCTCGGTGTTGGCTGTCCCGTAACTGGGTCGGAGTTTGCTTTGAAGCTCGATCCCGTCCGTTTGAATTTTGCAAAATGAAAAAGGCCGAAGGTGTTCCGCGCCGCTGAAGGTTTCGTACGTCATCGAATACACGGCTTCGACCTTCATGGTCTTCAATGATGCTTTCCGCCTAGGCATTGTTGTGGTGATCGTCGCCACGCCCCAAGGAACCAACCAGGCCGTCAGCGCGAGCAAATTGCGATGGCGCCGGCCACGTGTTGGAATCCACGGTCGACACAGCCTGGTGGCGGCTTCCGCCATTCGATCGCAGGCCCGATCGAAGTCTGGCCGTCAGGCCTGATCCTCTCCCGCCGTTGATCTAGCGCAGGGCGTTTACGAACCGCATATCCCACAATGGCGTCCGTGCACAACGCTCGGAGATCATTTATGAAAATGCTATTCACTGCGATGGCTGTCGCCTTGCCGGCAGCCACCGCTTTTGCTGCCGAACCGATCGCCGCCGACCTCAGAGAAACGGCACTGGCCACTTTCAAGGCTTTGCCATCCACCACGCCGGCAGTCGCCAACAACCCGATCACACCGGAAAAGATCGCCCTCGGTAAGGCACTGTTCTTCGATCCGCGCGTCTCGGCGTCAGGCGTTTTGTCGTGCAATTCGTGCCACAACTTGGCCACCGGGGGCGACGACAATCTTGAAACCTCGATCGGCCATGGTTGGCAGAAGGGACCGCGCAACGCCGACGGTACTGAACGCTGTCTTTAACATCGCGCAGTTCTGGGATGGTCGCGCCGAAGACCTGAAGGCTCAGGCCAAGGGACCGGTCCAAGCCGGTGTCGAAATGGCCAACACTCCGGGTCAAGTCATCGCGACGCTCAAGTCGATGCCGCAATATGTCGATTGGTTCAATGCAGCTTTCCCCGGTGAGGCCGATCGCGTCACCTTCGACAACTTAGCCAAGGCAGTTGAAGCCTTTGAGGCGACACTGGTCACGCCGGCGCCCTTCGATTCTATCCTCAATGGCGATGACGCCGCCATGACTTCCGAACAGAAACAGGGGCTGGCGCTTTTCATGGACAAAGGCTGCTCGTCCTGCCATGCCGGCATCAACGTTGGCGGGGAGGCCTATTACGCATTCGGCCTTATTGAAAAGCCCAGCGCCGAGGTACGGCCGGAAAACGACAAGGGCCGCTTTGCCGTCACCAATTCAGCCGACGATTCGTTTGTTTTCCGCGTGGCGCCGCTGCGCAACGTGGCACTCACCGCGCCCTATTTTCATTCGGGCAAGGTTTGGGATCTGAAACAGGCCGTGGCCGTTATGGGCACCACCCAGCTCGGCGAAGAATTGAAGGCCGAAGAAGTCGACCTGCTCGTTGCCTTCCTTAACTCGCTGACCGGAAAGGTACCCGAGGTCGTCTTGCCTATCTTACCCGCCGAAACGGCGACAACGCCTCGACCTGCATCGCAGATCCTAGGGAAATAAATGGCAGGGGCTGGCTACGGAAAGTCGCAATCAAGAATGAATGCGACCACTACTGGGAGGAGACGGATCGCGACCTCTTTGAGAAGGCAAAGCCTGCATGATCCCAAAGTGCAGACAATGCTTCCGTCGCCAGCTCGTTGCGATGGCATCATGTTAGGTATCTTGCGCGAGTCAGGCCAAAGGGGTTCGAAAAGTTGGAGGATTGGCGCAGATACTACAACGAGGAGCGCCCATATGGGGCGATAGGGCACAAGGCCCCGATCGCCGGTCTCAGTCTGTGCCAAAGTCAACGGCGTTTCACCGCCCAGTTCCGCTACTTCACTGCACAGCCACCTGTTCGCTTTGCCAGAAGCCCTCTTGACTAACTGGCGGCGATGTACAGGCTTTCCCGAGAGCTTAGTCTCACACTGTGCAAAGCCCTCTTACTGCTGAGGGAGGGGAGGGACGCTTGGACGAGCATGATCCGAAGGAAGAGCTGATCGACACGATTTTCCGCAATGGCACAATCACTGTCGTGGGCATCCTGCTTGCCTTTTCGCTCGGCTTCGTCACGCATTGGGCGGCAAACCCCGTGCCATGGCGGCTCTACGACCTATTCGCCGTTGTGCCGATACTGGTCGGCATCGCGTTGCAGATGCGGGCGCTGTCCAAGCTGCTCGACATGAGTTCGCTGCGCCGACCCATCTACGAACGCGCCAACCGCATCTTCATGGCCGGCCTCATCCTGACCGCGTGCGGGGTCGGGCTGGCCATCCTGCTCGATGTCTTCGAGATGTCGGCGAAGGGCACGCTGCCCGGCGCTTAACGGCCTGTCACTGGGCTTTGGCGCTGCTGCTCATCGCTGTCAGTCGATTCTTGTATCCGTCGCAGCTCCGGCACCTTGGCAGTGTCGCACCATTTGACGCCGATTCTTACCGCTGGCCTTGGTTTCGCCGGCCGCCGGCACACGTGATCGTGGGCGCGTAGCGACACATCGCAATAGACCGGCAGTGGCGAGGCGAGGCCGGAAGGGCAAACGTCGCCAACCGGGTGGCCGGTGATTTCCACCACCTGCTCGGCGTCCAGCATGCGTGGCTTGCCCCCGAACCCATCACGCGATTTGCGGTTGTCGATGCGCGCGCCAAGCTCTGGGAACGACTGGGCCTTCAGTCTCAGTAGCGCCGCGGCCGGCTGCCCATGGCCGAAAGCGTCATGGAACTCGACAAGGTCATCGGCGAGACAAACAAGCGCCAGATGACTCTCGACATTCTGCGGACCGCCAAGCATCCGATGTCGACCGCCGAATGCTCGCAGGAGTTCGCAACGAGGCACGGGTGTCCGGGGACGATCCGCGCCGTCACCATCATCGCAAGCGCCTGTCTCCGATCCTCAGTACCCTCGAGAAAGCCGGACGCGTCGGACTGAACCGCGAGGGTGACTGGGCGGAGGACCGCATCGACCGTCGCCCGATTTGACTGAGGATTTCAGAGGGCGAGCATGGTGTCGGGCGTCAGCAACACAATCCGCCCGTCCTCCTTGGCACGCTCTTGGACACCTGCCTTGAAACCGGTGCGCGCGTATAGGACGAAGTGGCGATCTTCCACGCCACGACCATAGTCGGTTCTTCCGGCGCGCTCGATCAGTGTCGCGAGGACATCCGCCCCGATCATTCCGCGGCGCCACTTGCACTCGCCGTATAGCATCGATCCGTCCAGCAAGCGTCCGGCTACGTCAATGTCATATTCGGCACCCCAGATTTGACCGATCTCCTGGGCCGGAGACGGAAGAGCCTCCTGCGCATGGCGGCGGGCGTGCCCTCGGCAGATTTCCTCGAACGCGCCGCCCATATACTCGTTCAGCCGCGGCACCACTTGGTGCCGCCAAATCTCGGGACCGAAGCCCTGCATTACACTTGACATGTTCGGCCGAACGAACCGATGCCAGAAGGCAACAAGCGGATCATCCACGAAGTAACGCGTGTCCCGTGACTTGGGGTTGGCGTCGAGGGAATGTACGGTCCGAACCAGCCGCATGCGCTCGAGCCGCTTCATGTAGGGGCTCAGCGAAACGGAATCCTTGATGTCCCGGAGACGGCCGCCGATTTCCCCGAGTTTGGTGCAGCCGTCCGCGATCGCCGCCAGGATGCTGGCGTAGCGTTGGGTCTCCCGAAGTTCCGATTGGAGCAGGACGTTCGGCTCGTCTACCAGCGCCCCAGTATCGGCGAGCAGCAAATTGGTGACGTTCTCCTCGAGACTTGCGCTCGGATCGCAGAGCCTTAGGTAAAAGGGGATACCACCGAAGATGGCATAGGCAAAAATACGATCCGCAGCAGGGTAATCCGGGAAGAACCCGGCCGCGTCCCGCAGCGGCAGCGCCTTGACTTCCAGGGGTAGGGTTTGGCGCCCGTAGAGTGGGTTCCTCTCGGCCAGCAGATCCTCCATCTGGGCAATCATCGACCCGCAGAGCACCAAGTTCAGCTTGCCCTCGGCGGCGACGACCGCGTCCCAGAATTTTTGGATGATCGATGGTAGCGCCTGGTCGCCCTCGACAAGGTAGGGGAATTCGTCCAGGACGACGATCAGCCCAAGCGTTCCCTCGGCCTTACGCGCGAGGTATGTCAGCACGCTCAGCCAATCGCCGAGGCCGTCCAACAGGGGATCGGCGCCGAGCGAGCGGGCGATTTCCGCCTTGAAGCCCTCCAGATTCAGAGTGGGGGTGACACGCGTCGCTTGATAGAGAACGTGGGGACGGTCCTTGGCAGCTTCCTTAAGCAGCGCGGACTTCCCGATCCGGCGCCGTCCATATACCACGAGCAAAGAGGGCCTAGCGAGGGAGAATTCCTTGCGGAGGCGGGAGAGCTCTTGGGCGCGACCTACGAACATTAGCGTAATCCTGATTACGGTAATCAAGGTTACACTAATCCGAGTGGCCAAAGCAAGGGCGGTCAGGCAGCTTGGTAAGTAAAAAGCACCGAAGCCGGGACAGGCCACTGGAAAGACACCGCTCTCAAAGCGCCAAAATCCCGGCCGATGGGTCCGCTGGGCCTGGTTGGTCGAGGAGGACTATGGCCAGAAGGCAGATCGCCTTCTGGCCGATCCAGCCGGGACTCGACCGCTTCGCGGATCGCCCGCGGATCGGAATTGGCTCGCGACGCCTGCCAGACGATCGACTGCACCGTTGCCAGCGTGTTCTTCACCCGATGGTTCAATTCGTCGATGAGCATTTTGGATTGCGCCTGCTCCTCCTTGTGCCTGGTCAGATCGACGAAGGAGGTAAAATACTGGACGATGGCGCAGGACGATGGCGCCGCTCTTGTCGTGCACAGGACTGGCAAAAAGGCCCGCCCATAATTCGCCAAGGCTCCCGCCACCGGATGGATCACGCTACGCCGCCCGCGGCGCGCGCGAGGTGAAGGTGTTGCCCTTGTCACCGACACGCTGGTGCCGTTCTTATCGCTGATGACCTCGATGTTGGCCTCCAGCTGCTTGACCAGCGCCTCGACAATGGCGGTTCCCAGGCCCGCACTTGCGACGATGCTGGCGGGCTTGCCGACGCCATTGTCTTGCCGTGATGCACGTAACCCCTGGCTTCTGCCGCGGTCGCACGGGTGCCGTTCTGGTTGCGGCCTTGAATGCATCGCGGCACGATACGTTCGACGCTGAACCGGCCGTGAGGGCGAGGGGGCCACAAACGCAAGACGGTTCGCGGCGAGATACAACGGCAGTCGGCGCGTTGTGTTGATGTTGGGCTAGCAATTGCGAGCGAAGAATTCCGGCATTCGGCAGCAACGGCCATCCGGCACCGGTACCTGCTCTACCCCCAAAGTACCGAAAGCGGTGCCGCATGGAGGCGCTCTCCGAATGGGACAATCTTATCGTGGTCGTACAGCACCACTCCAGAGACAAAACGATCTCCGCATGCTTCTGCCAGCATTCGCAAGCCCTTGAAATCTGAGCTTGTGACTGTGGCTGCTGCCTTTATCTCAATCCCTGTCACTCGACCTCTCCTGTCCTCTATGACGATATCGACCTCGTGGTGCTGCTTGTCCCGAAATTGAGAGAACTCGAAACGGTCGTCAGCCCAACTTGCAAGCTTGAGAATTTCGGCGAATACGAAAGTTTCCAGCAATGCTCCGAACTTTCCGCGGTCACTCCTAATGTGATCAGGCGATAAATCCCGGAGCGCGGCGAGGAGGCCGGAATCCAGGAAGTGGATTTTCGGAGTTTTCGTAAGCCGCTTGAGTTTGTTGCTGAACCAAGGTTGCAAGGTTCGAACCAGAAAAAGGCTTTCGAAGATGTCCACGTATTTCCGTGTCGTGACGTGATTCATTGCGAGCGAGTTGCCGATGGCAGAATAGTTCACTAGCTGCCCAGAATGTTCGGCAAGCACGCGGAGGAGCCTGGGCATTTGGCTGATTTGATCAACCTGAGCTATGTCGCGAACGTCCCGCTGGACGATCGCCTCTATGTAGTCCGCATACCAGTCCTGCCGCCGTGACCATGATGGGCGCCGTAGCGCCTCTGGGTAGCCCCCTGCAAGAACAGCGCCGACGAGATCTCCGCCGAGGACTGAATTTTTAACTGCGGCTATTTTGTTTTGAAACAGGTTTTCGAGAAAGCTCGGTCTATTTTCATGAATTTCGCTCTGTGCCAGAGGCAGCAAACGAACGATCTCCATACGTCCAGCGAGTGAATCCGCGACACGGGGAAGCGTCATCAAATTGGCGGAACCCGTAAGAAGAAACCGTCCCGCACGCTGATCGGCATCCACGCTTTCCTTGATCGCGAGCAGAAGTTCTGGAGCACGCTGGATTTCGTCGATTACTGCTCGGTCAATGCCCCTTACGAATCCGACGGGATCCTGTTGCGCCGCCTCAAGCGTAGTCGCGTTGTCCAAAGTAAGATACGCAACGTCAGCGCCCGCCATCCTTCTCACAAGGGTCGTTTTCCCGGATTGGCGAGGGCCAGCAACCAAGACGACACGAGTGTCTGAAAGCGCATCCTTGATGCGTTGCTCAACGAAGCGGGGGTAATCAGCCATCGTTCCGATCTCCTGACCGGTTGAAATTTCAGTGGTGACCGATAGAAATTATCGGCGTGACTATTTGAAAGTCAAGGTGAGACCATTTGAAAGCCACTCAACCGCAAAGCGAGTGGCAGGGGCACTGGTGGCGGTTGCTACCTGATGTGATGGCGAAGAATTCGACCATTCGCTGGAACGAGATGATTGCGGCATGGGCTGCGACATCAAACCCGAGAAGCTATCGGAGAGCGAGGATGAGGCAGAAAACGCCACCAAAAGATTCAACGGTTCAACTCATTGATTGGCAATGGCTTTCTCGATGTTTGATAAGGGTCGGTGCAGACATGGCCCTTCGCGCCTGCTGTGGACTTCCAATGCTTGGCCAAAGTTCCTCGAACTATCTCGCATCCAGGGCTCCTCGCAAAGGCGTGGGCCGAGGCGTATGCCCTAATTCATCTTGAGCTTTCGCCACTGGGGCTTAGGGCCGCCTTGGGTAACCCCTCAAGGGTGCAGCTATTGGCTTCCGTTTGAATCGTGACTACGCGAGCTGGCGCTGCGACCCGGTAGCGGACCCTCCAACGTCCGCAGTGGGGTCGGAAACAGCATTATCCCGAACCGGGTGATTATCCCTCTGACCCCTACTAAATTGGTCCGCTTCTTGCAGCAAGCATTTCTGGCAGAGCCCGGCGTCTATCCGGGCGATGCGATGGGGATGAAATTGCTGGAGGAAGCAACATGGCAGCTGCCGAAACCTTATATGACGTCATTCGTCGCCAAGGGATCACCCGGCGCAGTTTCACCAAGTTCTGCAGCCTGACGGCCGCGAGCCTCGGCTTCGGCCCGGGTGCCGCGACAGCGATGGCAGAAGCACTCGAAACCAAGGAACGCGTTCCCGTCATATGGATGCATGGGCTCGAATGCACCTGCTGTTCGGAGAGCTTCATCCGCTCGGCCCATCCGCTCGTCAAAGACGTCGTGCTGTCGATGATCTCGCTCGACGGTGCTGTCACATTGATTGAGGGGTAAGGAAATTGAGGTAGCAGCGCGCCCATGACCATGACCGTGAGTGCACCGACCTACAAGAACCACCGCTATCCGATCGAAATCGTGGCCCGTGCTGTCTGGCTCTACTTCCGCTTCAATCTGAGCCTGCGCGATGTCGAGGAAATGCTGCTCGATCGCGGGATCGTCGTTTCCTACGAGACCATCCGCCGATGGTGCCGAAAGCACGGCCCTGATTATGCGCGCCGCATACGCCGCAAGTCGCCGACGAAAGACGATGTCTGGCATCTGGATGAAGTCGTGGTGCGCATCAACGGTCAGAAATGCTGGTTGTGGAGAGCGGTTGATCAGGACGGATATGTGCTCGACGAGATTGTCCAGACGCGTCGCAACACCAAGGCCGCCGGGCGCCTGCTGACGCGACTTCTGAAGAAGCAGGGTCTGCCGCCAAAGCGTATGATCACAGACAAACTGCGCTCCTACGGGGCGGCCAAACGCCAGCTCATGCCGAACGTGGAACACCGCTCGCATAAAGGCTTGAACAACCGGGCGGAGAATTCTCACCTGCCGTTCCGAAAACGGGAACGAACGCGACAGGGTTTCCGGTCGGTCGGCTCATTGCAGCATTTCGTGTCGATCTTCTCCGCCGTCCGAAATCTCTTCGTCCCATCCCAGACCAACCGCTCCGCAGCACAAATTCGAACCCATCGACGCCAAACCATGGCCGCGTGGGAAGCCGTGAGTGCACGGCCTGCCTGAAAAGCGCGGTATCGGCCTCACGCGGCCACATTTCAGACAACGTGACAACGCCGAGCCTGCCTATAACGGGCCCCGTGCCGTCGTCGCGCTTTCCGAAGAAGTCCTCTGCCCACGGCAACCAGAGCGTCCTATCGAGGACAAAGCATGTTGCCTGCGGCATTCCGAATCACATCCGAGATGAGGGGTTGCCACCTAATGCGTGGGCAGGCAGGAGTGGCGCGCCAACGGCACACGGCCGTACATATGCAATGCAAAATAGTACGAGGAAACCGATGCAACACCTCACCCGTCGTCATGCCCTCTGCGCGCTCGCTGCCCTTTTTGGTGGACAACACGCCCATGCTCAAACTTCTGTACAAGGCGGGCCTGATTCAACGCCGGAGCCCACGAGTTCTTTTGGAGGGAAACAGAAAGTCACGCTCGGCAGGCCGACCACGTTCGAAGCGCATCCTTGGCACGTCGAACTCATTATTGACGGGCAGGTGTGCGGTGGAACGGTGATCGGAAAGCGATGGATCCTCACAGCGGCGCACTGTTTAGAGGGTGCAACAGTCGACCAGGTCCAAGCCTTTGTTAGGGGTGGCCATTCGTTAGATGTAAAGCAGCTTATTCCTCACGAAAAATATAACGACAAGACATTGGAGCATGATGTGGCGCTCGTGCGGGTGCACAGTACGCGACCCGCAGTGGCCATTCGCCTTGCTACCCCCAGGACGCACATTCGTATTGGCGAGGACCTTACCGTGACGGGTAAGGGAGCTACAGGATATAAGGGAGAGCCATCAGACGAGCTCCTAGAGGGCAAGGTCCCGTACGTCGACAACAAAACGTGCAGCCGCAAATATAAAAGGATAAGGATCTTTCCTGGGAACATGTGCGCCGGAACCGAAAGCGGCTGGACCGATGCTTGCCAAGGGGACAGTGGAGGTCCTCTGACCAAAGGCCATGGCAAGAACGCCATCTTGGTTGGAATTGTATCGCATGGGCACAAATGCGGAAAGACATACGGTGTGTATACGCGCGTGTCGTCTTATCACGAGTGGATCATGAACCGTATCGGTGACTGAGGCGGCGAGTCGGGATGCGTGCAGGATGGAAAGTTCACGTTGCCGCGTCTATCTGAACGCGCAGAATGTCCAATTAACCGGAGTTCGGCTTAACAGGTATCCTCACCATGTCCCATGAATGCTGTGCAGGCTAAGAAGAAAAGCCCGCCGCGTGTGCAACTGTCCGAGGAGCAAGCGGCGGGCTTCGCGTCCAAGAGAGAGGGTGGCGGCTCCCTTGGGATGCGTGAAAACAGCGACCAGAGATTCTTGTGGCGTTGTCACGTTGTTTGAAATGTGGCCGCGTGAGGCCGACACCGCGCTTTTCAGGCAGGCCGTGCACTCACGGCCTGCCACGCGGCCATTGCCTGGCGTCGATGGGTTCGAATTTGTGCTGCGGAGCGGTTGGTCTGGGATGGGACGAAGAGATTTCGGACGGCGGAGAAGATCGACACGAAATGCTGCAATGAGCCGACCGACCGGAAACCCTGTCGCGTTCGTTCCCGTTTTCGGAACGGCAGATGAGAATTCTCCGCCCGGTTGTTCAAGCCTTTATGCGAGCGGTGTTCCACGTTCGGCATGACCTGGCGTTGGGCCGCCCCGTAGGAGCGCAGTTTGTCGGTGATCGTACGCTTTGGCGGCAGACCCTGCTTCTTCAGAAGTCGCGTCAGCAGGCGCCTGGCGGCCTTGGTGTTGCGACGCGTCTGGACAATCTCGTCGAGCACATATCCGTCCTGATCAACCGCTCTCCACAACCAGCATTTCTGACCGTTGATGCGGACCACGACTTCATCCAGGTGCCAGACATCATCTTTCGTCGGCGACTTGCGGCGTATGCGGCGCGCATAATCAGGGCCGTGCTTTCGGCACCATCGGCGGATGGTCTCGTAGGAAACGACGATCCCGCGATCGAACAGCATTTCCTCGACATCGCGCAGGCTCAGATTGAAGCGGAAGTAGAGCCAGACAGCACGGGCCACGATTTCGATCGGATAGCGGTGGTTCTTGTAGGTCGGTGCACTCACGGTCATGGGCGCGCTGCTACCTCAATTTCCTTACCCCTCAATCAATGGTAAGCGCTCATTTCCCCGCACATTGACGGCCCTTGCAACAACTGATCGCTTTCAGACGGACGCGTCGGGTCAGGCTGCGGCGGCTTTGAGGAAGTTGAAGGGCAGGAGATCGTCGATAGCCACGTTCTCGGGGCGCTGAGGCAGTTCAGTGAGGACGTGGCGCAACCACGCTAACGGCTCGACGCCACAGGCGCGGCAGGTTAACATCAGGCTGTAGACGATGGCGCTGGCCTTGGCTCCGTCGACAGTATCGCTGAACAACCAACTCTTCCTGCCAGTTGCAAAAATCCTGATGTCGCGCTCCAGAAGATTGTTGTCGATCGGCATGCTGCCGTCCTCGGTGTAACGCGTCAGATATCCCCATTGGTTCAGGGTGTAGGAGACGGCGTCGCCGAGCTTGCTGTCCGGCAAGACTTTGGGGCGATGTCGTCGAGCCATGCCTTGAGAGCATGGAGGATGGGGACACTATGTTGCTGGCGGAAGCGGCGAATGCAGTGATCTCGCGTTTCGCCGTCATCGGGGATTTCGTTCCGCGCCTGCCTTTCAACTCGGTAGAGCTGTTCGAAGAACCGGAGTGCCTGTTCCGGCGGCCCGCCGCCTTTCTTCCTCGCCTTTAGGGCATCGACGAAGCGCCGCCTGGAATGGGCCATGCATCCAAGATGCGTTGCCCCTTCCAGCGTGCGCCAGGCGGAATAGCCGTCGCTCATCACGATGCCGCGGTAATCGCCGAGGAAGGCCTGCGGGTGTATCTGGCCGCGGCCCGGCTGATATTCGAGCAGCACGATCGGCTCGTCACTGTCCTGGCCGCTCCGGTATGCCCACATGTACGAGGTGCTGGCGGCCTCTCTGTCCATTTCCTTCAGCACCTGGACCGTGGTCTCGTCACCATGGATGAGGGGCTGCGATCTGAGCCGCAGCTTCAGCGCGTCATAGATGCGGGAGAGATGCTTTTCGCTCGAGCCGATCACCCAGTGGCCCAGAGCGCCTCGGCTGACAGGAACGCCGGCGCGCTCGAATGCCTGCGCCAGGCGGTAGAGCGGTGTGCCGTCGACATACTTATGAACGAGCGCGAAGGCCAGCGTCGAGGCCGTAGCGATGCTGCCCGGCAAAGGTTGCGTGGGCATCGGCGCGGTCACGACCGGCGTGCTGATCCCGGTGCGGTCGCAATGACGGCAAGCATATTTGAACCGCACATTCTGCAGGACCTTCGCCTTCACCTCGATATGAAGTTGCTCGGTAACGGTCTCGCCCATGCGATGCATCTGGTGACGGCAGCAAGGACAAGCCTTCTGGGCGTCGGGAAGGTCATACTCGACACGCTCGCGCGGCAGGTTTTCCGGCAAGGCCTTGCGGCCGCGCTTCTTTCCCGTCGCCCCTTCGCTCGCCGGCAAGCCCGTGTCCGGCAGGACAACGACATCGCCATCTTCGTTGTCGGCGGCGTCCTCATCCGCGGCCTGTTCGGCTTCATTGAAGAGGCGGTCAATGTGTTTTTCACTGCGCGGCGCAAAACGATGCAGTCGTGCAAGCGCCAGCTCTTCCTCGAGTTTGACGACGCGTTCGGTGAGTTGACGGTTCTCCGCCCGAAGCGCAGCAATACGCGCCATCAACTCTTCAACAGTCGGTTCGCCGGGTCGATTCATCAGATTCTTGAATCGAAAGCATGCCGGCGCGTCAATCGCTCAATTCGAGAGCCCTCAACCGGCAACCTGATATTGCCGCACCGGATGGCGGACCATCGCATCGATATCGATGCCGTCGAGGATCCAGTGCAATTGCTCGGTCGTAAGCGTGACCACCGCTGCCTCCCGGCGCGGCCACCGGAACTTGTCCTCGGTCAGCCGCTTCAGGACCAGCACGAAGCCGGACCGGTCAAAGAACAAGAGCTTCATCCGGTCGCGACGGCGATTGCAGAAGGCAAAAACCGCTGGAGCAAACGGATCGAGCGCCATCGTCTCTTGGACCAGAACCGCAAGGCTGTTGATGCCGGCCCGGAAGTCGATCGGCTCGCGGTGCAGGTAGACTTTCAGGTCAGCGCCCAGTCTGAACATGACCCAGTGCTCCGATGGTCGCCGTCAATGCATCCACATCACCGCATTCCAGCGTCAACTTCACGCCGTTCGGCAGTGACGCGCTCACCTTGGCTGGAGAGGAAAAAAGCGCAGCCCTTTTGGCTTCCGACCCATGCACTTCATCACAGGTCGCCGGCAAATCCACCGCAGCCATGCTGCTCTGTCGCAGCAAGACCCGATCGGAAGTGCTTTCAATCTGAACCGGGATGAACGCCGGTGATGAGGACGGCGGGAGGGACTGGGTCTCAGTGCGCTTCTTTATCCACTTCCGAAGAAGGTTCGCATTGACCCCATGTTCGAGCGCAAGCCTCGATACCGACACGCCAGGCTCAAGGCAGGCCGAGACAAGACGGTCCTTCGATGCAGGGTCGTATCGGCGTCGCCCGTTCCGACCAACAAGCCTTACCTGCAATTTCTGATCATCTTCTTCCATCACAAGGTGTCCACCTATTTGGGTGGACACCTCATGCATCAGAGCACTCAACAGCAAAAGGTGCGGGGAAATTCGCGCTTACAATCAATGTGACAGCACCCGCAGGTCACCAATTGGGAGACAGAGCGCTACGGCGTGTTCGTGCAGACGAGCATCAAGTTCAACTGAGAGAGCAAGAACCGAGGAGAGCGGCGATGCCACTCCAGCTCATTTGAGACCGGTAACTTCTCTGGGGTTAGGCGGCGCGCAGGAGAGGCGGTTTGGGCTTGAATAGTGGTGGCACGTTCGGCTCTGGCTGTCGGAACGGTGCCCGCAATCGATTGCGAAGCTCGCCGTTGAGATCTGCCGTCCTGACCTGCATGAGCATGTGAGCCCCGTGGAGCGACCACCGCATCTGCTGTTTCTTGACCATCCGCTTGCCGACAAGTGAATTCACCGCCGATTCAGCCAGAGTCGTTGCGACGCGAAGGCCGGCTTGGTAGCGCTTGCCATAGTTGACGATCGCGCCGCGGTTCGAACGGATATAGGTCAGGAGCTGCAAGCCGAGGCTTTGAAGTCGGGCGATGGAGAACTCGCTGTCTCCTTGCGAAGCCTTCACCCTCTCCAAGAGTTGCTCCAGATCGGTGATCGCGCGATCGACCCGCCCATGCCACAGGCGCCACTTCACCGCTCTGATGTCACGGTCGATTGCGGGAAGCGCTTCAGAGAGACCCGATCGGGATCGAGCCATATGATCGGCGATCTGCTGCATCGGCTGGACCTTCATGGCGATGTGGAACCAGTCGATGATGTGGGCCGTCGGCTTCGGCATTGCGCGGGTAGCCGCTTCAGGATTTCGGCGCCGTCCGAAATCACCGTCACATCGCCAAAGCCGCGGTAGCCCACTTCCCAAAGAGCATGAAGAGCGCGATCCCGGATTGCCCGTTGGTCGGTGCTGCTGGTCACGAAATAGCGACCGCCACCTTCGCCTCGTCCGCCGCGGCCGCATCGGGCGACAACGAGCTCGAAGTTGCGCGCTGAATTGGAATCGGCGCTGCGAACATGCGCAGTATCGATGCTGATGACGAACTCTTTGCGGTGATCGCCGGGAAGCTGCATTTCAAGCTGGCGTCGTTCGTCCGTTTGCGCCCTTGCGTGCAATTCTTCCTCAGCAACCTGATCGTCGAGCCGTTCGCCAATCCTGATGGTTCGCTTGCGCACGGTGGCATGCGTCTCGGTCGGCTCAACGGGCAGGAATTCGGCAAGCACTCTCGCAGCCTGCCGGTACGGCATCATGCTCCCCAGCCGCGCCGTCAGTTCCATCAGCTCGGATGTCGCTCGATCCGGGCAGATCTCCCGCAGCGGCGCAAAGGCATCGACCATGCCTGGGTAACAATCCCGACACAGCATCCAACGAGGATTGCGCACCTCCACGATGCCAAAGACAGTCCGGATCCGTCGCGTCGTGTAGTCGTTGACCGGCCGAAACCTGTGGCAATCCGGGCAGACCCGACGAAAGAGGGAATACGTCTCCGCCTCATGGTTCACGACCGCGCTCTGCAGCGCCGCCATGATGGTCTTGCTGTCCTCGATCGACAGGCCGAGGTCGCCGTCAAACAGACGTTCCCAGCTCTTGTCGATGCGGACCGCCTTCCGGCAAACGTCTCCGAACTCGTTCCTGCCCTCGATCGTGATCGTCCATTCCACCGCCATCGCTTTCCCTCCGAACAAAGCGGCGCTCATGGACTACGCGGGCCTAACAACCTGTATTCGAGCCCAGAGAAATTACCGGTCTCATTGAGACTCAGGGGCATTGAATCTCATGCTTAGGTACAGTGGTCGCGATAAGTCGGCGCAATCTTACATTTAAGTGCAGTGCGACATCAACTCCACCAGTTGAAAAATAAACCAGAATATATTTTCAAATATATTTTTGTATATCTTTCCAATTCTTGCTAGCTAAATATCAATGGCATAACGCCTTTGATATAAAATAAACAGATATATTATTAAATATACCCTGCTCCTCTTGTCTTAGACACCATATGAGGTATCTACAGACCCAGGCCTTCCACTCAACTTTACATTCAAAGGAACATCGTCATGCCTGAACCCGAACGCTTTGTGTGGCAGAAACTTCGTCGCCATTTCAACACCGATGATTTGACAGCTCTCGTGAGCTCCCGGTGGGAGTTTAACGCACATCTCCTGCCGGATCTTCAATCCCTTATTGAGGACCTAATCGCACCTCGGTCCCCTGAGCTCTTGGCTTCCACCAAATGGTCGAGTTTTTGCCGATGAAGCTGTCAGACTTGACCACTTCCGAGGGAAAACACGTCGTGCAACTGGCGCCCGTCCAGCGTCAGGGCATCGACATTGGCGAAGATGAGCCATATCCTTCGATTAACAACGGTATTTGGCTGATAGCGATCGACGACGACATGCCTGCAGCAGTCATGCTGTCGAAGTTCCTTACCCGCTATGGGCCAATGGTCCAGGTCGAAATAGGTCATCTGCCTAATGAGCTGGGCCATGCCTTCGCCAAGCGCTTTCTGCGCACAATCCAGGCGCAGGGCAAGAGCTATTACCGCAACAAGGCTGTCTCCTTCGAGTCCACTGAATTCGGGGGCACGCAGGAAACAATGCGGGTGCACAAGCTTCCTGCTGTAAGCCGGAACGACGTAGTGCTTTCCAAGGCGACTATGGCCCAGCTCGATACGCACATCTTCGATTTTGTTAAATGCCGGGAGGAGTTGAAGCGCCTCGGCCAATCGGGGCGCAAGGGTATTCTTCTCCACGGACATCCTGGCACCGGCAAGACCCATGTCGTCCACTATATTGCTGCCAACCTGCCCGAGCACACTAAAGTTCTGGTCGCAGGCGCACCACCACAGATTATCGCAGGTTCACGCCCTGGCCTTGACACCCGGGGCGATCGTCACCGGCGGTGCCGCGGCGTGCTGATCGGATCATCCGCCGTCGCTGAGCCTCTCGCCGCCGGTTCAGTGGATCTCTCGGGTCCGCCATCCCTACAAAAATGACGGCTCCGCGACACCGTTTGTCGGGTTTGTCAGGTCCGCGCCACAGGCTTGGTGAGCCGATGTGTTGTTTTGCCGCATGCTAAAGAGCTGAACAGCAAGCATAAACGCGGCTCCGCGATCAACACGACCAACATGATCAACACAACCAACATAAGGAATCTACCATGGCGATGAACGCGGCGATTGCGGACGTGAGGGATGGGGCGGCCGTAGATCGGCTGGACGGCATCGACCTTGCTCGCGGCCTGGCTGTCATAGGCATGTTTGTCGTCCATGTCGGGGGTCCCATTCCCGACGAAGGACTGGTCAGGAATCTGATGGAACTAACCCAGGGGCGGTCGTCCGCCCTGTTTGCCGTATTGGCCGGTTTTTCGATCATCCTGATTACCGGTCGCAAGGAGCCGAAGTCGGGGGAAGCCGGCAGACAGGCCATTGACAGAGTCGCAATTCGTGCCCTTGTTTTACTCGCGCTTGGCTCAATCCTGACCTGCCTCGATACGAACGTCGAGGTCATCCTGGAATACTACGGAATCTGCTTCTTGTTGGTCCTGCCGCTCCATCGGCTCAGCGCACAGCAACTCGGCTTGCTCGCTGCTGGGACCGCATTAGTTCTCCCGCAAGTGTGGTTCCATCTTTTGTCAATGTCTGGCCCCAAGGGCGCGTCCTTCGACCCGGTGTTCAAGCTCATGGTCAGCGGCGATTATCCCGCTTTAACCTGGGTTCCTTTTGTGATCGCAGGCATGGCCATCGCGCGCCTTAGCCTTAATACGCAAGCAATGCATTGGCGCCTTGGTCTAGCGGGGGTCGCGCTGGCCGTGTTGGGCTATGGGGGATCCTGGCTCGCGCTGCGTTTGCTGCCTAGCGTAAGCGCCGAATTGGCCGATTTGCGGGAACTTGGCCAGACTCCCGTCCTCTGGTGGATGAACGCGGACGCTCCCTACACAGCGAGTTGGCTATGGGTTGCCGCACCTCACAGCGAGACGACGTTCTCGATCCTGGGCAACACCGGTTGCGCAATGATTGTCATTGCGGCTTGTTGGCTCGCTATGGATGCGCTCCCGCATCTGCGAAAGCTGGTCTGGCCAATAATCGCGGTCGGCTCGATGCCTTTGACGGCCTATGTGCTGCACATTGTGGGAATAGCCTATTTTAAAAATCTGGTTGGCAGAGACGGGAGCCTGTCCATACTCTTTGGCTTCGTCGTGGTTATCAGCACTTTCGCGGTGCTTTGGCGGCGCGTCTTCCAGCGAGGACCGATGGAAATGCTGATGGTTAGGATCGCAGATCTCGCGCGTCACATCCGCTGAGCACCGCAGCGCCCCGGCCTCCCGATCACATTACGGACAGAAAAAGCTGGGGAGGCCAATCAAAGCCGAGCATGCGAACCAGGACGCGCATGGTCGCGGTTAATAGTTATCTTTTGCGTTCAGGGAGCCACGACGCCTGGGTCGGCTGATGAACACCGTCCGTTCGCGCATGTGAGGTCGAACTAATTGGCGGCGAAGGGGAGGCAGGCTCATCATCCAACAGTCGCCAGATTTCCGCTGGCTCGAATGCCAACAGCGGCCGGAGCTCCGGCGGCAAGCTCAGCCGGTCTTGCAGCGCCTGCCGATCGGCGACGAGGTTGTCGAGGTGCAGCGGCTCGTGGTCCGGCCGCTGCCCGTCCACCAGTCGTTGAACCAGCGCCCGCGTGCCGTCCACCACAAAGACGCCGCAATCATAACGGTTCGGCTGTCTGGCCATGCGGGCTGGCGCCAAGGTGGCGTTCAGCAGCCCTGCGAGCTGTCTTGCAGGCGCGTCGTTGTATCCCTCTCGCTGGAGGGAGTCGTAGTGATAGGCGACCGGCCTTTCCCGGTTGCTGCGATCAACCAGCAGCAGCGACCAATGGGTGCCGAGGCTATGCTCAGTGGCATTGTTCACGGGCAGGAACAGGAAATCGGCTGTGTCGTTGCCATCCTGATCATAGACAATGCGGTGCAATGCGTATTCCCTATCGATTTCGCTGAAACCGCGCAAGCGCAGGGGACCATTGGCTATGAGGGGATCCACCAACTGCGTCTGGCCGGCGAGCCTCGGATCGATCCCCCGCAGCCGCTCCTCCAGCAAATCGTAATCCCTCTGGATATGGTCGGTGCTCAGCCACTCGTCGGCGCCAAGCACCGACCCCACGGGGACATTGGAAGAGGCTGTCGGATGCGACGCCCCGATCTGGGCATCGGAGGAGGTGGTGGTTGGCCTCGTCAGATCAACCACTGGAAGACCGCGGTAGGTTTCTGGCAGCCTAGCGGTTGCTGGCGAGGCGGGTTGGGTAGTTCTTGCCGGTGGCGCTGCCGCTGGCGCAGCTTCACTCATCGGCAAAAGTTGCCCGCGACGGATGAGCTGAACGTCATCGGGCCCTCCCGGCCTGAAGACGGCGGCGGACCCTGTCCCTTGCATCATGGGCTGCCACTCCGTCTCGCGGAGCATCTGCCGCCGCTCCAACTCCTCGCTCAACCACGCCATAGCTTCGTCGTCCGAGGAGGCCGGCAGCGGAGAAAGCGCCAGCGGCGAGCCGGGCTGTCGAGCGCCCTGGTGATGACCCGGTACTGGCCCGGGCGGATTGGGATTAACCGCTGCCTCAAAATCGCCGTAGGCGTCTGAGCGAGCCCTGACATAGTGCACTGGCGCTGCTTCCGACGCTGGCCACATACTCCAATCAATGTTGAGCGGCATCTGCAGCGACCAGGTTGACGTGGACCTGGCAGGTTCCTGCCGTCCAGCTTGGATTATGTCCTGCGCCAGCTCAGGGGGAACCTCGGACCATGGTGGGCCGTCTTCAACCATCAGATCCTGATCGTAACCTTCCGGGCGGACCAATGGCCAAGTAGCAGGTCCCTGCTGCGCAGCGGCGTCCCCGACGGCCGTCGCGACCGCATGCGGCGCCGCGGCGTCTTCGTACCCGCTCCCCTGCATCATCGGCCGTGCCTCCCATGGCGATGCACCCAGTTGATGGGTGGGGCCCGGCGTCAGCAGGCGACCGCCTGACTTAGCGATCCCGTTCAGCTGCGGCTCTGCAGCAAGGCCTTGCGGAACGTCCAGGGTCCTCTGCCTCTTCGCTGGCCTCAACCCAGCTGTGTCATGCTCATCGTCGATGAAGGCCTCCTCGCTTGGCAGGAGGTTGCTCGAGGCAGGTGCACCCATCAGCTCGTTCCGGGACCGCTGGTGATTGGACTCTCCGGGTTTCGGTGCCTGGTCATGGCGCGCGGCGGGCTCTAGAAATGACGACGGGCCAGGTGCGTCCATCAGCCCCAAACGCATATCCTGATCGTGCGCTTTCGCAGGAAGCTCTTTTGCCAAACTGCCAGCCCGGTGCGACGCGCTGTGCTGCGCAGCGGCGTCGCCGACCCGCCTCCGCTCCATCGGTGCCGCGTTTTCGGAGTTGATGAGCGTCACGTTCTGGGGGGGGGGAGGATTCAGCTTAGCGCGGCCTGCGATCGGCACGACGCCCGTCGACCGCAAGGTCCGGAGATGACCTATTGCCGCAACGAGTTTCCTGGGATCACCCTTTCTGATGAACTCGAGCACCTCACCGCCATCGCTCAGCGACTTGCTGTCGAGCCGAGCAACAAGGCTCGGTTTGTGATTTGCGAAGAGCCAGCCACCAAACCGGCGAAGAATACTAACATTGTTCTTGACGGTGAGTTCGGCGACACCACCATTGATGAGAGCCTGCTCAAGGCCCAAAATAAGAGAAGCATCCTGGGGATAGAGAGGCGGCTGCGGCCGAGGCTGCTGCTTCCTGCGAGGCCGAGCTGACTGAGCCGGCTGCGGTGCCGAAGACGACAGCCCGGGTTCGTCCATCAGCTCCAAACGCACATCCTGATCGTGGGCTGCCGCAGCAAGCTCCTTTGGCCAAGCGCCAGCTTCCTGCGACGCGCTGCGCTGCGCAGCGGCGTCGCCGACCCGCGTCGGCTCGATCAATCCCGCGTTCTCGGGATCAGGAACGAGAGGAATGTGGCGCTCGCGCTCAATCGCTTTAGCGCCGGTGTCCGATTGTCGCAGATAATTCAGTGCGGAACCGATCCTTGGATCACCACCGGCGTCCTTCCTATAGCTCTTGACATCTCCATTCAACGCCTTGCCGGAAAGCCGACCAGCAATGCTCTTCTTATTGTTTTGACGCAGGTAGTCACTGAAGCTCCTGAGAGCAGTTGCATTCCTTTTGCCGGTCTGTATCGCTGCTTTGTCTCTGTACTCTTTGATGAGAGCGGCGATGAGAGCCGCGTCCTCCGGATGCGGAGTCAACTCAGCGCGGCCTGCGATCGTCGCGATTCCGCCCGTCGACTGCGAGGTCCGGAGATGATTTATTGCCGGAAGGAGTGTCTTGGGATTACGCTTTCCGATGAACTCGCGCGCATCCTCGGTCAGCGACCCGTGGTCGAGCCGATCCTTAATGGGATCTTTGTTGTTTGCGAAGAGCCAGCGGCCAAAGCTGAGAAGAGAACCTACATAGTCGTTGGCGGTGTGCTCGGAGGCGTTGCCCTTGATGAGGGCTTCCCTGAGGCCCGAAATAAGCGGAGCATCCTGGGGATAAAGAGGCTGGTTCCTTCGAAGCCGAGCTGACTGAGTCTGCTGCGGCGCCGAAGACGACGGGCCGGGTTCGTCCATCAGCTCCAAACGCACATCCTGATCGTGGTCTGCCGCAGGAAGCTCCTTTGGCCAACTGCCAGCTTCCTGCGACGCGCTGTGCAGCGCAATCGCCTCGTCGCCCCGCCTCGGCTCCATCAGTGCCGCGTCCTCGGGATCAGGAACGGGGGGAATATGGCGCTCGAGCTCCATCGCTTTAGCGCCGGCGTGCGATTCTCGGAGATGAGTCAGTGCGGAACCGATGCTCCGATTACCATCGGCGTCCTCCTTATAGGCCTCGACATCTCCATCCAACGCCTTGCCGGAAAGCCGACCAGCAATGCCCTTCTTGTTGTTTTGACGCAGGTAGTCACTGAAGCTCCTAAGAGCGTTTGCATCACCTTTGCCGATCTGCGTCGGTGCTTTATCCCTGTACTCTTTGATGAGAGCCGCGTCCTCCGGATACGGAGTCAACTCAACGCGACCTGGGATCGGCACGATTCCGCCCGTCGACTGCGCGGTCCGGAGATGACCTATCCCCGTAAGGAGTCTCGCGGGATCGCCCTTTCCGATGAACTCGCGCGCATCATCGGTCAGCGACCCGTGGTCGAGCCGATCCTCAATGGGATCTTTGTTGTTTGCGAAGACCCAGCGGCCAAAGCTGAGAAGAGAACGTACAGTATTCTTGGCGGTGTGCTTGGAGGCGTTGCCCTTGAGTAGGGCGTCCTTAAGCCCAAAAACAAGCGGAGCATCCTGAGGATAAAGAGGCTGGTTCCGAAGCCGAGTTGACTGAGCCGGCCGCAGCGCTGAGGACGACGGGCCCTGTTCGTCCATCAGCTCCAAAGGCACATCCTGATCGTGGGCTGCCGCAGCAAGCCAACTGCCAGCTTCCTGCGACGCGCTGTGCTGCGCAATCGCCTCGCCGATCCGCCTCGGGTCCATCAGTGCCGCGTCCTCGGGATCAGGAACGAGGGGAATATGGCGCTCGAGATTCATCGCTTTAACGCCGGCGTCCGATTTTCGAAGATGAGCCAGTGCGGAACTGATGGTCTGATCACCGGCGTCCTCCTTATAGTCCTTGACATCTCCATCCAAGGCCCCGCCGAAAAGCCGACCAGCAATGCCCTTCTTGTTGTTTTGACGCAGGTAGTCACTGAAGCTCCTGAGAGCAGTTGCATGCCTCCTGCCGCTATGTGTCGGGGTTTGGTTTCTATACTCTTCGATGAGAGCCGCGTCCTGAAGATACGGAGTCAACTCAACGCGGCCTGGGATCGGCACGACGCCCCCCGTCGACTGCGAGGTCCGGAGATGACCTATTGCCGTAAGGAGTCTCGCGGGATCGCCCTTTCCGATGAACTCGCGCGCATCCTCGGTCAGCGACTGCTTGTCGAGCCGATCCTTAATGGAATCTTTGTTGTTTGCGAAGAGCCAGCGGCCAAAGCTGAGAAGAGAACGTACATAGACATTGACGGTGCACCCGGAGGCTTTGCTCTTGATGAGGGCTTCCCTGAGCCCCAAAATAAGCGGAGCATCCTGGGGATAAGGAGACTGGTTGCTGCCAAGCCCCGTTGACTGAGCCGGCGGCGGCGCCGAGCCGGCCGGCATTGCTCCACCACCTCCATCTGAATTGGCGATCGCGCTCAGTTGCCGCTCAAATGCCGCCGCACCTGCGGACGGAGCCGCACGTGAGCTCTCTTGCAGGCCGGTCCTGTTCGATTGTCCGCGCACCCGCTTGGTCGAGGTGAAATCCATCCGTTCTCACTTTCAGCAATACAAGCCCGTTTGAAGCTGGGCTTGGATCTGACATAGGGAAGCTGTCGAGAACCTGACGACAACGTGCCCGCCAGGACAGCATGGCGAGCGCGTCCTAGCCGCAGCTTTAGTATGGTCTCACAATGATCTCACGCTCTCTTCGAGGTTGATGAGTCTGCCAAGCGGAAGACTGGCAATGCCAGAACGGAGTCATTACGCGACGGCACTTGATATTGCAGTGCAGCAAGCGTAGAGGACCGCGCGCTTATCGGAGTGTCGTCCATGGCCCTTACCAATACTGGTAGTGAGGCAGAACCCGTCGAACAATCGAGCCATTCGGAAGTCGAGCAGCACAGCACCAAGGTTCTGATGCTGGGCGCGCTCGGTGTCGTCTATGGGGATATCGGTACCAGCCCGATCTACGCCTTTCGCGAGGCGCTGGTGGCGTCGTCGGGCGGCAATGTCGCCCAGCGCGGCGATATTCTCGGCGTTCTGTCGCTGATCATCTGGTCGCTGACGATTATCGTCACCATCAAATATATCATGTTCGTGCTGCGCGCCGACAACCGCGGCGAGGGCGGCGTGCTGTCGCTGATGGCGCTGGCGCAGGGCAGTTTTCCGAAGCGCTCGGCGCTGATGCTCGGCATCGGCATCGTCGGGGCATCGCTGTTTTTCGGTGACGCCGTCATCACGCCGGCGATTTCGGTGCTGTCGGCGGTCGAGGGCATGAATGTCGTCACGCCGACCTTCCAGCCTTATGTCGTGCCGCTGACGCTGGTCATCCTTGCCATGGTGTTTGCGGTGCAGCGCTTTGGCACGGGCGGGGTGGGGTTGGTGTCCGGCCCGGTGACCGCAGTATGGTTCCTGGCCATTGGCCTTTCCGGTCTCAACCACATCATCGCCGATCCTGAAATCCTGTGGGCGGTGAGCCCACACTACATCGTCGCCTTTCTGATTAATTCGCCCGACGTCGCCTTCGTTACCATCGGCGCCATCTTCCTCGCGGTCACCGGCGCCGAAGCGCTCTATGCCGATCTAGGCCATTTCGGCCGCAAGCCGATCGTGCTCGCCTGGCTGGCGATCGTGTTTCCCTGCCTGCTGCTCAATTATGCCGGGCAAGGCGCCTTCGTGCTGGCAAAGAACGGCGTGGTCGGCCATCCGTTCTTCGAGATGAACGAGGGCTGGACGCTGATCCCGATGGTCGTGCTGGCAACGGCCGCGACGGTGATCGCCAGCCAGGCGGTCATCTCTGGCGCCTTTTCGCTGACCAGGCAGGCGGTGCAGCTCAACATGCTGCCGCGCCTGGAAATCCTGCACACATCGGAAAGGCAGTCCGGCCAGATCTACATGCCGCGCGTCAACCTCTTGCTGGCGCTGGTGGTGATGATGCTGGTCGTCGGTTTTGGTGAGTCCAGCAAGCTGGCGTCGGCCTATGGTATTTCGGTGACCGGCAACATGCTGGTGACGACGGTGCTGCTCTATGTCGTCATGACGCGCATCTGGAAATGGCAGCTGTGGCTGGCAGTCTCGCTGACGGCGCTGTTCGGCTTCATCGATGTCGGCTTCTTTGCCTCCAACATCGTCAAGGTGTTCGAGGGCGGCTGGGCTTCGCTGGCCGCGGCCTTCACCATTGTGCTGGCTATGTGGACGTGGTTGAGGGGCAGCCGCTATCTGTTTGACAAGACCCGTCGCAACGAGATCCCGCTCGATTTCCTTGCCGGCAATCTCTTGAAGAAGAAGCCGCAGCTGGTGTCCGGCACCGCCGTGTTCCTGACCAGCGACCCGCTCAGTGCACCGACCGCGCTGATGCACAGCCTGAAGCACTACAAGGCGCTGCATGAGCAGAACGTCATCCTTTCGGTGGTGACGGCACCTCAGCCTGTCGTGCCCGACAGCGAGCGCGTCAAGATGGAAACGGTCAACGAGCTGTTCATGCGAGTGACGTTGACGTTCGGCTACATGGAGCAGCCCAACATCCCGCGCGCGCTGGCGATCTGCCGCAAGCAGGGCTGGAAGTTCGACATCATGACGACATCGTTCTTCCTGTCGCGGCGCTCGCTCAAGGCTTCGCCCAATTCCGGCATGCCGGTTTGGCAGGACAAGCTGTTCATCGGGCTGGCGCGCACGGCGGCCGACGCAACGGAGTATTTTCAGATCCCGACCGGACGTGTCGTCGAGATCGGGTCGCAGGTGACGATTTAGGGCATGCTGCGGTTGAGCAGAATCAAATTGGAATTCACGAGGGTGTAAATGCTGGCGGGCGGAGGCCAGCATCGGATAGCGACACCTTATTCAAGATGATGGAATGGTGAGCGACTCAGACGAGGGATGGCCACCCTCCTGAACGGTCAGTGTCGGTGCCCATCATCAAGATTTTGATATCAACGTTAGCAGCAGCCGAGCCGGGATTGGCCCCTGATGGTCCGAAACAGCGGAGGAGGCCTACAGCGCCAATGCCCTCTTGAGATCATCACGCATCAAGGCGCGCTCGCCTCGGGTTCATCTACCGATCGGGCGGCCACCGCCTTGGCAACATCGCGCCAGATCGCAGTCACGTGGCGACATCCTTGATGATCGTTGGCGCCTGCGCGAGTGTGAGCGCGAAGAACTCGGACGCGCAAGAATTGGATCGTCACATCGCCGCACATATTCGGTCGGAGCGGGCAATGGCTTTGATATGCTCCGGTAGCTCGGCATTCCGGTCTATCAAGACTCGCCGCCAAGGGCGCAGGCTTCAAGAAGGCGAAGATCGCGGTGGCGTGCAAGCTCGCCGTTATCCTCCACGCCATGTGGAAGACGAACGAGCCGTTCCTCCACTCTGCTGCTGCAGCCTGAGGAGGAGCTTTCGATTCCCTAACAACTCCAATTCCCGAGATGCGTCCTTGCCGGGACGCTGCACGGATGAGGTCGCTCCCACGCATGCGGTCCAACGGAACCGCGAACACCACTTCGACCCACCCGTTCCAACGCAAACAAGCGGCGATCCTTGCGATCGACCCCGGAGAGAACCCTGAGCCCGGCACGCGCTGCATCAACGAGGAGAAAGGAGCCCGTTGACAAAGGCGATTAGAGAACCTGATGGGACACGACCCGAGATGGAGTAGCCTGCCTGCTCATAGGGACCGGTCTGTTCAGGGTGTGTGTCGTCAGCAGGCTTGCTCGGGCGGTCGGATCCATATAGCTCGGGGCGACAGAGGTAGCGCCAGACGTTCAACCGTCGTCCGCCGCGACTTCCTGCGCAATTCGTGTCTAACAAGGAAGAAACTATGAGGCGGCAGACTCGACCGTTCACTGTGGAGATCAGACAGAAGCGCAGTTCTCAAAAACGGGGTCGTTCCCTCTGGAGCGATGTCGATCTCTCCGCAGCAATGGCCGAGACAACAAGGGAACTCAAGGAGATGGAGTTGCCAAATCGTCGCCTTGTTGACTCTAGTGTCGTAGCGCTTGATGCTGAACACATGCACATACCGCGAGCGGAGCACCTCATGGCAAATCCCCTGGACGCTGAATCAGTAAAAACTGCAACGGAACCGGCAGCCAAAGTGGAGACGCCTAAAAAGAAGAAAGCCCCACGGTCGCGGAAGGCGAAGGCTGAGCCTAAGCTGCCTGCTCGGAAGAATGGCGCCAATACGGCGTCTCAGACGGAGGAAGCACCAGCAGCGGCCGTGCCGACCAGGCGGAAGATCTACTCTGAAAGGGATCGCGCCCAGAAGCTCGCGCAGATCGAGAAGTCTATCAGTGGCGGCGCCACTCACAAGAACGCCGTAAAGCAGGCCGGCATCTCGGAACAGACCTACTACCAATGGAAGAAGGCTGCGGCGCCTGCATCGGATGGTGACAATCTGAAGGACCTGGTCGCGCTCGAGGAAGAAAACAAGCGACTGAAGAGCCTACTCGCGGAACGCCTGCGCAAGGAGAACACGGAACTGAAGAGGAAGCTGGGGCTGTAATAACGCTGAATCGCAGATCCGAGCGACAGCCTATTCTTCGCCGACGCGCAATCTGAGAGCTCATGGGCACGGGTCTGAGCGTCGGCACTTGCTGGTCTGAGGGAACACGATCGGCGGTGGTGCCGGAAAGGCCAGGCCAGGTGAAGCGGCGGCTGCGCGACCGCGCGCCAACCCGAATTTGCTCAATTGGTCGAGCTCGTTTTTCGCCTGCTAATCTGATCCAGGACGGGCTCAAAGTGCACGTCAACAACGACGTTCGAAAGGCACCGAGTCCTGCGCTGCCTTACCGAGACCGAGAGGCGGAGGAGGTCCTCGTCGACGGCGCCAGATCTACCAGCTCAGCGATCAGATACTTGGCCGTGTCGATGAAATCGACAGTTCGTTGCCGTCATCCCGCAATCTGGCGATCGAACTGAGTGTGATCCGCCCGGATCGCAAGGATTGCGCCAGGCATTGCAGGGCTATCTTTGGCGCACCCGAACGTTGAGCTGCGACCTTTGAGCAGATCGAACTGGATTTTTGCGCGCGCCTGCTGCTTGATCCAGCCGACCGATTCTTCGTGGAGAACCCGTGCTACAGGACGGCGCGTCAAATCTTCGCCAGCACAGGTGCATCGCCGATCCCGATTGCTCTCGATGGTGATGGTCTTGAGACGGATCAACTGGCAAGCTTCGAGGCGCGGCTGGCCTATGTCACGCCTCACATTAGTTCCCGCTGGGCGGCGTTATGCCGATCTCGCGCCGGCATCAGCTACTGGACTGGGCGCGGCGCAACGACGCCTATGTGATAGACGGACGATTACGACAGCGAGTACCGCTACGACATCAATCCGGTGCCCCCACTGCATAGTCTGGAGCGCGGCAGCAATGTCATTTATCTGGGTACGATTTCAAGACGCTCTTACCCATGTTGCGCATCGGCTATCTCGCGTTGCCGCCGGATTTGCTGAAGGTCTTCGCGATAGCCAAACAGCTGTTGGACAGGCTTTCTCGGATGACCGAGCAGCAAGCACTGGCCTCTCTTATCGAGGGCGGCGCCTATGGAAGTCAGTGCGCCGCGTGCGCCGCTGAATGGTGAGTGCCGAGAGACTCTGCTGAACGCCCCTCCGACACGGGTTCGGACACAGGATCGCTATTGAGGGCGCCGATGCCGGGCTGCATGTTGTCGTCTGGTTCAAGGGTAAACGCTCATTTCCACGCACGTTGACGTCTCTTGCGATGCCCGATCGCCTTCAGACGGACGCATGATGTCGGATCAGGCTGCGGCGGTTTTGGGGAAGTTGAAGGGCAGAAGATCGGTGATATCGGCGTCTTCGGCGCGCTGAGGCAATTCGGTGAGGACGCGGCGCAACCACGCTAAGGGCTCGACGCCGCAGGCCCGACAGGTCAACATCAGGCTGCAGATGACAGCGCTGGCCTTGGCTCCTTCGACGGTGTCGCTGAACAACCAACTTTTTCGGCCAGTGGCAAAAATTCTGATGTCACGCTCCAGAAGATTATTGTCGATCGGCATCCTGCCATCTTCGGTGTAGCGCGTCAGATACTCCCACTGGTTCAGGGTGTAGGATACGGCATCGCCGAGCTTGCTGTCGGGCAAGACCTTCGGGGCGATTTCGTCGAGCCATTCCTTGAGAGCATTGAGGATGGGGACGCTGCGTTTCTGGCGAAAGCGGCGAATGCAGTCGGCCTGCGTTTCACCGCTGTCCGGTTTTTCGTCCCGCGCCTGTCTCTCAACCCGATAGGGCGTTGTCACGTTGTTTGAAATGTGGCCGCGTGAGGCCGACACCGCGCTTTTCAGGCAGGCCGTGCACTCACGGCTTCCCACGCGGCCATTGCCTGGCGTCGATGGGTTCGAATTTGTGCTGCGGAGCGGTTGGTCTGGGATGGGACGAAGAGATTTCGGACGGCGGAGAAGATCGACACGAAATGCTGCAATGAGCCGACCGACCGGAAACCCTGTCGCGTTCGTTCCCGTTTTCGGAACGGCAGATGAGAATTCTCCGCCCGGTTGTTCAAGCCTTTATGCGAGCGGTGTTCCACGTTCGGCATGACCTGGCGTTGGGCCGCCCCGTAGGAGCGCAGTTTGTCGGTGATCGTACGCTTTGGCGGCAGACCCTGCTTCTTCAGAAGTCGCGTCAGCAGGCGCTTGGCGGCCTTGCTGTTGCGACGCGTCTGGACAATCTCGTCGAGCACATATCCGTCCTGATCAACCGCTCTCCACAACCAGCATTTCTGACCGTTGATGCGCACCACGACTTCATCCAGGTGCCAGACATCATCTTTCGTCGGCGACTTGCGGCGTATGCGGCGCGCATAATCAGGGCCGTGCTTTCGGCACCATCGGCGGATGGTCTCGTAGGAAACGACCATCCCGCGATCGAACAGCATTTCCTCGACATCGCGCAGGCTCAGATTGAAGCGGAAGTAGAGCCAGACAGCACGGGCCACGATTTCGATCGGATAGCGGTGGTTCTTGTAGGTCGGTGCACTCACGGTCATGGGCGCGCTGCTACCTCAATTTCCTTACCCCTCAATCAATGTGACAGCACCTCATCGCGGCCGGTTTGCAGGCGCTGACCTTTGCTTCCGACGAGTCGCGTCCGCCTCTTTGCGGTCACTGCCACGTTATGAAAAGGCATCGCAGCTGGTGGCGATCAACTTTCATATCCATGTGCGGCGCAGGCTCGCCAACGATCACGTGGTGGATGGCGCAACGCTCAACCCGCGAGAGTTCGAATGCCTGAAATGGACGGCGCGCGGCAAGTCGCCTTGGGACGTCAGCCAGATCCTCGGCGTCTCAAAGCGCACCTGACCTTCCATCTGAAAACGCCAAAGCAAAGCTCGGCGTGCGAACGGTCAACCAGGCCGTCGCACGGCTGGCTGCCTCCGGTCAGGCGAGTTCTGATCCCTTCCACCGCGATAGCTGTAAACGTCTACAGGCTGCATCACCAGCGGCTTTGTCCTTCGATGGCGGAAACACACCCCGCACGGAGGCGACCAGATGGTGAATTGGGCTCACGAAGGGCAGCAAAGCGTGAACTTACGCCGAAGCGTCCCGCATCTGGCTGATCGCCAGCAGAAGCTCGCAGATTCTTGGCGACGGCACTTAGTGCAAGGCCAAGGCTAAGCGCTGCCGCCTCCGATGCGCCACACCGGGATACCGACCTTGCGCGCCTTGTCGGCAAGATTGGCCCGATTCCAGCGGGGGAAGACCGCGACACCAGTCGGCAAGACCTGCGGCGTATCGTCGTTGCGCATGAAACCGTGCGGCGTTGCCGTGCTTTGTCCCGTCCCGCTTGAAGGCATTTGCGGCATCTTGCGAAAATCGGCCCAGGGCGGCAATGCGCTCGGCGATTTTGGCGACCTTGGTTCTCGAACCAGTCCCGCCGTCGGAGGCGAATGACGGTCTCCCGGATAGTGAACTTTATTGCGATCGCCGATCCGCTGTACCGCTATGCCTCCAGCTTGCGGTTGGTTCCGTTGATATCCATCATGTAGATGGGTTTCCATCAAAACAATCGATTTTACGCAGAATGACCGGAATGAAAAGGGTCGCTCGGGTGGCTCTCTCTATGCGCAAGCATAGAGCATGAAGGGCCCCGAGACGTCGTGTCGGCTGGTTAATCGCGACCGCCGATGCGGCGCAGTTGCCATGACGAAATAAAATGAGGGATATGTTTGTGCCGACTGTACGCAACAGCATTTTTGCCATTATTTTTTGCTCTGCTAGCATCCTACCGCCGTTAACGGCGTCGGCAGAGACTATCTTCGGAACCCTATCTAAGGCCTATCAGAACAATTCTTCGCTGAATTTGACCCGCGCCGGCACACGCGTCACGGACGAGGGCGTGGCCATCGCCAAGTCGGGCTGGCGTCCGACCATCACCGGCTCCGCGGACATCGAGTATTCCAGCAGCCACCTTAACGGCTCGAACCGGAGCGTGCGCCTAACCCAAGGCAACTTCGGCGTCGAAATCGATCAGACCCTGTTCGACGGTTTTCAGACCAGGAACAATGTCGCGGCTGCCGAAGCGCAGGTCGGCGCTTCGGTCGAGAGCTTACGCAACGCCGAACAAGACACCCTTTTCAACGCGGCTCAGGCCTATATGAACGTAATTCGCGATCGGCAAGTTGCCGTGCTGACGGAGCAGAACCTGCAGTTCCTGACCGAACAGGCGCGTGCTGCGCGTTCGAGCTTCGAGGTTGGGGAAGGCACGCGCACCGACGTCGCGCAGGCCGATGCCCAGCGCGCCAACGCAGTGGCGAAGTTGAGTGCCGTCCGCGCGCGGGCGCTGGCAAGTGCGGCAACCTATCGTCAGATCGTCGGGGACGAGCCGGGGAAGCTCAGGCCGGCGGCGCCGGTGGCAAAATTGCTGCCGTCGAGCCTCGATGCGGCAATCGCGATCACATCAGCCGAGCATCCGGCCATCCTCGCCACCCAGCTTCTGGTTGACGCGGCGGAGTTTTCAGTGAAATCGGCCGAAGGCGCGCTGCTGCCCCAGCTTTCCGCAAGCGCCGGCGTCTCGAGCGCTTATCGCAACACCGTGCCCGGTGTGATCACCTCGGGAACGGAAGGCACAACCAATTCGGCCAGCATCGGGGCGACGCTGACCGTCCCCATTTATTCTGGTGGCCGCACTTCAGCACTGGTGCGCCAGTCCAAGGAATCGCTCAGCCAGGCTAGGATCAAGGTCGACGTCAGCCGTGACCAGGTGCGCCAAGCCGTGACCGCGGCATGGACCGCTTATACCGCCGCTCAGCAGAGCGTCGCGGCCAACCGGCAGGCGATCGCAGCCGCGCAGCTTGCCTTGAACGGCGTCATCGAGGAGCGCAATGTCGGCCAGCGCACTACGCTCGACGTGTTGAACGCCCAGAACGACCTCATCACCGGCAAGATCGATCTTGCCAGCGCCGAGCACGACGTGGTGGTAGCGAGCTATGCCATCCTACAGGCGACCGGGCGTCTGTCGGTCGAGCGCCTTGGCCTGAACGTGACAAAATACAAGCCTGAAGACCATTACAACGCGGTCAAGGACAAGTGGATCGGCCTACGCACGCCGGACGGTCGCTAGCCGATCAACGCACGCCCTGCGAAAGATCCCTCTTGACCGGAGTCGAGAACGGCAAAGGCAGCTATCCAAGCCCACTTCGAGCATCATACGTTGTCCAACTTTCCCAGCACTGATAAACTGCGGTAAAAGTTGTCAATGCCGGGGCGCGGGGAGATCAGATACGTCCAGATTCGCAGCCCTAGTCTTAGTCTAGTAAGCACCACTTGCGCGAAACGCGGAAGTTCATTGGTCTCCAACAAAATCTGCTCCTTAGGCGAAGAAAGCACGAGATACCTCAATCTCTTAAAGGCCTGCGATCAGCTCTCACACGGCGGTGAAACTCGTTCACTTGAACATCATCCTCAAGGAAGACACCGCGCACAGGCCGCGTCCTAGCGTTGAGATCGCTTCCTCCTTTTTCGCGGACGCGTCACAATCGGACGCCACGTCGGCAAGGTTCTTTTGGGGTCCGCGCGACTGCGCCCGTATTCTACGAGCGGCCGCGGAGCCGGTTGGGCTCGACCACGATTTTGAACCGCTTGATCCTTCTCCGCTCTCATACGGCAAGGACATCCTGCTGACGCCTGCCGGCGTGCAGCTCGTGCTGCTGAGGGAGGACTGTCGGAGTCTGCAGATCGCCGTTTCCGGTGCCTCCATTCTCCGCCCGTTGCGGCTATATGTCGACGCAATCGTGCCGCCGCGGCACCTGAAGTTCCATGTCGCTGCCCGTAGTTTCTGAATGACATCAATGGTTGCGGCCGCCTGGTAGCTGCTTGCCTTCCGCCGGAACCCCGCAGAGGGCGTCTGCGTATCCTGCTCCAGGCTTTAGATGGTTCGCTGCCGGAGCATCCTAGGAGATCGCCATTGCCCTGTTCGGGAGACGGCGAGTCGAAGAAGATTGGTCTCATCCGGGCAGCCATCTTCGCGATCAGGGTGCGTCGCGCCGTCCAACGTGGCCGCTACCTGATGGGCGGCGGCTACAGACAGTTCCTGGTGTAATTGTGGTGACAGCCTACTATTTGGCTTATTCCAAAACACGCAGGGATCTGTCCGCATCCGCCCATGACGGGCTTATTGTGCATTGCACAAAACCTGACGCGCGGTTAGTCTTTCCACTGCGGGAATTGGGTTTGGGTAATACGGACGAAGCACTGAGAACCAAGGCTTCGTTGATAGTGCATTCATACCCCGAGGACCCTGATGACCGATACGCACCCCGACAAAGCCGGCGCTGCAAGCCTTGAGGCGATCGCGCGAAACGGCAGCATGCTCCATCGCATCGCTGTGCGTATCCCGACCTATCTCTCGGATTTTCGAGAGAATCCGGCGTGGCTGCCGATGTTCATGCTCGCCCGCACCATGCCGGCACGGAAAATGCACTGGCGTGGTGCAAAGCCTGTTCGAGTGTCGCAGAATGCCCAGGACACGATGTTTGCTGGCGTCAATCGCCAGGATGTTGTCGACGCTCTGCGGTCGGATGGGCTTTTTTCCGGTCTCGTCTTGCCAACAATGGTCTCTGAAGATGTAGCCGCATTCGCCAGGTGCACACCTTGCTTCGGCAATTTCGACCGCCGCCTCGAATTCATGCCGACGGAGCATGCGGAGGCTGAGGTCCGGTTTGGCCGTCCGTTGCTCAGCGGCCACTATTTCGAGCGCATTCTGGGCTGCAAGGCGGCACTCGCCATCCAGAACGATCCGCTGCTCATGGATATCGCCGCGCACTATCTCGGCGGCCAGGCGAAGTTGATCACCACGCGTGTCTGGTGGAGTTTCCCGACCGGCCAAGCCTCCGACGCCGACAAGAACCTGGCTTCGCTTGGCAAATACCACTTCGACCTCGACGACTGGCGGATGCTGAAGTTCTTCTTCTACCTGATGCCCGTCGACGAGGGCACCGGCCCCCATGTCTATGTCCGAGGCAGTCATAACCGCCGCGCCCTCAAGCACCAGCTTACGCTTCTCGTCGGCCATCCCGCGCAAGAGGTTCTGGATGTCTACGGGGAGCAGAGCCCGGTCACGCTGACCGGGGAGGCCGGTCTCGGTTTCGTCGAGGATCCGTTCGGCTTCCATATGGGCACCGTGCCGGCCCGCAGGCCACGGCTGATGATGGAAGTCGGCTTCGGCGTTTCTCCTCCATCGCGCCGCCGCTTCCATGGCGAGCCTGTGATCCGCTGATTTCGAAAAGTCACGAAAAGAATATGGCTATGGCGCCATTCCAGTCTGTTCGGCGCCGAAGCGGTTGTCTGCACATCCGTTGGATGTGGCTGGCGCTATGGGTCTCGCCATGGCGCTAGCCAGCGCATGTTCGAATCGAGGTGCGATGGCGCCGATTTCCGCGGACCGGCTCAGCTGCCAAACTTGAATGAATCGATCTCAAACCGGGCGTCGATGCGCGACGACGACCTTAAACCGAGCTCGGAAGGATGCATGCGACCGGCTCCTCTCGCGCCAAAATATCCGCATCAGGTCTTGCCAACGGCCGATCTCGCGCGCGGCGGCGCGGGGCTAACGCAGGCGTACGGGCGCCTGTAACGATAACCGGATCGGGCGCGGTGCGGGCGTCGGCCGCGTGCTTGCTGGCGCGACCGCTTCGCCGACTTCCGGCAGCGCGCGTCGTCTTCAAGTCCCGCGTCGTCAAGCTGGATGGAAAGGGTCTTCAGAGCGCGCGTCGCGCCTCAACGATCTGCCGACGCGAGTGGATTGGAAACCTCAGGGAAAGGACTGCGTCGGCGGTTGTGTGGGGAGGTGCGTAGCCGGGATGGCCGCGCATGGCCGGCCGACCGATGTTGTTGCTTAGTGCCGCGGGTGTGAGCTTGCGTTCGGTCATGAGAGTGTCAGGCGCAACGAGGAGTTTAGATCAGGGCCCGCGTCTTGGTCTATGCCCGCGTCTTGGTCTATCCATAGAGTGGATGGTAGCTATCCTTACAATCAATTGTACCGATATTACCAAATACTACTACAAGATCCTGAATGAAAGCGGGCCGGGTGGGTGTCGTCTCACGTGGGCTGAAGCTGCCGGGAAGAATGCGGAGACGAACATGTGCGGGATTGTTGGCATTGCTGGGCAACAGCCGGTGTCGGATCGGTTGGTCGACGCGTTGAAGCGTCTGGAATATCGCGGCTATGACTCGGCCGGCGTTGCGACGATCACCGAGGGCGCCTTGCACCGCCGGCGCGCCGAGGGCAAGCTCGTCAATCTCGAGACGAGACTGAAGGAAGAGCCGCTGAGCGGCAACATCGGCATCGGCCACACGCGCTGGGCAACCCATGGGGCACCGACTGAACGCAACGCGCATCCGCACTTTAGCGATGGTGTGGCCGTCGTCCATAACGGCATTATCGAGAATTTCGCGGAGTTGAAGGACGAATTGGCGGCGGCGGGAGCCGAGTTCCAGACCGACACCGACACTGAGGTCGTCGCGCATCTCTTGGCAAGACACCGCCGGGAGGGCATGGGGCGAGGTGAGGCGATGCATGCCATGTTGAAACGCGTCAGGGGCGCCTACGCGCTAGCCATTCTCTTCGAGGATGATCCATCGACCATCATGGCGGCGCGCAATGGACCGCCGCTGGCGATCGGTCACGGCGACGGCGAGATGTTCCTGGGCTCCGATGCGATCGCGCTTGCTCCCTTCACCAATGAAATTACCTATCTCATCGACGGCGACTGGGCCGTAATCGGCAAGACGGGCGCCGATATCTTCGATTTCGACGGCCATCCTGTCGAGCGTCCGCGACAGACCTCCACGGCCGCGGCCGATCTCGCCAACAAGGGCAACCATCGCCACTTCATGGAGAAGGAAATTTACGAGCAGCCCGAGGTCATCGCGCATGCGCTCGGTCACTATATCAACATCATAGAGAATCGCGCCGACATGGTTTCTGGCATCGATTTCGCCAGAATCCCGAGCTTGGCGATCTCTGCCTGCGGCACCGCCTATCTCGCCGGACTGATCGGAAAATACTGGTTCGAGCGCTATGCGCGCCTGCCGGTTGAAATCGACGTTGCGTCCGAATTCCGTTACCGCGAAATCCCGTTGTCGCCGCAGTCGGCGGCACTTTTCATTTCGCAGTCTGGCGAAACCGCCGATACGCTGGCATCGCTGAGATACTGCAGGGAGCTTGGGCTGAAAATTGGCGCCATCGTCAATGCCCGCGAATCGACCATCGCTCGGGAGGCCGATGCGGTCTTCCCGATCCTTGCCGGACCGGAGATCGGCGTCGCCTCCACCAAGGCTTTCACCTGCCAGCTTGCCGTTCTTGCCGCACTCGCCATCGCCGCCGCCAGGGCCCGCGGAACCGTAACCGAAGACGAGGTGCAGGCGCTCGTCAGGAGCCTCGCCGAAGTCCCGCGCGTCATGGGCCAGGTACTCAACAGCATCCAGCCACAGATCGAGTTCCTCTCGCGTCAACTGTCAAAGTGTCGTGACGTCCTGTATCTTGGCCGCGGCACCAGTTTCCCGCTGGCGATGGAAGGTGCGCTGAAGCTCAAGGAGATTTCGTACATCCACGCCGAAGGCTACGCGGCGGGTGAGTTGAAGCACGGTCCGATCGCATTGATAGACGAGAACATGCCAGTTATCGTTATCGCGCCACATGATCGCTTTTTCGAAAAGACCGTCTCCAACATGCAGGAAGTGGCTGCCCGTGGCGGGCGGATTATCCTCATCACCGATGAGAAAGGGGCAGCCGCATCGAAACTCGACACCATGCATACGATCGTGCTGCCTGCCGTCGACGAGATTATCGCGCCGATAATTTTCTCGCTGCCGATACAGCTTCTTGCCTACCACACGGCGCTCTTCATGGGCACAGATGTCGACCAGCCGCGCAATCTCGCAAAATCGGTCACCGTCGAATGACTGTGACGTTTTGATAGGTGGCGATGCTCGTCCATCCGAAAGCGCCAACACGTGTCTAGAGCACGTCCCGCGATCGATGAATCGATTGTGATGTGACGTCGGGCTGCATGGGTGATTCAACATCCCCTTTGATGAGGTGGATGATGACAAGAGCACTGAGCGGCGATCTTCGATCCCGGGTCTTGAAGGCTTCGGACGCGGGCATGTCCGCACGGCAGGCGGCGGCGCGGTTCGGCGTCGGCATATCGAGTGCGATCCGGTGGATCGCACGGGCGAAGATCGGCGAGCGGATGCCTCGCCCGCAAGGCCGCCGACGCGCGTCCAGCCTTGATGCCCACGAAGCCTTCATCGTCGGGCTGATCGATGAGCGCAAGGACATCACGCTGAACGAAATGGTGGAACGGCTGGGGGACGAGCGGTCGGTGCGGATCAGCCGCAGCGCCTTGAGCGCATGGCTTCGCGGCCACGGGTGGACGTTCAAAAAAGTCCGCACACGCACTGGAGCAGGACCGCCCCGACATCCTGAAGCGCCGTCGCGCCTGGTTCGACGGCCAGCTCGATCTCGATCCAGCGAAGCTCGTCTTCATTGATGAGACCGGGCTGTCGACCAAGATGGCCCGTCTGCGGGGACGTGCGCCGCGCGGTGAGCGCTGCCGGGCCGGCGTGCCGCACGGCCATTGGAAGACCACCACCTTCACCGGCGCGTTACGGCTGACAGGAATGACCGCTCCGTTCGTCTACGACGGCGCCATGAACGGCAACGTGTTCCTGGCTTATGTTGAGCAGGTTCTGGTTCCGACCCTGTCGGAGGGCGACGTCGTCATCATGGACAATTTGCCGGCGCACAAGGCGGCCGGCGTGCGCGACGCGATCGAGACGACCGGCTCGAGGCTCATGTTCCTGCCGCCCTACAGCCCCGACTTCAATCCGATCGAAAACGCCTTCTCAAAACTCAAGGCTCTTATGCGCGCCAAAGCCGAGAGGACAATCACAGCCCTGTGGAACGCCGTCGGATCGCTCGTTGACCTCTTCACCCCAGCCGAATGCCGGAACTACTTCAAGGCCGCAGGCTATGACCCGGATTAAACCGGACGTGCTCTAGAACTGAAGCTCGGATGAAATCCAACAATCGCCATCCCTTTTTCGGCAGGTCGGGCAATTGCGCAGGGCAGCCGGATTGAGCTTGCTCAACCCGACGTCAGGTAACCGGGGCAGATTACCGGGCAGTCAGGCTTGAGCGGCTTGCCTAACGAGATCCGGGAGCGGCGGAATCGACTCTTGTGTTGGTATGCCGAGGCGGTCGCCGAGATAGCGGAAGAATGAGACGTCGAGCTTGATGTAGGTCTTCATCAGGCCGAGCAGGACGTCGCGGGCGTTCTTGCCTGCCTCACTGACGGTTCCGCCGGAGATCTTGCGCTTGGTGACGAAGGTGCGGATGTCGTTTTCCGAACCATTGGTGTGGAGTGGGATCTCGGGACGATCGAGAACGCGCAGGAGTTCATGCTTGCGGCGATGCAGCCCGACAAGAAGCCGGTCGAGCATGACGTAGCCGGTTCGTCGTTTGAACAGGCGCTCGAAGCGGGCGCGCAGGGCCGCCGCGTGGCGCGGACAAGGAGCACGCTGGTAGCTCTTGAGGTCGCGATAGAACCACCAGATCAACTGGCGCATGATGTCGACGGCCTGACGTTGATCCGGGGTCACGGGTATCAATTTGTGGACGAGCCGCTCGGCGTGGACCCAGCACAGAGCATGGTCGCCGATGCGGAACTGGCCGGCATCATCGGATACGACGACGGTATCGGCGAGAAAGCCGTGGTGGCGGATCGCTCCCCACATCGCCCCTTCGGTGGCGATCCTGACTGGGTTGGGCTCAACCGCGAGCTGGTCGAGGCCGAGTGCGGCCAGATGCGCCTGCCATGCGGCGCTGTCGGCAAATGCCTTGTGCGGCGCAGCCGCCAGCCGCGCGATCACCGGACCGGCGAGGTTGCGGCCGCGCATATAGGCCAGGGCCTCTTCATTGATGAAGTAATCGCTGTGCCCGGCACGCAGCGTCGCCAGGAACGCCTCCCGTGACTTCGATCGCCCGGTGCGGAACGCGGTGAAGCGGCGATCGCCGATCTGGGTGGTGTAGCCGTCCTGGTGGGCGTGGCGCGCCGACGTATCATCGACGGTGATCCAGGGCGCCGTAGCCAGCCCGGCGCGCAGCACGTCACGGTCCTCCGCCGCGAAGGCCTCCAGGCCCTCCGAAATCAGCCGCACCACCTGGCGCTTCGAAATGTCGACCCCGATCCCGGTCAACAACGCCGTCAACCGCTCCGTCGTCACCTGGCCTTGAATGTGACAGGCCAGAATGAAGCGGCGCAGGTTCGCGCCCCAGCCGCCGATGATCCCCGCCGGCAAGGGCGCCACCATCGTTTCGCCGGTCGGTGTCACCCAGCGCTCGCGGCGATAGCGCACCACCTCGGCCGACAACGCCAGATCGCGCACCAGGATCGTCTCATACCCCTTGAAGCGAGAGCCCGCAGGAGCGCTCACCGCAACCGTCACCTCGCGGCTCACGCGACCGCCGTCGCGCTTGGCGCCGCGCCGGCGGCGCTTGCCCTTGCCAGATGTCGGCTGCGTCGCCTTCTCCATGCCCGATGGCTTGGTCGGCTTGACCGGGGGACGCGGCGGCAGGTCCTTCAGCCGGGCGATCTCATCCTTCAGGGTCTGGTTCTCGGCGCGTAGCGCCTGGTTCTCGATCTCAAGGCTCTCGACCCGGCCTTGAAGACCGCGCACTTCGCCGATCAGCGCAGAAACCAGCCCGCGGAGTTCCGCAAGCGACAAGCCTTCAAGCGAATCAGTCGGTGGTAGCGTCACGGCCCTTATCAACCAAAGACCGCAATATCCTTGTGACCTATGGCCTTTCATGCGATTCTTCGGGCTGGTCTAAGGAGGTGAGAATGCCTGAAATACTTGCAGCGCTTTCCAACATTCGGACTGTTGAAGAAATGATCGCGGCCTTCCGGGATGAGCAGCATTGCCGTCGGTTGCTGGAAAGCATGGTGTGGCCGGATGGCCGGATCTGCCCCGCCTGCGGATACAAACGCTCGATTGCGCTTGGCGGTCGCGATACCGGCAAGCGTCGCGCCCGACCGGGTCTTTATCAATGTTCCAGCGGCGATTGCCGGTTCCAGTTCACGGTGACGACACACACGCCTCTGCACTCCACGAAGCTTCCCTTGCGTGTTTGGCTGAAGGCAATGTGGCTGTTACTGCAATCCGACAAGGGTTTGTCGTCGGTGCGCCTGGCCGAGGCGCTCGGGGTGAGCCAGCCAACGGCCTGGCGGATGGGACATGCACTGCGTCTCATGGTGGCGGGAGAACATGCTCGCCGGCACGGTGGAGATCGACCATTTCCATCTCGGTGGAAGGCCCAGAAAGAATCCCGACGACCCGCCTCCGGGCCGCGGCCGGAAAGGCCAGGCGAATACGGACAAAACGCCAGTCATGGCAATGGTGCGGCGCCCGAGTGACGTCATGCCTGGCACTCTGGCCGGTGACGCGCGTGCCGCGGTCGTGACCAGTCTCTCGGCGCGAGCAAGCGAACGCGTCATTGAAGCGCAGATCGAATTGGGAGCTCATTTGATGAGCGACGAGTGGAAGGCATTCATGGCCATTGGTAGAGCTTTGCCAAGCATGAGACAGTGAAGCATTCCAGCGGTGAGTATGTGCGCGACGCCGTCCACGTCAATTCGGTGGAGGGCTTCAACTCCCGCGTCCGCCGTACCATCGCCGGCGTTTTTCATCATATCAGCCCGCAGCATGCCGACCTGTATTTCCACGAGATCGGCTTCCGATGGTCGCAGCGCGTCGTCACAGGAAACGTCATTCGCAAAACCCGGCATGGCCGGGAGAGCGTGCGAACCTTGTGGTCGCGCGTGCCGCCTGCGCTGCAATTGACGAATGTTTTTCGCACCGCCACGGGTCGTCAGATGCGCCGAAGCCCGCATGGCGGCATCATCATCAAATCAGCCGTAGCTGTCTTTGGTTGATAAAGGCCGCGTCACGCAAAGGGTGAATCACGAACGCACGCGCCTGCAAACCCCCACCGCCCGGTAATCTGCCCCGGTTACGCTAGTCCCTATGATTGGAGAGCATGAGATCCTATGGGGGTGCGCCGGGAGACCGGCAAGGAGTAGATGGTGAAAGTCCATTACGATGAAGGAGCAGCGATCCACGTCGGCCCCGAGCCGTGCGCAGGCATCCGCGAGGATGTCGGCGAAGCGTCGGTAGGGGAGCATGCAGGCCAGCCATTGAGCCGCGAAAGGGATCTTATCTCGGATGCCGACGCTGTCCTCATAGCGGAAGGCAATATGGGAGGTGCGCTATGCGAGTGCCTCACCAATCCGGCGCGGTCTTTTAGACCCTGGCATGCATGGACGCTCTTTGTACGGGAACCGGGAGATCTCCGGGTCGGCCATGGCCTCTTTGGAGGACATGGTCCGCAGCGGGAAGGCGAGGAGCCGTAGCCGCTGATGCACGACACGGAGAAGTCTGACTCTGGCATAGTAGCTGTGAAGCTGACGAACAAAGCCGGGCAACCGGTGGCGGAGTTGGTGGAGCCAAGGCCGGGGACCAAGGGGAACGCGGAACAGCAACGCATGCACCGGACACAGGGCCGGGCTCGCATGACCCAGTCGCTGGATCGCGTACGGAAAGCCGCAAGGCTGAGGAAGAAGGATCGGTTCACCGCGCTCTTCCACCACCTCACTGTCGATGCATTTCGCACGGCGTTCTTCGCGCTTAGGCGCAAGGCCGCCCCCGGGGTGGATGGCATGATGTGGCAGGACTACGAGGCAGACCTCGAGCCTCGGCTCGTAGATTTGCACAAACGAGTTCATCGGGGAGTGTATCGCCCGCAACCGTCGCGCCGGACATACATACCGAAGGCGGACGGGAAGCGGCGGCCGCTAGCGATCGCGGCTCTGGAAGACAAGATTGTCCAAGGGGCGACCGTCATCGTGCTCAACGCCATCTACGAAGGTGACTTCTGCGGCTTCTCCTACGGGTTTCGGCCCGGGAGAGGCCCGCACGATGCGTCGGATGCGCTGTGTACAGCGATCGACAAGCGGCAGGTAAACTGGATCATCGACGCCGACATCCAAAACTTCTTGGATCCATTGTCATAATACCCCCTGGTTCACGGTATCTGTTCGAAGAGGCTGGGATTTTGGTCTATCGTCTTGATCCATAGGCCTTTTCTCTGTCCACGCACGACATGGACGGCTTCGAGTTCGCCGCGTTTTACTCGCTGCAACACGACCTGGCGCGACAGGCCGAGGTTCTCCATGGCGTCGCGGATGGGCTCAAAGCCTTCGCCAGGCGTGGCCAGGAAGCGGGCCTTGAGTTCGGCGGTCAGGCGAATGCGCCATGGCGCACCGGGTGTCACCTGTTCGCCCGGGATGAGGCCGTCGTTGACATGGCGGTGAAGCGTCGATGGCGCCACGCCGAGCGCGGCAGCGGCCTGACGGACGGTGACGATGTCGCCGTCGGCGGCTGGTGGCTTGGCCTTGCAGGCGGGAATCTTCCAGTGCTTACGCAGATAGCCGACGCGGTTGGCGTCAAACCGGTGGCCGTACGCCGTTCGGCGGCCCTGGCGGTTGAGGACGCCGGCAATGACCGCGTCGGGATAATGCGGTGCCAGCCGCCGCAGCAGCGCCAGCGTGTCCTCGTCGGTACGAACCGTCGCCGGCCGCGAGCGCGGCAAGGCGACGGTGAGGCGACTCGTAGCGTCGCCCTTCCAGCGCAGGACGAGAAGCGCCGCTGCCTCGTCGCGATCGACATGGAGGGTGACCTCATCGAGGAGCGTGCGCAGCAATTCCTTGCGGTCACGCGGCGTGGTGGTGGGCGCGTACCAAACGCTCGCCAGATCGGCCCCGAGGGCAAGCAGCTTTTCCCGCTCCGTGGCCGACAGGACGCGCGGACGCTGCTCCTCGCGCCGCGCCAGTTCCGCCTTTGCCGCCTCCAGTGCGCGCAACGCCTCCTCCCACTCCTGCTCGAGCCTGCGGGCGACCAGGCGATTGTCGGGATCGACGGCGCAATAGCGGCGCTCGGCGCGGTTGACGGCGAAGGCGGCGCGCTCCACGTCGAGCCGCCATTGCTTGAGTGCTGCGTCGCGATCGTTCTCCAGCCGCTCGGCCGCTTCGAGCGTGGCGGTCAGGCGCACCGGCTCCAGCGCCTCCAGGAAGGCCGCCACCACGGCTTCATCGATCTGCCCGCCGCCAACATTGAGGCAATGGACGCCTCTGCCCTCGACGACCACCTTGCCGGGACAATGGTAGCCCGGCGTCACGGTGCGGCCGCGATAATGGGTGTGCAGCCGTCGCCCGCAGTGGCCGCAGCGGGCAATGCCCTGCAGCAGGGCGCCACCCTCTCTGGCGGCGCCACCGGCCTGTTCCTGCGCCTTGGCGTGCGTCCGGGGTTGGGTGTTGGCCGCCATGCGCTCTCGATTGGCCTCGAAGGTGGGCCAATCGATATAGCCCTGGTGGTGGTCCTTGATCAGCACTTGCCAGTCTTCCATCGGCAGCTTGCGTATCCGCTTGCACCGCGCGCCGGTTTCGTCGAGCACCGTCTCTCGGCGATACTTGCCATAGACATAGGCGCCGGCATAGACTGGATTGGCAAGCACGCTGTGAATCGCGTGGTAGCTGGCCTCGCCCCAGCGCAGCTCGGTGCGTGCATTAAGCCACAGCGGGAACTTCATCGCTTGCTCGCGGAACCACAGCCACACGCGGCGCGCCGAGCCGAGCTCGGCAAAGCGGGCAAAGACGGTGCGGATGGCATGGGCGACGGCCTCGTCGGGATGGATCAGGATCTCGCCGTCCGCCTCGCCCCAGACGAAGCCGATCGGTAGGCCGCGGCGCAATTCACCGCGCGCTGCCTTGTTGCGGATGCCGCCATTGAGGCGGGCGCGCAGGACGTGCAATTCGGCCTCGCTCATGGCGCCTTTCAACCCGAGCAAAAGCCTATCGTTGAACAGAGCCGGGTGGTAGATCCCGTCGGCATCGCCAATCAGCGTATCGGTCAGCCCGGCCAACTCGATCAGCCGGTGCCAGTCGGCATTGTTGCGCGCCAGCCGCGAAACCTCCAGGCCAAGCACGATGCCGACCCGGGCCAGCGCCACCTCGCTGGTCAGCCGCGCAAAGCCGGCGCGCATGACGCTGCCGGAGCCGGACAGGCCAAGGTCCTCGTCGATGACCAAGACACGCTCGTCCGGCCAACCCAGCTCGCGCGCCCGACCGGAGAGCGCGTATTGCCGCTCGGTCGATTCACGGTTGTTCTCCACCTGTGAGGCGCTCGACTGGCGCAGGTAGACGACAGCCAGCCGGGCCTGGTGACCGGCGGCGATTTTGCTGTGTTCAGTCATGACCGGCCTCCCTCACTGTCAGCATGCGCGCGATCACGAGGGCGAGCCGGCGCAACGCCTCCGCCCGCGCCTCGGCGTCCAGCGTCTCCCAGGTGGGTGGGTCGGGAGGCCGCTTGCGGTCTTCCTCGGCGAATCTCAGCTTCAGTTGCATGTCGCTCCTCCTTGTCATCGGGCGGCGACTCGCCGCGCCGTTCAAGAAGAGCGTCGGTCAGAAAGCGCAGATGCAGAAGGTCTGAAAGCCGCCCAATGCTGGAGTGATTAGCCGGCGAGGCTGTGGAACCACCCCCCAGGCCCCCGAGATCCGTCCACGCGACGGGAATGTAGGTCCGGCTGCCGTCCGGCAATTCTAAAAGCAGCGTTGGCTCGCCGCGGCGTTTGAGGCGGCTGATTACGGCCAGAGGCCGCCCTTCAAAGGCGTGGCCCTCCCGCATGATCGTTGCCGAGGCGGGAAGGTCCTGGTGATGGGCAGTCTGGAGATGTTTCCTTTGGGGCTGTCAGCCAGACATGGCTGGTCCGCTTCCTGGAACATCGGATCGGCGACAAACGCATCATCCGCCTCATCCAGAAGTGGTTGAAGGCGGGTATCCTCGAAGACGGGATCGTGACCGTCGATGACAGGGGAACGGGTCAAGGGTCGGTGATTTCGCCGCTCCTTGGCAATATCTACCTGCACTACGTTCTCGACCTGTGGGCCAAGCGCTGGCGACAGCGCGAGACCACCGGCGACATGATCATCGTGCGCTATGCGGACGATGTGGTGGTCGGCTTCGAGCGAGAGGAGGACGCCCGTCGTTTCCTCGATGCGATGCGTGCGAGGCTTGAGGAGTTCATGCTGTCGCTCCATCCGGACAAGACCCGCCTGATTGAGTTTGGTCGCTTTGCGGCGGTCAATCGCAAGCGGCGTGGGCTCGGAAAACCGGAGACCTTTACCTTCCTGGGGTTCACACTCATCTGCGGACGATCCCGTCGCGGCCTCTTCCAGCTTCAACGGAAGACCCGCGGGGATCGGATGCGGGCGAAGCTCCAGGAGATCAAGGAGGAGCTACGACGACGATGGCACCAGTCGATCCCTGAACAAGGGAAATGGCTACGGCAGGTGGTGACCGGGCATTTTGCCTACTTTGCAGTCCCCACCAACAGTCGCGCAATCTCGGCATTCCACCACCATGTGGTGAACCTCTGGCGGCGGGCGCTCCAGCGCCGCAGCCAGAAAGACCGAACCACATGGACAAGGATCGCTCTGATCTCGGGCGACTGGCTTCCCAAACCGCGTACTCTTCATCCTTGGCCAAGCGTCCGCTTCGCCGTCACTCACCCGAGGTAGGAGCCGAGTGCGGGAATCCCGCTCGCTCGGATCTGTCCGGGGGGCGCCCAGAAACGGGCGTCCCTACCGGGAAAGTGGATAGCGACCTACGTTGTGGCAAAGTGAGGTTGCTCAAAAACTCACTGGAGGAGAACCATGCATTCTGCAGCTGATCATCCAGAGGCGTCTGTCGCAATCCGCGTCAATCTTGGCGCGATTTTTGTTTCGATGGAACTCGGGAAATCGACTTGGCTAATCACATCTCTCTCGCCGGGCGGTGGAGAGAAAATGTCGAGACACGCCGTTACCGGCGGCGATATCACCGGACTGTTTGCGCGCTTTGATGACCTGCGCAAGAAGGCGCAGGCGCGCACGGGCAAGTGCTATCCGCTCGTGGTGATTCAGGAAGCTGGTCTCGACGGGTTCTGGATCGATCGGGTGCTGCGCCAGGAAGACTGGATCGAAAGCCATGTCGTCGATGCCGCTTCGATTGCCGTGTCGCGTCGGCGTCGCCGTGCGAAGACCGACCGGATCGACGGCGAGACGCTGGTCCGCACACTGATGGCCTACAGGCGCGGAGAGCCGCGTGTCTGCTCGATGGTGCGGGTACCAACGCCCGAGGACGAGGACCGTCGCCGGATCAGCCGGGAGCGCAAGACGTTGATCGCCGAGCGGATCGAGCACTCCAACCGGATCAAGGGCCTGCTCTTCAGCCAGGGAATTAGGGATTATGAACCACTACGCCGCGATCGGCGCAAGCGTCTGGATGAGCTTCGCACTGGGGATGGCCGGGCGCTGCCTGTCCGCATCAAGGCCCAGATCAACCGAGAACTAGCCGCCTTAATGCACGGCGATAAGCTTTTGACGGCCTGAAGCGACGCTGTGGTCGCCGTTGCGGTGCTTTTCCACGCGCCTCGTCAGGCGCCGGAATTGCTCCGTCGTGATGGCAGGCGGGGGTTTGCAGGTTGCGGTCGACGGGTTCGTTTCGGGGCGTCTGCGCCCCATCGTTAGGTCGCGAGTTGGGGGATGCGATCGAGGACGATGCGCAGGATGCGCTGGTCGGGGCACGATGTCGGCAGGTGCAGGCGGATTTGCGATTTCATCTCGACCACCCGCGCAGCGATTTTGATGAGGCGCAATCGCAGCGTGTCGAATTGGGCGACGGCAAAGCTCGAGCGCCTCGGCATCGCGGCCCGCAAGCCCCACATCAACCAGTAAGCACCGGCATGCAGGAATAGCCGGAACTGGTTGGCCGTCGCTCTGGTGCAGGATGTGCGGTCGGCGGCAAGATGCGTCTTCCGCGACTTGATGTGGTTCTCGGCCGCGCCGCGCCGGCAGTAGACATCCTCGTAGAGCGCCTTGGCCTTCCCACCGGCAAGGTTGGTGACGACGAAGCGGGTATCGGCACCTTGGGCGCCGACCTCGACCCGCGCGATGATGCGCTCGACGCGGCTCCAACTAGCGGCGCCGTCAACGAACTCCTTGAACCTGCGGACCTTGCCTGTCTTGGCCGACGCTTCGAAGCGCGCCGTCGTGCTGGCCTCCAGATCCGCGACATGCTTGCGCAGGGTCGTGGTGGGCGCGAGGCCAAAGATGAAGTCGACGTCGTTGGCGCGGCACCAGTCGATGACCTGCGGGCTGCAATAATGGCTATCGCCGCGGAGCAGGATTCGAATGTTCGGCCAGTTGATCCGGATCGCCCGCACCAGACGGCGCAGGTGGGGGCGGATCTCAGCCCCACTCGGCCGCTTGGCCGGTCGCAGGATCGCGCTGACGAACCGTCCCGCACCATCGAACACTACGATCGGCTGGAAGCCGTACTCGTCATGGTGGGCATTGAACAGGCGAAGCTGTTGGCCTCCGTGCACAGCGTCGAAGGAAACATCTCCAGACTGCCCATCACCAGGACCTTCCCGCCTCGGCAACGATCATGCGGGAGGGCCACGCCTTTGAAGGGCGGCCTCTGGCCGTAATCAGCCGCCTCAAACGCCGCGGCGAGCCAACGCTGCTTTTAGAATTGCCGGACGGCAGCCGGACCTACATTCCCGTCGCGTGGACGGATCTCGGGGGCCTGGGGGGTGATTCCACAGCCTCGCCGGCTAATCACTCCAGCATTGGGCGGCTTTCAGACCTTCTGCATCTGCGCTTTCTGACCGACGCTCTTCTTGAACGGCGCGGCGAGTCGCCGCCCGATGACAAGGAGGAGCGACATGCAACTGAAGCTGAGATTCGCCGAGGAAGACCGCAAGCGGCCTCCCGACCCACCCACCTGGGAGACGCTGGACGCCGAGGCGCGGGCGGAGGCGTTGCGCCGGCTCGCCCTCGTGATCGCGCGCATGCTGACAGTGAGGGAGGCCGGTCATGACTGAACACAGCAAAATCGCCGCCGGTCACCAGGCCCGGCTGGCTGTCGTCTACCTGCGCCAGTCGAGCGCCTCACAGGTGGAGAACAACCGTGAATCGACCGAGCGGCAATACGCGCTCTCCGGTCGGGCGCGCGAGCTGGGTTGGCCGGACGAGCGTGTCTTGGTCATCGACGAGGACCTTGGCCTGTCCGGCTCCGGCAGCGTCATGCGCGCCGGCTTTGCGCGGCTGACCAGCGAGGTGGCGCTGGCCCGGGTCGGCATCGTGCTTGGCCTGGAGGTTTCGCGGCTGGCGCGCAACAATGCCGACTGGCACCGGCTGATCGAGTTGGCCGGGCTGACCGATACGCTGATTGGCGATGCCGACGGGATCTACGAGCACACATCTTAATGCCCCAATTAGATTTGGAGATGATCAGCGCATAACAGTTACTGATCCGGCGCACCCTCTTTATGGGCGCGATTTCATTTTAGCGGCAGGACCGAGCGGCGCCGGCGCCTATCGTCAGCTTCTTGTCGTTTACCGCGATGATGTTCTCCTGAAGATTCCGATCTCGGCCACCAATCTGTATCCATCGGCACCAGATTCGCCGTCAGCCAAGCTTTCGACTGCGAGCGTTCGCGATTTTATTCGCCTTGTTAGCTGTGCAAAGGCGCAGGCGCCGCGAAGTTCCGGCGATATGGCTGACCATGGTAGCGTAACGTTAGAAAAAGGATTGTAGAAATAAACCACCAGCGGCGCTTCGGGAAATTCGTAAGCCGCCGCATCCGCCTCGACGACACTGAGCGCCCGGCATTTCCGTGACGGATCCCTGAAGCGAGCGATGTTGCCTCTGGCGATTTCGACCAGCTCGCGCGCGAACTCCACCCCGATGATCGCTGCAAACGGATATCGCGACGCCAGCAACAGCGTTCGCGATTTTCCAGAGCCGATGTCTACGAATGTATGGCCCTGGAGGTCGCTGGGCAGCGACTTCATGATGAAATGAAAGGTTCTGGGCGATGTGCATACGGCTTCGTTGCCCTTGCTGCGATGCGGGCCGATGACATCCAACGCAGCGAGCTGGACCGAACCGGCCCGTATCGACACCGTGCTGGCGATCCCATTTTCGCGCGGGGCGGTCGGCAACGATATAACGGACATTTCGCAGGACAAAGCCAGCGCTTGCGCCGATCCCATGCCGGTGAACGAGCCTGATCGGCTCGAACAGACCCCGCTCACGGATATAGGACCAGGCCCTGCCAAAACGACCAAACGAACGGTCTTCGAGGCTGTTCGAGCCTAGCCCGTCCTATTCATGACGGATCTGGGTTTGTTTGCCGCTGAGCGGCGGACAGGTGGCGGCTCGGCGTCTTTTTCACCGCGGCTGTGTCTGGACTTGTGAACGCGCTGGAGGGTGGAAGCTGTGTGGTTTCGGCGGGGCCTGCTGCCCCGGCGGTCATGGTCCTGTTGGTAGCAGATTGCTGGCGATCGCCCGGAACAGACTTGCCTCGGGACAGGCGGCGGCGAAGGCCAGGCGGATGCGCGAGACGGTTTCGATGACGCGGGCGCCGAGCTTGAGCAGCCTGAGCCGCAGCGTAGCGAACTCGGCGTTGCGCAGATGATGGGTCGTTGGCACCGCCTCGCGCAGGGTGAGCATCAACCAGTATGCGGCGGTGTGCAGGACAAGACGGACCTGGTTGGCAATCGGTGAGCGGCAGGAGGTTCGGTCGGATGCGAGCTGGCTCTTGTGCATCTTGATCAGGTTTTCGGCCTGGCCGCGGGCGCAGTAGATCACGTCGTAGATGTGCTCGGCGGAGCCTTTGTCGAGATTGGTGACGACGAAGCGGATGTCGAGGCCGAGGGTGGTTGCCTCGATGCGAGCGCAGGTGCGGCGTTCGGCCTTCCAGGACTTCGCCTTGTAGCGGGTCTCGGCATAGCCGCGCAGCACAGGCTTGCGCTCGAGCGCGCGGCGGGTGCGGATGTCGTCGGCGCTCTCGTCGACGAGCCGCTGCAGAACCTTGTTGCCGGGTAGGCCGAAGAGGTAGTCGATCGCATTGTTCTCGCACCAGGCCATGACTTGCGCCCGGCCGTAATGGCTGTCGCCACGGATCAGGATGCGGGTGGTCGGCCAGCGGGCGCGGATGCGGCGCACGAGACGGCGCAGATGGCCGCGGATCTCCTTGCCCGCCGGGGTCTTGCCAGGACGCAGGATCATGGCGACCGGGCGTCCTGTCGCGGCGTCGTAGATGTGGATCGGCAGGAAGCAACGCTCGTCGTAGTGGGCGTTGAAGAGCGAGAGCTGCTGATGGCCGTGAACGACATCCAGCGTATCATCGATGTCGAGCGTGACGCTTGCGGGCGGCGCGGCATAGCTCGACAGCCAGAGATCGACCAGCACCCAGCTGAGCCGGATGACGGTGCGCAGGTCAGGCAGGTTCTCCAGCCGCGAGCAGGTCGGCTGCGAGCACAGATCAATCCCGCTGTCGGGCAGCCGCCCGCAGGCGAGCTTGAAGGCCGGGTCGGTACGCAGTCGGTCGAGATCATTGGCGTCCTCGTAGCCGCACGCGATCGCAAAGATGCGGGCGCGCAGAATGTCGGCCATGGCGTGCGTCACCCGCTCTGGATCGCGCCGATCGTGGATCACCGCGGCCAGCCTGTCGGCCAGTTGCAGGCGACGCTCGGCTGCGGCCAGAAGCATGACGCCGCCATCCGAGGTGATGCGGCCGCCGTCAAACGCAGCTGTGATCTTCTTGCGTCCGACGGCTGGAAAAGACAGCGGCAGCAACGTATTCTCGGTCATGGCGGGTGTGGCTCGCGAAATGAGGTGGAAGGGTTGGCCTAAGCAACCGAATCCTACGCCAAATCAACCGCTTAAGCTACATCCGCCAGCCTCAAAAGCCCATCGTCGTGCATAAGACGGGCTAGCTTTCGACCTTGACGATCAGACAATGGAACGGCTCCAACTGAGGACGCTTTCCAGAGGTGCTCGCAGACGACGCTTAAGATTCGGCGAATGTTGCAGGTGAGAACGAGGCAGCCGAGTAATTTTCCGCAGTTCGACGCAATTCTTTCACACGCCTGTCACGCGGTCTGATTGCAGATTCGTTCCCCAATTCGGCAAGCACAGAGACCACCAGGCGGCGTCAGCGATGGGTAACCGTCGCGCTCGACGACCGCAACAGGCGCTCTATAGTCCAACTCGGGAAGCGATCAAAACTTGAAGGTACTTCAAGTGCAAATCGAACCGAAATTCTATGCTTCCCCGGGACCCTCGTTGCGTCTCTCCCGTGAGCCAAAGAACACCAGAATCGAACCAAGAACCAGCCAAATGTCGGCCAGATTGAAGATGACGAAATACCAGCCGCCTACGTGCAGACCTATAAAATCCGTCACCATCCCTATGGTCAGCTGATCGACGAGATTACCGAGCGCACCGGCTGCCATGAGACCAGCGCCAACAATGACCTGTGGCCCTTGGGCACGCGCGACCCACCACCAAAGACCAAGGATAGCCAGCACGGTTACCGTCACCAAAACCGTCAGACCTAATGTGGTGCCACCTGACAGCAGGCCGAACGTCGTGCCCTCGCTGTACCGCGGGCGCAGCGCCAAAAACGGTAATGGGTCGAGCCCGTCGGGAGATGGAAGTGACGCGCGTACCCACATCTTTGTCCCCAAGTCGAGCATCAACGCTGCGACGGAGACGATTGCCGCCGCAGTCGCGGCTGGATGGAACCGCCCCGCGGCATCTCGCTTGCTTTCTTTTCTCAAACTTTCTGCTCTCAGGTTATAAGCGGACGCCTATGGAGTGCACCCCTATTGTGAGACAGGGAAATTGCGAGACAATTCCATGCTCGTGAGTTCAAATGCGGCATTTTCCGATGGTGTCGATAAGGTCTTTTCTTATTCTTCCGGGGTGAGATAGTCGAGTGCTGAATGCAGCCGTTGCCGATTGTAGACATCTTCAATGAAGCTCGCGATACGTCGCCGGGCATCGGGTGCATCGCGATAGGCCAATCCTGCGACTTCTTCCTGCTTCAAGGTTTTCATGAAGCTTTCCGCGCGTGCGTTATCATAAGGGTTCCCCACCCGGCTCATGCTCGGCTGGATCCCATGCCCATGGAGGATATCAGAATAGCTGGTGCAAGCGTTGAACTCCTCTGTCCGAATGATGGATCAAACTGCCGGGAACCGGAACACGTGCGGAGATCGCCATTTTTAGGGCATCGACAGCAAGGCTGGCCCGCAAGTGGAGTTCGAGCGCCCATCCGATGACCTTGCGACTGAATGCATCGAGCACAACCGCCAGATAGGCGAACTGCTCGGCAAGGTGCAGTGGTGTAAGAAGCGCAGATGCGCTTCTCCTCCCCGAACCGTACTTGCACCTTTCAGCGCATACGGCTCTCCATTCAAACTTGGCCCATGGCCATAGCAACATCATTGTAGTGCGATGTAACGGTGCTGCGGGTTTCTAACCGGAAGATGTATGGATTTTCCTCCGGATTACGCCACCGGAATTGCGCCTTTGGGCTTGAGACAAGCCGTAGCAGCGCTTTGCCGACGGGTACGCCGCGTTCATTCCGACCGAACACGAGCCAGGTTTTCGCCTTGCCCGGCTCCGGGTCCCGGTACCATTTCCGCATCAAGGGTTTGATGCGAGATCGGTATTTATGTCCCATCCAATGCGCCATTTTCCAGAACACGACATGGTCGATGCGCCGGAATACATACGCCGTGAAGTCGGTGAACTTGTAGAACGCCCCCCATCCCACCAATTGGCGGTTCAGGCTGGCGATCATGTCGACCGTGCTGACACTATGATTGCCGGAAAGGCTTTCAGTAAGTTTGCGAACAAACCCCTTGGCCTTTTCCTTGGGTATCGTCGTGACGACGGACATCCGTCCGTGCGCCCCTCGCTTGCGAATGATCCGGTGCCCCAGAAAGACGAAGCCGTCATTGACGTGTGTCACATGGGTCTTTTCCATGTTCAGCGTCAACTTCAACTCCCCTTCCAGAAACGCCCGGCACTCCTCGCGGATTTCCTCTGCCTGAGCCTTGGTTCCTTTTACGAACTCGAACGACAAAATCGTCAGCGTATCGGCAATAGGCGACGGCCGGTTTCCATTGCCGGTTCTCTCGAACCGTAATGGGGCGGCCCTGCTTGATGCCGAAGTTCCATGCCCATCGGTCCTTGCGGGCCTTGTCGCTCAGATATTTCGCCTCCAACCAGCCATCAAACTCATGGAGCATGATGTTGGAAAGGAGCGGTGACAGGACGCCACCTTGCGGAACACCCTCGCTGGAGGCCGTGAACAGGCCACGATCAATGTGCCCTGCCTTCAGGAACCGCCAGAGAAGATCGACAAAACGCCCGTCCTGCACCCGTCGCCGCACACATTTGAGAAGTAGCCGGTGATGGACCGTATCAAAGTAGCTTGCCAAATCACCTTCGATGATCCAGCGGCCCCTCGTCGTGTCGGCTCCATCCTGTAGCTGTATCCTCACGGTGCGGACGGCATGATGCACGCTCCGTTCCGGCCGGAAGCCATAGGATAAACGATGGAAATCGCTCTCCCAGATCGGCTCCATGGCCATCAGCATGGCGCGTTGAACGATGCGGTCCGTCAGGGTCGGAATACCCAGTGGTCGTAGCTTGCCGTTGGATTTCGGGATATAGATGCGCTTGACCGGCTGGGGGCGATAACTCTCCTCCAACAGGCTTGTCCGCAAGTCGTCCAGATGCTGATCCAGTTTGACCTGCAGTCGTTGCTTGTCCATTCCGTCGATGCCCGGCGTTCGCGCGCCACTTGACGCCAAAACGATCCGGGCAGCCTCAGCAAGCCATTCCCGGTCGGCAATCAGCCGAAGAAGGCGATCGAACCTTCGGTTCGGATCGCTCTCGCCCATGTTGCGAGCTTGTGCTGCATTTCGCTGATTATCAAAGGTCTTCACCTCGCTTGGTCAGATAGTTTGCACTTCAAGCAGTTTGAACTGTCCCCCTTCGCCATGTGGCAGGCTTTCCCTGCCGCGGACTACTACGGGAACTCCGCCAACATGATGGACATCAGGGTCAACTCCCTTGCGATGCAGAACACCGTTGTCATTCCATCATGCCTTCCCTCGTTCATATGCTGGACGTCATGCATATTGGTGAGGCTGCCGATCGCAGTCTTTTCCCTTGCTTTCCGCAAGTCGATGCCGATGTCATGGTCTGGCTGCATTCTCCCCATAACCCTTCGCGAGCGTCCTTACATCTATGCTCACGTTCGGATGCACGCCGTCATACCTGTCCGGCGACATCATCAGCATTCCGCCTGTTAAGCCGTGTAGGCGAAGGCGACATTCCAGCCCTCAGATGCGGGTGAATCGGTTCGTGTTCCTCAACCTTCCAATACTTCAGCCTCGGGGACCATCTTGGTGTAACGGCTTCGCCTCAATCCCCTTTACCTGCGGGCTACGTCACCCTGCCAGTTGACGGCAGGTCACCGCCGCTTGGGCTCATGCCCCCTCACAGCAGGGGACAAGGCAGCTCTTAAAATCCTCCTTTCTCTTTTGCATTCCAGTCATACGCTTCCCCAACATCAGGGCGAGGCGCACAATACGTGATGTCGGCGACCCAAAGCTGGTTGACGCCTGTCAGTTCCATGCCTCTGGCAAGGTTCGGCACCACCCGCCAGCTGTGCCGGGAATCCGTAGTGCGCGGCACAAATGGCCGAGTGCGCAAACATAAGAGATTATCCTCCCCCATTACCCGCAACACACGTTTGTGGTTTACCTGCCAACCCTCGCGGCCAAGAAGGGCGCCGATCCGGCGATAGCCATAGTGCCGGTTGGCCAAGGCCAGCCTTTGAATAACATCTCGCAGACCAGTTTCTTCCTGACGCGGCGCCGACTGTCGCCAGTGCCGATAGTATCCAGCCCTGCTGACACCGGCGCGACGGCACATCTGTTCAATTCCTGGAGAGCCTTGCGGCACATGGGCTGTCATTTTTTGAATGACTTCGAAGACGCTGCACCGCCAGGTGCGTCTTTCTGCTGTTGACTGCCCCTGACATGCCGCAAGGCTTCTTGAAAAAAAAATCAAGTTCAACCTGTTGCTGCCCAATCTTGCGTTCAAGTTCGACAATGCGGCGACGGGCTTTTGTCAACCCATCGGCACGACGCTGTTCAGCCGACAGTGCAAAAACTGCCGCCAAGGCTTGCCGATCTGGTGGTGCCTCGGGAGGCCGCTTCTTTGGACGCCCCTGTCGGCTCGGCGTTAGATTGCCACACACCCGCAACTGTTCACGCCAGGCATATAAGCGTTGGCGGTGAATACCCAGTTCATCAGCCAGCCGGCTGACGTTCTCCCCGCTTTGCATCCGTAGGAGCATGGAGAGTTTCTCTTCTTCGCCAAATCTCGGCTTTTTTCCAACCATTTCCAGTCCCTGCAATCCAGAAACTGTCCGCTATTTATTTGTCTCAGTCGAGGGGTGCACTCCACTGGTCGAGACCGCCATAGGGCGATACAAGTCCACCATCGGGCGGCGTTTGCGGGCACGGTCGCTTCCCGTTCAGCAGACCGAAGTCGCCATCGGCTGCGCCGTCCTCAACCGCATGCTTGCCTGCGCACGCCCGAAATCCGCCCGCCGCAAGGCGGCCACGGCATAGTCTGCCGCTTCAAAGATCGACATCCGCTCAAGTCCGGACCCATGCACCAACGCCCATCTATGATAGATTTTATCGCAGAGACGCCTAGATATTCTCCGGCAGGTAGATGTCGAAGGGCAGGAAGGTCTGTCCCGGCGCGTTGGCGGCGCCGTCCTTGATGGTATGCGCCATGAGATCGACGAGATCGCTGCCCAGCCGCGCCAGCGGCGTTGCGAGCACCATGGTGAGGATGTTGTTGGCGAGTGCAGCGCGCGACTCAGGCGTTATCTCGTTGCAGATCATGACCGGAGGCTGGGCAGGCATGGCCATTCTCACCGCCGTGATAGCTCCCTCCATGCCGCCCCCGGCTATGTAGCACCCGACGAGATCGGGATGCCTCTCGAGCAGGTCGAGCATTGCATCGTGGGTCAAATCGGCCGTCTCGAGATTGACCAGCGTCTCAAGTACTATGAAGTCCGGTGCGTGTTCCCGGAAGTAGGCGCGCACGCCGATCTCGCGCAACTCTTGGCCGTGAAAGCGGTGGCTGCCGACAAACACCGCGACCTTGCCGGGCCGCCTAGCGCACTTCGCGATCATCCACGCGGCGGTGCGTCCTACCTTGCGGTTGTCGAGGCCCACATAGCCCTCCCGTACGCCGGAGGCGCAATCGGACAGGAGCGAAAACACCGGAATACCGCGGGCCTTCAAGCTCTCCACGGCGACCGTGACCGTTGGATGATCGGGGCTGACCAACGCGACGGCGTTCGTTTTCGCTGCAAGTTTCTCCAGATGGACGACGATGTCCTCGGGAGCCTGGCTCGACCAGAAATCAATGACCGCAACGCCGCGGAACCGCGACGCATGGGTCGTCGCGGCCTCCAACTCGCGCGCGAACTCCTGATAGAAATGCTGCTCGGGCTTCTGCAGAAGAAAGCCCAGCCGGTATTCCGGGAGATCCTGGCGGATCCGCTGCTTGATCAGGGGCGCGGCATGGTAGCCGATGACGGTCGCCGCCTCATAGACCCGCTGCGCCGTCTCCTCGCGCACCGGAAGGCGGCTGTTCAAAACCCTGTCGACCGTCGCCACGCTGACCCCGGATGCCCGAGCCAAATCCGAAACCGTTGGTCGCTTGGCCAAGGCTAGCCTCCTTTGAAGGTTTCGAAGGAATGATAGTAGATGATAGAAAAATTGCAAGCGCTGTTGAGGTAAATGATTGAATATGGTAGTTCTGTTGCATGACGGTTTGTCAGCCTTGGTCCTGGCCTGAAAAAGGAAAAAGGAAGATCGTGATGAGCGCAACTGCCGCAGCCGACGACTATAGGCAGACGAAACGCGACTACAGTCTGATAGGTCGCTACGCGCAGCGCGCCGTCGAGCAAATCAAGCACCACAGGTTCCCGATGGTGCCGTACCACGCGCTGCTGAAGCTGAACGGTTTGGTCAAGCACGACCAGCCGTCGCCGTCCATCACCGGCAACCGCGAAATGATCCCGGCCTTCCTGCGCCAGTTGCGCAACGAGGACTACTTCGTCAAGCGCGAGCTGCCGCCAACGGCGCGGCCGTATCGCGAAGAGTTCCACGCCGAAACCAAGGTTGCCGCGGAACAACAGCCTCCCAAGGCTACGGAGGCGGCGGCCCGCCGCCGCCTCCGACTTCGACCAGACAAGATCCACGGAGATGAAAGTGACGGATTGGATCGAGGCCTGCGGCGCCGGCCGCGGACAGACATCTGCTTTTGGCGAGCGGCATCGGTCCCGGCAACGCCGTGGCCCGCGACATTCGCCTGGCCGACATGCTGATCGCGAGGCGGGCGCGGCCGGACCCTCGGAACTGATGTCGCCCGACGTGAAACTCAAGACGTTGCTGGCGTCATGATCGCGCAAAATGGGAGGTGCAGCCGATGAGCAGGAAGAGACCCACGGTAGCGCATATCCGCGCCTTGAAAGGCAAGTATCAGTTCACGATGATCCGCGTGGAGACGCTGGACGAGTTGGAGGCTTCCGAGAAGGCCGGCGTCGACATGGTTTCGGTGCCGCCTGAGATGATGGTTCTTCCGCATTTCCGCGAGGTTGCGCCGAGCCTGTTTGCGGTGCCGGGCGTCAATTTCTTCGAGGTCGGCACGGCGGACGATTTTGTGCGCTGGGCTTTCGCGCTCTACAAGGCGAGCGCCGACGCCGTCTATTGCAGCGCCAGCCTGGCGACCGTGAAGCGGCTCTCCGACGAGGCCATTCCGGTGATCGGCCATGTCGGGTTGATCCCATCGCGGGCCACCTGGACGGATGGATAGCCGCAGACATGCGTTTCAAAGGGCTTGATCTGAACCTTCTCGTCGTGCTCGACGCCCTGCTGGCCGAGCGCAATCTCTCGGCGGCGGCACGCCGCATCAACCTCAGTCAGCCGGCCATGAGTGCGGCCGTCGCCCGGCTGCGCGATTTTTTCGGCGATGAACTGTTCAGCATGAGCGGCCGAGAACGTATTCTGACATCACGTGCAGCAGCACTTGGCCCCGCAGTCCGCGAGACTCTCCTAAACATCCAGTCCTCGATTATGTCGTCGGATCCGTTTGACCCTGCTCGATCCGATCGCCGCTTCAGGATCATTATTTCCGATTTCGCCACGCTCGTGTTTTTTGAAACGGTCGTGGAGCGTGTTGCCCGGGAAGCCCCCGCCGTCACATTCGAATTGATGCCTCTCCACGGCAGCCCCGATGAGGTCCTCCGGCGTGGTGAGGTCGATTTTTTGATCACTCCGGATGTGTTCATGTCGAACGCGCATCCAAGAGTGGCGCTTTTCCACGAGAGGCTCGTATGCGTAGGCTGTCCCACGAACAAGCAGCTGCCACGGCACCTTACATTCGAGAGATACATGTCGATGAGGCACGTCTGCGTCAGGTTCGAACGTTTGCTGAAGCCCTCCATCGAGGAAGGGTTCTTGCTTGAGCATGGTCTTAAAAGACGTGTCGAAGTCGTCGTGCAGAGCTTCAGCATGATCCCGCCCATGGTGTCCGGCACAGCTCGTATAGCGACCGTGCCCCTCCGGCTGGTCAGGCATTTCGAAAACACGTTTCCCCTTCAGGTTGTCGAACTTCCGCTGCCGCTTCCCGGTTTCACCGAAGCCGCCCAGTGGCCGGCTCTCCACAATAGCGATCCGGCAAGCATCTGGATGCGAGAGATAATGATGCAGGAGGCATCTCGGCCAGAGCTATGACGGAATTTGGGTGACTGGGTTGATCAAGCGGCGCTTTGCGGCGTTGGTGCATGGGTGCGGACGGTGGTGTCACATTGATTGAGCCGTAAGGAAATTGAGGTAGCAGCGGGGGGCAGAAATGCTGCGGGATCAGCTCCGTCTGATCGAAGGCGGCAATCCCGCCGCGGCAGGCGGGACATCGATCCCGAAGGCCGCAACCGTGCACGAAGCAGAAAAGACGCGATGCCAGTCGCCACTGCCGACGAAAATACAGAGCCTCGTCGTCGGCGAGGCAAAAGGGGAATACTGAATCCAGGTCGAACGGTTGCGCTTCGCCCTTTCGCGCAGCGGCAGCAAGAGCGGTGGCAGAGCCCGACCAGCCATTGCCACCGCCAAGATTGTTTCCCGCGAAACGCCTGTCTGGCGGCCGAGCAGAGTTTTCGTCGAGGGCTTCGAGAGGCCTTTTGGTGAGGTGATCATTGTACGTTTTCCCTTTGGTTCCTCACGTCCTATTACTGCCCATGTGAGCTTCGACAGCTTGTTCGCGACGTGCTGGGAACGGCGGAGCGACCAGCGTTATTCAGCCGCCGTCAGCCTCGCCAAGGCCTGCTCCCGCCGACGAACGGCCGGATCGTTCATGAAATCCGTCCTCCTTCGAGGTTCGCTGCCCTCGGCGCCTGCTGATCTTTTCGCGGAACCAGTACCCGTCGGGAATTCGTGCGTTAATCATACCTCTCCTTCCGCCCTGCTTTCACAAGGATATGCGCCCGCCGTATCAAGATATGCCGGAAACGTGACGACAAAGCAGGCGCCGCCGTCGGATGGCGATTCGTGGTGCACGGTTGCGCCGTGACGCAAGGCGATCTTGCGCACCAGCGATAGGCCGAGGCCCCAGCCGCCGGCCGTCTCGCTGCGGCCCTGTGGCCGGAAGAAGGGCTCGAAGACGCGCTCACCGGTTCCTTCCGGCAGGCCCGGCCCGTGATCGCACACCTTGAGCACCACCGAGCCGCCTTCGATCCCCACATGCGCGCTAACCGTGCCACCGCCGCCACCTCGTCGCTGCCGCGCACGGCGACGCGCTTGTCGAGAGCGCCTGCGCCCCAGCGATCGACGCCCTGGCGCATTGCTTCAAGGCGGCGTGTGAGATGACGCACGACTGGAAAGGCGGCAAGCCCTATCACCGCGGCGATCAGCGCGAGAAAGCCTGCCTGGCCGAGCGGCATTCTCAGCCGCGCCGCGATCACACTTCCGTCCAGCTGCCGGCTGATCAGCAGGTAATGCCCGCCGGGGAGGATCCTACGCGGGGATCCGAACTTGATCGGCCGGCCGATCTCTGCAACCAGCCCCCTTGCGGGCCGAAGACGGAGATGTCGGCATTGAAGGCCGCCGAAACCCGCTCGGCCGTCGCCTGCAGCAGAGCGGGGTCGGAGTCCGCCGGCGGCATCGCCGCGAAGGCGTCGCACGCGGCATGGTCGCGTTCCCGGCTCATGTGCAGGAAGGTCGCGCTGGCGATCGCCACCGCAAGGCGGCCACGGCATAGTCTGCCGCTTCAAAGATCGACATCCGCTCAAGTCCGGATCCATGCACCAACGCTGATACATTAGCGAAACCGACTAGAAGTGGTAGCTACTATTGCCTATAATTAAATCAACTTGATTTGTTTTCTGCGGAAAGTTTGTTGGCAACGCGCACATGACCCTCAGGAAAGCCATCGCTGGCACCAATCTCGAACAGGCCAAGTCCCACAATCGCCGCGTGGTGATCGAAGCGATCAGGACCAACGGCGCATTGTCGCGGGCGGCGATCGCGCGCCTGACGGCGCTGAGCACGCAGACCATCTCCAACATTGTCGAGGAATTCGAGCGCGAACAGCTGCTTCGCGCGCAGGCCACGCTGAAGGGCGCCCGCGGCCAGCCGGCGGTGCCCTATTCGATCAATCCCGACGGTGGCTATTCGATCGGCCTGCAGTTCGACCATCAGCTGGCGGTCGGCGTCATCACAGATCTCTCGGGCACGGTTCGCGCCCGCATCGAGCGCCCGGTCGATCGGCCGACGCCGGCGCAGGCGATGCCCTTGCTGGCCGCGATAGCCGGCGACCTGATGCGCAAGTTTCGTTTCGACCGCAACCGCCTGCTTGGCATCGGCATGGCGATGCCGGGCCCGTTCGACGTCGAGGGCATGACCTCGGTGGGGCCGACCGCGCTGCCCGGCTGGCAGGATTTCCCTATCGCCGAAGAATTGCAGCGGTTGACCGGCATTCCAGTGACGGTCGAGAACGACGCCACCGCAGCGGCCATCGGCGAGCGGCTCTATGGCGTTGCCCGCAACCTCGGCAGCTTCGTCTATCTGTTCATCGGCACCGGCCTTGGCGCCGGCTTGTTCCTGGACGGCCATCTCTACAAGGGCAGCGGCCACAATGCCGGCGAGATCGGCCACATGATCGTCAGGCCCGGCGGCCTCGAATGCGGCTGCGGCAAGCGCGGCTGTCTTGAGCGCTACGTCTCGTTGCGCGCCGCCTATGAGTGCCTGGATATCCCCGATCCCGATCATGCCTCGCCGGAATTGCTGGAAGCGTTGCTGGCCAATGGCGACAGTCTGGAAGCATGGGTCGCCCAGGCAATCGATCCGCTGCGCCAGGCGATCAACATGCTCGAACTCGCGCTCGATCCCGAAACCGTGGTCCTCGGCGGCTTCATGCCGGTGGGTGTCATCGAGCTTCTGGCGAGCCGGCTCGACCCCCTGTACCTGTCGGTCAGCTCGACCAGCGCCCGCACCGTGCCGCGGGTCCTTGTCGGCGCCGCCGGCAAGGACACTTCGGTTCTGGGCGCCGCAGCACTGCCGATCTTCTCCGAAACCAACCCGCAATTCGACGTTCTGCAAAAACCGCATTCCGGCTGAGTCTCTACGTCGCCCCGCAGAGCACCGGCATCAGCCCGGCCAGCGCCTTGAACCGCTCCCAGGATTTTTGCTCCGGCTGCGTCCAGCCGGTTTCCGCGAGCGCCGAGATGCGGGGAAACACCAGCCGGTCGAAGACGGCGCGATCGGTCATCGGCTCCGACCAGATACAGCACTGCACGCCGAGCAGTTTCGTCTTCTGCGTATCCGTCCAGCCCTCGACAGGATCGAAGCCGTCCAGCTTTTCCGGATCGGACCAGCCGGCCCAGGCCGCACCCGGTTCCGACCAGGCCGGGCTGTTGGCCATGTCGAGATAATAGACCTGGCCGGGGCACACCACCATCGCGTAGCCCTCGCCCGCAAGTGCCGCTGAAGCTTCGACCGTTCGCCAGCCGCAGAGGTAGCTTTTGTGCTTGTCGATGACGGGCTTTTCGGCACGCCGTTCAATTCGATCATCACCGTGGTCACGGTGGCGTTGCTGGGCTGGATCGCACCGCCGCTGCTGCGCTGGAGCATCCTCGACGCGACATGGACGGGAACGTAGGCCGACTGTGCGCTCGCCACCGGCGCATGCTGGGCGTTCGTCGGGGCAAAGTCCGCTTCACCCTGTTCGCCTTCTACCCGCCGCCGCTGCAGTGGCGCCGCTGAGCGGGGTCGGGACAAGAGCAGTGCGAAATCGTACGCGGCCTTTATCAACCAAAGACAGCTACGGCTGATTTTGATGATGATGCCGCCATACGGGCTTCGGCGCATCTGACGACCCGTGGCGGTGCGAAAAACATTCGTCAATTGCAGCGCAGGCGGCACGCGCGACCACAGGGTTCGCACGCCTGCGCGAACGAGGGCATGGCGTTCGCTCTCCTCAGTGACGCCTGGCATCGAGACACTACCTTCCGTGTGCCGGATCATTTCGGCGGAGGCCCAAAGGATAGCCGGATTGACGTAAGTTCGGAGCCGCGCTGGGGACAGTTCGATTACGACCAGTCGCTTCAAAATGCCGATATGCGGGGCGGTGATCCCGATGCCGGGCGCCGCGTGCATGGTGTCCGCCAGGTCGATGGCGAGGTTCCGCAAATCGTCATCGAAGTCTGTTACGGGCTCGGCGACAGCTCGAAGGCGACGGTCGGGAAATCTTAACGATCGGCCGGACCGTCACATGTCACTCCTTCGCCCAGCGATCATCGTGTCGGAAGTCAGGTGATCTTCAGGCCGATCTTGCGGCGTTTCGCCGGTGCTGGCGCCGGGGGGAACTACGGGCTCAGGTACGGCTCCCTTTTTTCCTAGGCCGCTTGCCTTCGCCAGTTGAGACCGCGCTGCCGTGTAGTTAGGGGCAACCATCGGGTAGTCCGCAGGCAAGCCCCACTTTGCGCGGTATTCATCCGGCGTCATATTGTATTGTAGTGAGTACCGATGTGGCGCCTAAGCGATTTGAATTTCCTGCCGTCTTCCAGGCAGATGATGAAATCTGGCGTCACCGAGTTCTTGATCGGGACCGCTGGCGCGCCCCTTTCTTCCGGCTGTGCCGCCGGTGCTTCCCGCAGCTTGCTGACCGCTGCATAGGTATCGGCAGCCACGCGGCCGAGTTCGGACGTGCGAAGTGGATTGTTGCTGACATACGCGGCAACGATGTTCGCGGTCAGCTCCAGGAGCTCAGTTTCGGGCGCAGCAATCTCTTCAGGCATTTGCGAATTCTCACGCTATTTCGTTCTTTGCGATCCCCACCGCGATCTCGCTACAGGAAACTTGGCCGGCCGTACAGGACCGGAAGCCGTCGGTGACGATCCGCATTGTCTGTGCGGACGAGGGATTGCGCGTTATTCGCACTGGCGCCCATGGCAGGTTCCAACCCCGCTCCTATCGGCTCATTTCCCTTGGTCCAATCCCGACCTTTCCGATCAACCCGCAAGGGGTCCGCTACGCGAGCGTGCGGCCTTGAGGCTGACGCCTGAGCGGTGATCGCGGTCCGTCCCGAACCCGACGGGCGCCTGTCGAGCGGGGAATTGGTTCCCGCCAGAACGGGAGCCAGACCATGTCGCACAATCTCAGCCTCTCGCAGTCCCACGCGTTCCAGCTTGCCCGCACCCTGATGGTCCCGGTGACGCTATTCCAGGTCGACGGCGAATACGGCGTCCTGCCGAGCGACGAACTCGACGACGCCGACGTCATCGTCCTCCACGAATACGACCCCTACCAGTTCGGCCCGGCTCATTGAGCCGGGTTCGCCCGGGCGGGCATTTGCCGCTTGCGAGCGGCGGCCGCAAGGGAGGCTGCGCCGCGGCTGGCTATGCCGTGGCGCTACCGCGCCCTGATTTGATTCATCACGTACCAGCCGCGCCCTTGCCCCCTTCGCTCTTCGCGGCGGGCGAGGATGGTTCCGCAGAGGCTGCGGAAAGGAAAGGCAATCGAGGAAAGGGCCGGGGAGTGTGAAGGCGATCCGGCGGAACAACGATGGAAAAGAGAGACGTCGAGGAATTGAGGGATCGCGTGCTCTGCGCGGCCGTGCTGGAGCAGGCCGGTTTCGCGATCGATCAGAAGGAAAGCACGCGCCGGGCGGTCAAATACCGGCGCGGTGACGATATCATTATCGTCATCCACGATGGCAAGGGCTGGTTCGATCCGCTGTCCGACGCTAAAGGCGACGTGTTTTCGCTCGTGGCGCATCTCGACGACATCGGGTTCGCGGAGGTGCTGCAGCGGGTTTCGGAACTGGTCGGCTTCGTGCCGAGCGAACCAGTCTGGACGCGCCAGCCCCGCGACCACGCGCCGGACATCGGCGTCCCCGAGCGCTGGCGTTTTCGGCGCAAGCCCTGGCGAGGCTCCATGACCGGGCGGTATCTGCGCAACGAGCGGGACCTCCCGGAATCCGTCATCCGGGCGGCGATGCGGCAGGATCGGCTTCGCGAGGGACCGCGCGGCAGTGTATGGGCCGCTCATGTCGACGACGACGGTGTCGTCACCGGCTGGGAAGAACGCGGACCGGAATGGCGCGGATTCGCCACCGGCGGTGGGAAGGTATTGTTCCGCTTGGGGCCACGCGAGGCCATTCGCTTCTGCGTTACGGAGGCGGCGATCGACGCGATGAGCCTTGCCGCGATCGAAAGCCTGCGGCCCGACAGCCTCTATCTGAGCACCGGCGGCGGATGGGCGCCCGCGACCGAGACGGCCATACGGACGCTTGCGACCCGCCCGAATACGCAGCTTGTCGCCGCGACCGACAACAATGTGCAGGGCGAAGCCTATGCCGAACGCATCGAGGCGATCGCCGTCGCGGCGGCATGCGGCTTTGCGCGGTTGCGGCCGGTCACGGAAGACTGGAACGACGATCTGCAGGCGATGATGAAAGAAGAAGAGGAACGGAGAGGGAAGAAAAAACCCAACTGCCGCATGCCGCCTGCCGCGTCAAGGGTGAAGCTTCGCCCGCTGCGCGGCCCTTGACCCGGCCGGACGGAGAGGCGGCCGCGGGGGAGGGGTCATGAAGGGCTGAATTGACGGCGAAATCGGAAGGATGAGCCGCGCTCCAGCCCGACCAGGCTGAAAGGAGCCCGCCATGCACCCCGTATCCCAGATCAGAAAGGTCTTTCAGGGCGTCGCCGACCGGCGCCAGATATTCCGCATGTTCGACCGTCGCGCGCAGCGGCCTAACCGCTGGGACGCCGACGCGAGCGCGCTCTATGCCGGCGAATGGTTCGAGACCGGCCAGGCAGACCACGACTATATGTTCGAGATCCTGCCGCCACTCTGGATGCGCGGCGACATGTTCGCGATGCGCCAATTCCTGACCGGTAGTGTCACCAGCGTCTTCTTCGCGCTGACGATCGACAGCCAGCTCCGTCATTTCCACGGCTATTGCGACATTTCCGACAGGGGCTCACCCGAGCGGATGCGTGCCGCGATCGTCGACCGGGAATCGCGGCCGGTGAAGGCAATGACGCGGACCGAGCGCCGCAAACACATCTGGAGCGCGACCCATGATGATTATCGCGGCTATGCCGGTGACCGCTGGCCGGAGCCTGCACGTGGCAAGCGGACCATCACCGTCTACGGCGGCAGCCGGGGCACGACGTTGAAGCTGCTCAACGATCTCACCGACGAAGAGATCTCGGCCAAGCTTCCGGTGCATCTGTGCTACCTCCCCGACGCGATCGCGTAGTGAGGGGGCGGCCATGTTCACGTTTCCCATTCTCGGCGTTCGCAAGGTCATCGAACGCGGAAAGACCGATGCCGCCGCCAATGGCGGATTCCGCAACCCGTATTACGGCCTCAGGCCCGGCAAGGGCGAGATCGCCGGCGTTTGGCTGGTCGGAGACCAGGGGGTCTACATCCATGTCGAACGGAAAACTCGCCGACGGTGACCGCCCGCTCGTGGTCTATTCCGACGAGTGCCATCCGGTCGGCAATCCGGACTGGTTCCATTACAAACACCGCCATCTCGGCGGCGACGACGGGATCGAATTCATCGACGCAGAGAGGCTCATTCCGCTGTTCGATCGGAACATCCGCCGCACGCATCTGCTCGTGCAGCTGACCGAGAACGAAGTCTCGCTGTCCCTGATCGCCCGCTAGCCCCTTCACACCCTCACCAGCCCTTCACGCGGCCGACAACGCCGTCCGCGTGATCGCGCTCGCCAAAAATCCAAGGAGATTTTCCATGCCCCACGACGACCCCTTCACTCTCGACCTCTTCGGAAACACTGCGCTGTCCTCGGGCCTCGGCGTCCGGGTAACGGCCTTTTCGACGTCCTCCGCCGATAGTCCGGTCGATGACGATCCGTCTCCCGTCTCACCAGCCCCGGCCATGCCGATCGGCGCGGCCGCATTGCCTGCTCGGGCGCATCAGGTCGATAAGGGCGAGAACTTCAAGCTGGCGGCGACCCGCGACCTCGCCAAATCCTGGCGGGACCGGGCGCGTGACAATCTCGCCGCCATACGGCTCGCCGCCGATATCGTCGACCAGCAGCGGTCTGCCACGCCCGAGGAACAAGCAGCGCTGATCCGGTTCACCGGCTTTGGAGCGTCAGCACTGGCGAACGGCGTGTTCCGCCGCCCCGGCGAGCAGACGTTCCGCAAGGGTTGGGAGGAGATAGCCGCCGATCTGGAGGAAGCAGTCGACAGACGGGACTACGCCTCGCTGGCCCGCTGCACCCAGTACGCCCATTTCACACCGGAATACATCATCCGAGCGATCTGGGCCGGCTTGTGGCGGCTCGGCTTCCGTTGCGGCAGTGTGCTGGAGCCGGGCGTCGGCACAGGGCTCTTTCCGGCGTTGATGCCAGAGGCATTGCGCGCTGCCTCGCACGTCACCGGCATCGAGATCGATCCGGTCACGGCGCGGATCGCGCGCCTCCTTCAGCCGAACGCCCGAATCCTCAACCAGGATTTCGCGCGGGTCGACTTGGCCGAGCATTTCGATCTGGCGGTCGGCAATCCGCCGTTCTCGGACAGGATCGTCCGATCCGATCCCGCATACCGCTCGCACGGCTTCCGGCTACACGACTACTTCATCGCAAAGGCCGTCTCTCGGCTGAAGCCGGGCGCACTCGCCGCCTTCGTCACCTACAGTGGAACGATGGACAAGGCCGATGCCCGCGCCCGCGAGCACATCGCCACAATGGCGGATCTGGTCGCTGCCGTTTGCCTGCCGGAGGGCAACTTTCGCGCCGATGCCGGGACGGATGTTGTCGTCGACATCCTGTTCTTCCGCAGGCGCAAGCACGGAGAGCCCGAAGGCGATGTGTCATGGCTCGACCTGGAGGACGTTCAGCCCGCCACCGAGGACGAGAGCGCAATCCGCGTGAACCTCTGGTTTGCGATGCATCCTGACATGGTCCTCGGGGAGCATGCCCGTCGCCGCGAGATCTACGGTCCCGACGAGACCTATACCTGCCTGCCGCATGCCGGCACGGATCTCGATGCGGCACTGACAGCCGCCGTGCATCTCCTTCCGGAAGCCATCTATGACGGCGAACCGGAAGAGATCGGAGCAGACGCTGGCGAGCATTTTGAAGCGCCGGCGCGCAACGCAGCGGACGGCGCGACAATCCGCGAGGGCAGCTACTTCATCGGCCAGAACACCGCGCTGAGGCAGATGGTCGACGGCGAGCCCGTCACCATCCAGATTCGGAAGGGCGGGACCGGCGACGGCATCCCGGAAAAGCATGTCCGCATCCTCCGCAAGCTGGTCCCGATTCGTGACGCCGTACGCGAGGTGCTGAAGGCCCAGGAGTTCGACCGGCCGTGGAAGCCGGCGCAGGTCAGGCTGTGCATCGCCTGGTCGAGCTTCGTGCGCGCGTTCGGACCGATCAACTTTACCACTGTCTCGACCGCGCAAGATGAGGAAACCGGCGACGTGCGCGAGACGCACCGCCGGCCCAACATCCAGCCGTTCCTGGACGATCCCGATTGCTGGCTGGTGGCCTCAATCGAGGACTACGACCTGGAGACCAACACGGCAAAGCCCGGACCCCTGTTTACCGAGCGAGTGATCGCGCCACCCCGGCCGCCCGTCATCACGTCGCCGGCCGATGCGCTGGCGGTCGTGCTCAACGAGCGCGGGCATGTCGATCCCGATCACATCGCCGAGCTGTTGCAGGTGCATTCCTCGAACGGTATCGCGCCAACCTCGCTGCCTTTACCGCTGAGCGCCAGCCGGAGATCGACGCCTTGTCGCGCAAGCTGGCGCGGCAGGAAAGCGCCATGGCGATATTGCGGCAGCGACTTCAATCGGAGACGCTCTGTGCGTGATCCGAGATGCTGGCCAGCCACTGCCAAAGGTCAAACATGGATGCGGGGGTGGCAACATCCGTGTCGAGCGAGCGACCATCATCAGATCGACGGCGCCCGGCGCCAGTGCGGCAACCCATGGGACTTTATTGCGGCGCGAGCCGAACAGGCGCCTATCCTTCCGCATGCCGGTGCCCGTGATCATCCCTTGCCGGTCTTCCCGGCGGGTTTGCTGCGGTCTGAACCGGCGGCTGGCCACTTCAAGGCCGCTGACGCGCCGCGGAGCGGCCGGAACCCGCCGATCTCGGCAAGGCCGGCCCGCGTCCTTCACAAGGACCAGTGAAAGGACTGGCCCCCGCTTGTCCGCAAGCCGGCCTCGCTCGCCTGGCAGGTCCCGGACCCTGAAGTGTCCAGCTTCCGCCGGTTCCTTTTGACCGCACCCGCAGGAAAGACCGGCAAGGGCCGGAACACCTGAAGGGCATCGCTAGAAAGGTAAGCTCAATTGTCCAGTTCAGCCCGCTCAAGCAAGGCCAAGGCCCGCGTCGTCCAGCTCCGCAAGGTCACGACCCTCGAAATGGTCCGGCTCTGCTGCCCGGACTGCAACCAGGCCTCTCTCATATCCGAAAGCTTCGGCCTTCCTGTCCTCGACAGCGACGGCATCCGGGACTTTCATGAGCGCAGCCTGATCGAAGGCGCTGATGCACTCTCCGAGGGGCTTTCCGACAAGGCCATGCAAATCCACCTACAGCGGATCGTCGGCTCCTATGTCGGCTCGGCCTTTGGAGCAGGCCAGTTCTACTCGAAGGCCGTTACCGAGGCCAAGGACGCCACGGCCAAGCTCGCCAATGACACTCGCGACGAGGACATTGACGGTCCGGTCGGCTTCGACAGCAAGGCCCAGCGCAAGCGCGAATTCGCCGCCGACATGGGCCTTCAGGCACACGCCCTGCGCATGGCGGCCGAGGGCGCCGTCGCCGCCTACGAGCACATCATCGGTGAAAGCTGGAAGCCCTACGAGCGCCAGCCCGAAAGCCCCGGCCAGATCGTCAACCGGCAGGCAGCCGATCTCCAGATGGCGGCGCTTGGCTAACCCCCAACGGGCGGAGCTTCGGCTCCGCCCGATCTTCCTCCCGTTGAGGCTGGCGTCCTACTGGACGCCGGCCTCTTCGCGTGCGCCAGGGCATCCGAAGCCAAAGAAATGGAAACCGTCGTCGAGGCCGCGCCAATCGCGGCCGTCACGAATGTTGGTCCTGCTCCGGTCCTCGGCCCCGAAACGGCTGCGCCGTCCTCCACTGACGTTGCGGCCCGGCTGGGAGATTTCTCCTTCCTCCGATTCAACCTCGACCGGGTTCGCGGACCTGCGGTCCTGCGCGTGCGGACCTCGTGACGGCCGCGATTGGCGCGGCCTCGAATGGAATGGAGGTTCGGAAAATGGACAGGAAGAGCAGCAAGCCCCGCGTCGACATCTACGCGAAAATCACCGATCGCATCGTCGCGGACCTGGAAAAGGGTGTGCGCCCATGGGTGAGGCCGTGGAGCGTGGGCAATGCGAAAGGTCGCATCACGCGCCCGCTACGCCACAATGGCCTTCCGTATCAGGGCATCAATACCTTGCTTCTGTGGTCGGAGGCGGTTGCGCGAAGCTTTGTTTCCCCGACCTGGATAACCTTCAAGCAGAGCGTCGAGCTCGGCGGTCATGTTCGCAAGGGTGAAACCGGCTCCATGGTCGTCTATGCCAACCGCTTCAACCGAACCGAAACCGATGCCCAGGGCGAAGAGGTCGAGCGCGGCATTCCCTTCCTCAAGGCCTATACGGTGTTCTGCGCCGACCAGATCGAGGGGCTTCCGGCACAATATTACGGCAATCCCGCTCCGGTAGCCGATCCGGTGGAGCGGATCGAAAACGCGGCCACCTTCTTCGCGAACACCGGTGCTGTCATCCGGCACGGTGGGGATAAGGCCTATTTCAATCCGGCTCTCGATGTCGGCAGTTATCTAAACAGTCAAGCTGTCTCACCGGCTTTTCACTAATCCCTTTCCATCGACGCCGAGCCTGACGCCACCCGCAAGCGGTGGCGACCCGTGCGCTCGCGTCGCTCCGAAGGAGCTATCACGATGTCTTCCAAGATGCAGTCCGGAGCGCGTGCCGATGTTTACACGCGCATCACCGCCGAGATCGTAGCGGCAATACAGCAAGGTGCAGGCGAGTGGCGTGCGCCGTGGTTCCACAACGGAACGAGTAGTGCCCGCCCGACCAATATCGCTTCCGGCAAGCGCTACCGTGGCATCAACACGGTGGCGCTCTGGGTCGCAGCCATGGCCGTTGGCTACGGCGACGGCCTGTGGGGAACCTACCGGCAATGGCAGGACGCCGGCGCGCAGGTGCGCAAGGGTGAACGCTCGACCACCGTCGTGCTGTGGAAGCAGATCGCTTCCTCCGAGTCGGCTGACGACGATGACAGTGATGATGGTGGCCACCGACGGATGTTTCATCGGCAACCTCGGGATCAAGACCGTGTTCGGCGGTACGGAGGCTTACTATCTCCCGTCATCGGACACGGTATTCATGCCGGACTTCGCTTCTTTCCGCGACGCCGCGTCGTTCTATGGGGTGTGGCTGCATGAGAATGGCCACGCCTCAGGCATGAAGCACCGGCTTGACCGCGATCTCTCGGGCCGGTTCGGCTCGGCCGCCTATGCCGCCGAGGAATGCTGCGTCGAGATTGTCAGCGGGCTTGTCCTTGCCGATCTGGGCATCGCCCACCATCCGCGGCCCGATCATGCAGCGTATATTGCCTCGTGGATCGAAGTGCTGAGGGGCGATCCTCGCGCCATCTTCATTGCCGCCAGCAAGGCGCAGCAGGCCGCCGACTGGATGCACGCGCAGCAGCCGGAACGCCCTGAAGAGCATCAGGCTTCATCCGCCATCCCTGACAAGACGGATGCGGGCCAGCCTGCTTCTCCGGTTCTCGCTGGCGCGTTGTAACAAGGCGCGGACCTGAACATGCTGGGCGATCACGTTCTCCAGCTCACCCTGGATCCGCTCCGCGTCCATCTGCGGGGAGCGGGGCTCCTTCAATCGGGATGGCCTTGCAACCTCGCCCTCTCGCAGTTCCGCCAGTATTGCCGGAGCGCGGTTTGCGGTCGCCCGGCTGACACCGGCCTCCCGTGCCAGATTGGCGACCGTCAGTCGGCCATCCGTCCGGATCGCATCCCCCGAGACAAGCCGGGTGAGCGCTTGGCGAAGCGCTTGCTCGGTCGACGTGCTAACCGGCTTCACGACCGTTCCTCCAGAAGCGGCGCGATCAGCTTGCGCATTCGATCACGGTCCTGCCTGATCGTGGCTCGCTGCACGTTCGACAATCGCTTCTCTTCCAGCATGGCATCGGCATGTGCGATCGCAGCTTGCCACGCCGGCAGGTGACGACGTGCGATACAGGAGTTCGGGCAGCGGTCAGGCACGCAGTTCGACAGGATGGGATGGCGCTGGGCCATCCCAGAGCGCTGAAGGGCCACGCTGCGTTCGCAGCGAGGTATTGGAAGGCCGCCTGCGCCTTGCCACCGCAGGGGAGCCGCCTGCATTCTTCGCCAGCGATGCCACGATTAGTGTGTGGTCGTCGTAGCTAGCAACAGTCATTCAAGTGCATTACATTGTGGATTCGAGACAGGAGACAACCATGGCGACAAACGCACTCGTGCAGACACGTATCGATTCCAACATCAGGGACCGCGCGGCGTCCGTGCTTGAAGGCATGGGGCTGACGGTTTCCGACGTAGTACGCATCCTGCTGACGCGCACCGCCAATGAAGGTGCACTGCCGCTGGAACTGATCAGCAACAGCGAGGCTCATGATGCATGGTTTCGCGCCAAGGTGATGCAGGCACTCGAAGATACCCGGACCGATGTCACCGCTGAAGATGTAGAGACGCATTTTGCATCCCGACGCGCTGCCGCGCTACGCAAGGCAGGAACTACCCAGTCATGAGGCTGAAATGGTCAGCGTTCGCTTGCTGATCGCGACGACATCTTCACCCATATCGAAGCCGAAAGCCCGCGCGCGGCTGCTGCCGTTGACGAGCATATCGCGCAGGCGGTGCTCCGCCTGGTCGAGTTTCCCGAGAGTGGACGCCTTGGACGAGTGCCCGGCACGCGGGAGCTGGTCATCTCCCGAACGCCATATATTGCAGCCTACGTTCTAACCCATGATGCTATCCGTATCCTGCGTGTTCTCCATGGTGCGCAGATGTGGCCCGAGGACTTTTCGTCCGACTAGCTTCCGTGATGCAATCGCCTGCACGGTGACGCTGATCCCGACTGAAGCCGGGCACCCGATACGCCGTTGCCGGCAGCGTTCTGCTGAACCGGCGCCATAGTCTCGGCTTCGGTTGAATGCCCCGGTCGGCCTGACGAGTGACGTCGAGCGCTCACATTGCTATCCTGCCACGACGTCTCGGTTCTGATGTCGGCGTTGGTGCTTGTGAGCACGACCCTGCCTACTGGGTCTGGGCAGATTCGCAGGCTGCCGTCGTCCGGACGGACAGTTGATCACACAAGTCGCCGTCTCATGGCGATGAGGCGGTGGTGGAACGCCTGTCTTCATTCCTGTTTCCGAAAGCACGTCCATCTGCGTCCTCGATGTGACTGGTCTGACCGAAGGCCGATCCCGCAGCGCGGGCTCTCGATCTTGTCCCGGCAACGGCCTGCGCGACTTTCTTCCCCTGCCGGCTGCGCCGCCATTCCTCGCGATCCAAGAAAGTCGCTCCCGGCCGCCTTCCACTTCGTTCCAGCCCTAAGGACCACCCCATTGCGCACGCGCAACGGGGACCCCGGTGGGTGCGGGTCGATCGCCTCCGTTCCACCGACCGTCATCGAGGTCGCGATGGGCGCGGCCCGACCAACAAAGGAATGAGACAAATGGCTACCATAGGCACCTTCATCTCCACCGGCAACGGCTTCACCGGCACGATCAAAACCCTCAACCTCAACGTCAAGGCCAAGCTGGTCCGCGTCGAGAACCCCTCGGCGCCCGCACTTCCGCATCTTCGCGGCGGCGAACGTCGAATTGGGCGCCGCCTGGCAGAAGGTCTCCGCCGAAGGCCGTGACTACCTCTCGGTCAAGCTGGACGACCCGAGCTTCCCCGCTCCGATCTACGCCACCCTGATCGAAGTTGACGGCGAGGAAGGCCTGCAGCTGATCTGGTCCCGATCAAACCGGGACTGAGGATCTCGCGCGAGGGCTCCGCCGCAAGGCGGGGCCTTCAGCCTTCCACTGGCGAACTGGTCAACCGAAAGGACACATACATGACGAGCACCATCGCGCATCAGCAAGAGCTCTTGGTTCCGTCGACATCCCCGTCTGCCCGGGCGGTGCGTGGACCGAACTGGTCGACGTCTGGAACGGCGATGCGGCTTTCGTGTCCGATAACTCGAGCCGCTTGAGTATCTGTCGTCGCTGCTCTATATGATGCGTGATGATTGATGCGCACCAAGGAGGGCGATATGAGAACGACACTGGCGATCGATGACGACGTCCTGGTCGCGGCCAAGGCCATGGCCCGGCAGCAGGATCGCAGCGTGGGGGAGATCATCACCGATCTCGCCCGGCGCTCGCTGCGCCGCCCGCAGGCCGGCAGCGAGCGCAACGGGATTCCTCTGCTGTCGCCTCGGCCGGATGCACCTCCTGTCACGCTTGAGACGGTCAACGCCTTACGTGACGAGCTGCCGTGACCTTCCTGCTCGATGTCAATGTGCTGATCGCGCTGATCGATCCTGGCCATGTCGCCCATGACGATGCGTATGGCTGGTTCGAAGTGACCGGCCACGCCGCATGGGCTACCTGTCCCATCACCGAAAACGGTGTCCTGCGCATCGTCGGCAACCAAAAATATCCTAATTCTCCCGGCTCGCCTGCCGTCGTTGCGCAAATCGTTACCAAGTTGCGAGCCCTGCAGGGGCACAGCTTCTGGCCCGACGATGTGAGTCTGGTTGGCTCCGGCGACATCGATGCTGCAAAAATCCTGACCTCGGCACAGGTCACCGACACCTATCTTCTTGCGCTCGCCAAGGCCCATGGTGGCCAACTTGCGAGCTTTGACCGCAAGCTGTCGGCGGCGGCCGTGAAGAGCGGGAAGTCTTCACTACACCTGATCACCACAAGCTAGACCGCCGGGCTCTTTCTGTCAGGTATCCCGGCAAGATCAGCCGTTGAGCGCGTCCTTGATGGCTTTTGCCGGCGTGAAGGACAGCTTCTTCGAGGCGGAGATCTTGATGGTCGCGCCCGTCGACGGGTTGCGGCCCTCGCGTTCAGGTGTGTCCTTCACCTTGAATTTGCCGAAACCGGGCAGGCTCGTCTCGGCACCGCTCGCGGCCACATCGGCGATTGCCTTGAACACGCTGTCGACGATGCTCCTGGCCTGCATCTTCGTCAGACCGTTGTCGGCTGCAATCTTGTCAGCGATCTAATTTGCGGTCGTCATGGAACGTGCTCCTCGCGTTGTTGCTGGTCACTGTTTGGCTCACAACAACACGGGGTTGGTAGTCCGCGCGTGCGCAACGCTTGAAAAATGCCGGAAGACTGCGCGATCGGCCTGATTTCCTACGGAGCCATATATCCGCGCTTACGTTTGCGGCGCTCGAGCCGGGAGACCGCTTCGTCGGAATCCGCGCGCTCATCGAAGGTTTCCATCATCACCTGGCCGTTTGTGCCGATCCGGCCCCAGTTGCGGACCAGCGACGCGCCGCCGAACAATGTCGGCTGAATGGACAGCACATAGAACCGAGACATGTTGCGAGCGGGATCGATGCGGCGAAGATGAAGCGGTTCTGTCACAGGTTTCGGCATAGCTGGAATCTTCGCTTCCTTTGGAAGCAACGTCCAACGACTTCGATGAATCGATCACGCGTGACCGATTCATGCGGCTGATGCGTGCGGCTCAATACACCAGCTGCGCCGTGATTGTTCGCCTGAAATGTCGTGCTACGCCGATCGTGTCCAATGAGTGTTCCCAATCGGTTGCCGGTGCTTCGCAGTATTGATGGAACGCATTCGCTTGCGGCACTGTCAGCGATCGACGGCTCGCGTGTTCCCCAGCCCGAAGGGCCGCCGCCCAACTTGGTGGGCGGCCAAGCGGAGGGGCTGAACGCGCTATCCAAACGCGCCGTAGAGAAGCCCCGGAGCTTTCACAGGGAGAGAAGTCCTTGCCCGATCGGGCAGGTCATTTCTTGTTCGGCCCGAACCTGTTCGTGCCAACTCGTTCAAGCATTCGTTGCGCCGAAAGTAGATCGCGCGGCCGCAGCGCAGCGGCGGGTTGCCGGCGGTGAGAGACGATCTGCTCATCGGTGCGTATTTGTATAACTTCATGAGGGATGATCAGCGGTCCTGGAGCGATCTTCTTCATAACACACTGATTTACCAACACAATCTCGTGTTCCATAATGTATGTTATGCGACATACATGTACTGCATGGCGTCTTTCGCACGACTTGTCTTTTGACTCATAAGTTGCGGTTTTAACCCATAAGTTGACTCGTCCGCAGTCCGCTCCTTGCCCCTCACTCGCCCGATCGGGCTGGCCGACAGTTAAGTTCTGAGGTGATTAGCCCGTCTTATGCACGACGATGGGCTTTTGAGGCTGGCGGATGTAGCTTAAGCGGTTGATTTGGCGTAGGATTCGGTTGCTTAGGCCAACCCTTCCACCTCATTTCGCGAGCCACACCCGCCATGACCGAGAATACGTTGCTGCCGCTGTCTTTTCCAGCCGTCGGACGCAAGAAGATCACAGCTGCGTTTGACGGCGGCCGCATCACCTCGGATGGCGGCGTCATGCTTCTGGCCGCAGCCGAGCGTCGCCTGCAACTGGCCGACAGGCTGGCCGCGGTGATCCACGATCGGCGCGATCCAGAGCGGGTGACGCACGCCATGGCCGACATTCTGCGCGCCCGCATCTTTGCGATCGCGTGCGGCTACGAGGACGCCAATGATCTCGACCGACTGCGTACCGACCCGGCCTTCAAGCTCGCCTGCGGGCGGCTGCCCGACAGCGGGATTGATCTGTGCTCGCAGCCGACCTGCTCGCGGCTGGAGAACCTGCCTGACCTGCGCACCGTCATCCGGCTCAGCTGGGTGCTGGTCGATCTCTGGCTGTCGAGCTATGCCGCGCCGCCCGCAAGCGTCACGCTCGACATCGATGATACGCTGGATGTCGTTCACGGCCATCAGCAGCTCTCGCTCTTCAACGCCCACTACGACGAGCGTTGCTTCCTGCCGATCCACATCTACGACGCCGCGACAGGACGCCCGGTCGCCATGATCCTGCGTCCTGGCAAGACCCCGGCGGGCAAGGAGATCCGCGGCCATCTGCGCCGTCTCGTGCGCCGCATCCGCGCCCGCTGGCCGACCACCCGCATCCTGATCCGTGGCGACAGCCATTACGGCCGGGCGCAAGTCATGGCCTGGTGCGAGAACAATGCGATCGACTACCTCTTCGGCCTACCCGGCAACAAGGTTCTGCAGCGGCTCGTCGACGAGAGCGCCGACGACATCCGCACCCGCCGCGCGCTCGAGCGCAAGCCTGTGCTGCGCGGCTATGCCGAGACCCGCTACAAGGCGAAGTCCTGGAAGGCCGAACGCCGCACCTGCGCTCGCATCGAGGCAACCACCCTCGGCCTCGACATCCGCTTCGTCGTCACCAATCTCGACAAAGGCTCCGCCGAGCACATCTACGACGTGATCTACTGCGCCCGCGGCCAGGCCGAAAACCTGATCAAGATGCACAAGAGCCAGCTCGCATCCGACCGAACCTCCTGCCGCTCACCGATTGCCAACCAGGTCCGTCTTGTCCTGCACACCGCCGCATACTGGTTGATGCTCACCCTGCGCGAGGCGGTGCCAACGACCCATCATCTGCGCAACGCCGAGTTCGCTACGCTGCGGCTCAGGCTGCTCAAGCTCGGCGCCCGCGTCATCGAAACCGTCTCGCGCATCCGCCTGGCCTTCGCCGCCGCCTGTCCCGAGGCAAGTCTGTTCCGGGCGATCGCCAGCAATCTGCTACCAACAGGACCATGACCGCCGGGGCAGCAGGCCCCGCCGAAACCACACAGCTTCCACCCTCCAGCGCGTTCACAAGTCCAGACACAGCCGCGGTGAAAAAGACGCCGAGCCGCCACCTGTCCGCCGCTCAGCGGCAAACAAACCCAGATCCGTCATGAATAGGACGGGTTAGCGAGGTGCGTTAGCGGTACACGACAACGAGGCAATGATGTGCTGCTGTCCTCAACTGCGTGCATCACGCACGCCCGCAATCGCTTTCGAGCTGGGCATCGGTTCCCGCTACCGTGAATTCGAACAGAATGCCGGACCTTGCCGTTTCGCCTCAAGCGAAGCGCAGGTGCCGCCGAACTGCTTCAGAGCCCGCATTGATCATCGTCACCTGATCTCGCCTCTGAAATTCATTCGACCCCGAACGTCCCACTTGTCCATGCCGAAGCAGTCAATCCAGGCGATGCGGCTCGAAACTATGAGGCTCATAGCTCCCTAGGCAATCAGCCTACTGGTATGTGAAACTCATAGCAATTTCAAATAGTTGACAATTCCGCCCCATGTCGCTGGCGACAATTTGTTAGGAATTTCGTGATGTCCTGCTGCAGGATTCAAAAAGGAATCCTTGCTCCGGTGCCCCAGCATTGCAGGTCGACGACATGGCAATCCAGAAAACTGAACTGCCGCCATCCATCCGGCGCAAGCGCCCTCGCCCTGTCGGGCTTCCCCTCACGGGCCGGAGGACTGGCGTGAGGTCGCTCCGAGAAGAAGCCTCTCCGCACTTCCCACCTAGGCTATCGCCCAGGTGGAGTGGGTCACCTCATCGGTGACCCACTCCAGGTCCTGTTAGCAGACAGGGCCCAATCTCCCGTCACCCACCAGAAAAGATAGAGAGAGAAAAGGAGGCACGCCATGTAATAGCACGCAAAGACACTCCTACCGCAAAGAGGTTAACCAATCACCGGCGAAAGCCGCGGACCTGGTTGACTCCGGAAAGTGCGTTCCGTATTCGTTCAGGCCTCACAGATCCCACTCCCCATTTGGGCTGCGCCCGGCGGATACATGAACGGACCTCGATGCTGTCCTTTCGAATACGGACTTCGATAGCTTAGCGCCAACGCGCTTTTCAGCCGTCGCGCAGGAGTGCGCCTCCACGACATAGCCTGAGTCCTGCTCCGACACATCCGAGCCATCTGATAGCGCGCGGACGTTTCCAGGGGACAAGGTCATCCTTCCGAGATTTTACCGTCGTCCGACCGTGCGGTTGGCGAGCGGTGGAGTAGTGTCATGAGCAATCGTCCGTCTGGACAGCATCGCACCAACATCCCCTATCGTAACCCCGAGCCCCCGCTCGCCCACACGAAACCGAAGGGTCGATGGACAATCGCCAGCGGGTTCCCGTCTTACAGGAGCGGCTACTGTGTCAGCTATTGGGGCTTCGAACAGCACCAGTTCCTGACGCTCGCGGAGGTCAATCCGACCGTGTCGTCGATCCGCGCCCGGCCAGAGACGCTGGAATGGTTCGACGGAAGCAAATGGATCGAGCACACGCCAGACTTCGGTGTCTGGACCGACCATGGCTGCGGGCTGTTCGACATTGAATCGCCGGCGGCCTTCCAGTCGCCGATGTCGCAGCTGCGCGCCAAGGCTCTCGCCCGCTCTCTCGCGCGCTCGGGAACCTCGTACAGGACGGTTCCGCGTAACGAACTCAAGATCCAGCCACGGCTGGGCAACTCCAAAGACGTCAATTCCTGTTCCGGGCTCGTCTTTCCGGACGGAGAGGACAGTCGGGTTTTCACGGCGACTCCCGCAGTCGGATCGGACACCGTAAGCGGGATCGCCATGCGGTCGCGCATTCCCGTCGGGGAGGCATTTGCAGCGATCCTCAACCTCGTCTGGCGGGGAGTTCTCAAGATCGACATGGGCACGGAGTTCTCCCATGCCAGCATGGTGCGGAGGCCGCTGCCATGACCGCTGTACTGCTGCCTCGAGGCACTCTTGTCACATACAACGACATCGCGGGGATGATCGACGGCCGCACTCCGGACCGGAGCGGCTATTGGCTCCGCCCGATCGCAGGCCGAGACAGCGGACCCACGATCCCGTTTCCTGTGAGCGACCGCCAGATCGAGGCCGGATATCTGGACGGGTCCTTCCGGGAAGGCGCCGACAACGAACTGCTGGACGACAGCAATGCCCATCTCGCGTCGGTCGACACGACCAAGGTTTCCGACCGTGACGAGATGGTCGCGGCATACCGCCAGCGCATCGTCGACGCGATCGAAGAAGAGCTTCGCTCGAATCCGGAGGGCTTCAAGCAGAGACGGAAGCTGTTCGCGCGGATCGCGGCAAGCATCCCTCCGCCGGAGGGCGTCGATCCGGTGCTCGGCGCCTCGGTCGAGCGCCACTACAAAGACTACAGGATCACCGGGTGCAGCACGGCCGCGCTCTATCCCCGCCATGGCTGGAAAGGAAACCGCGAACAGCGCAAGCCCGACTTCGTCTATGAAGCCATCGAGCTCGCGATCGACAACAAATACAACGGCCGCGGCTCCCTGCCCGACGTCCAGACCGAGGCGATCTCCATCGCAAGGATGAACCTTCCGACCGACCTGTCGGACTACACGCGCGGGAAGAGGATGCCGGACGGGACCGTGGAACAGGTTTCGATGATCCCGCGCCGCGAAGACGGCGGCATCCGCTGGGAAGAGCTGGTTAGCTACGCGATAATCCGCCGGGCGATCAAAAAACGCTCGGCCATCGACAGGGCGATCCGGATCCTCGGTCCCGAAGAAGGCAAGAAGGGCTTCCGCGTGGTCGCAGCCGGTCCCGTGGAGACACGCGCGCTTGCGCTGGGGGAGACCGACGACTGCCACCTGTCGAGGCTCTTCGTGGTGGACGATGAAAATTGGTTCCCGCTCGGCTACCCGCATTTCACGGCCATCATCGACGTCGCCACCAGGTGCATCCCCGGCTTCGAGATCGGCTTCATGCCGCCGAGCAGCGATTCCGTCGGAAGGTGTCTGAGGCACGCCATCCTGCCGAAGGACCTGTCGTGGGTCGGCAACCATCCGGACGGCACGCCGATCATCAGGAACCGATACCCGATGTTCGGCACCTTCAGCGAACTGAAGTGCGACCAGGGCGGAGGTTTCATCAGCGGGCACACAAGGGACAACGCCTACCGATGCGGGACATCCCTGACGGTCCTCCCGCCCGCGGCTCCCCAGATGAAGGGCCATATCGAGCGCTTCTTCGGCACCTTGAAACGCAGCGCCTTCGGAAGGTCGATCGGACTGCTGCCGAAGGCCCTCGTCGACGCGCTCTCCAAGTCCGGAAAGAAGGGCCGCAGGGATCCGGTCGTGATCACGCTGAGGGAACTCAGGCTGCTGCTGACGTTCTGGATCGTCGAGGTCTACCACCAGACGCACCACAGCGGCATCGGGATGCCCCCGCAGGAGGCATGGGAGATCAAGACGGCCCAGAGGTTCGTCCCGCCTCCCCGGCCGAAACGGGAAATCGACCTTCTCGTCGGCAAGTACGAGCCCTCCCGCGTCATCAACGCGAACGGGATCAGGATGTTCGGCCTCGAATACAATTCGGACGCGCTCGGCGCCCTGCGGGAACGCGGCGCGGGCATCGACGGGATCATGCACGGCGTCGAGATCAAGTACGATTCGCCCGACATCTCGGTGGTCTGGGCGCTGGCCGAAGACCCCCTGTCGCCGGGCAAGACCATCGCCGTGCCGGCCTTCTGCAAGCAGATGAAATACGCGAAGGGCCTCAGCGAATACCAGCACATCGTCATCAAGGCCCACGCGCGGGCGAAATCGAAACACAGGATTCTTTCAATGACCCAGCTCATGGAAGCCAAGCTCGACCTCGCCAGGATGGCCAAGGAAATGATCGGCGAACGGAATGCGAGCGGCGGCGCAGTCAAGCTGGCGCGCCACCTGAACGTCAACCGCGCCTATCTCAATAATCCCGAGGACATCGACGACGCCGAAGCCTCGAAACGGTTCCTCGCGCTGGTGGACGAGGAGCCGATCGCCGACGACAGCGCCGAAGCCAGCGAACCCATGGTCCGGAAAAAGATCTCGCCCCCGCCGTCCACGGAGACGCCCGACGAAGCCGTCGCGGAACCGATGGAGCCTCTGGGCACCCGCATGCTCGCCGCCGAAGCCAGGATCGGCCGGCTGAACCTCGGAGTGATCCACGATGACTGAGACCGCATCGTTTTTAGTCCCGCAGGGGATCGCCGCATATGTCGACGCAGGAATGGCCAGCAAGGTCGCGCAGGCCAGGATCCGGATGCGCAAGATGCTGGTGCCTCATCGGCGCTTCAAGAAGGGGCTGCAGGCGGCCTTGACGGAGCATATGGCTTTCACCCCCTCGCCCAGCGCAGAGGGGACGGCGCTGATGTTCACGGGACGCTCCGGTTCAGGCAAGTCGAAGACGCTGCGCTACTACGCGAAACAGTACCCGGCCGTGCGGGACGAATCCGGCATGCACCGCCGGGTTCTCTACGTTCACGTTCCGCCCGGCGCTGACAAGTATGCGCTTCAGCGCCGCATCATGGCGGCCCTCGGCATTCCTGTCGACAAGCGCCGGACGTCCGACGAGCTTTCGCTCGACATCGCCTGGCATCTGAAGGAGCAGCGCGTCGAACTGATGATCCTCGACGAGTTCAACCACATGGTCGACAACCGCAGCAACAGGACCCAGTTCCTGGCAGCGGACGTGCTAAAGGAACTGGCCAACTGGAACTGCTGCCAGATGGTCTTCGGCGGACTGGCGAGCTCCCTTCTGGTGCTGGAATCCAACCACCAGCTGCTGCGGCGCACGTTCAGCCGTTTCGAGATGAAAGGCTATGACTGGAACGTCGACGCCGAGCAGACCGAGTTCGTGCATTTTCTCGGCACCTTGGCGGACGAGATCGACTACTTCCACAGGCGGCCAGCGCTCGACGACATGGACATGGCGGAGCGTACCTGCCGCGCTACCGGGGGTCTCGCGGGCCTTTCGAGCATCCTCACGTTCAAGGCGCTGGAGGTCGCGCTGACCATGGAGTCCACAGCGCTCCTGCCGCGGCACTTCGAGGCGGCATTCGACGTCATGAAGCCGATCGGCACGAAGGGAAACCCATACGTCGGCAAGGTGTCGTCCGTTTCGTTCCCCGAGGACTACGACGGGAAGCGTTTCCTCGAGGAGGACGAACGCCTGGGCTTGCGGGAAAACAGGCCGAAGAAGGCGAAGGAGGCGGCATGAACGGTCGGCTGGACCTCCCCGTCGAAACCTTCGCCCAGATGGAGGCATTCCCGCTTTCGGTCCGGCACGTCGCCACGGAACCCAAACAGGGCCTGCTTGGCAGGACGGTAGAACGGAACCTTCGCGGGGATTTCAGCCGCTTCTGCCGGGAGATCGGCGTTCCAGGCAGCCAACAGGTATTCAATCTCCCGGTGGAAGACGTTGCCCGGCTCTGCGCTGCCGACCTGTCAGTCCTCGAGCACGCTTCTCCGCGCGTGGACGCAGGCTGGATTCACCTGCTTGGCCAGCGCTTCCGGAAGCGCGACGTCCGTTTTGGCAGCCGCCGATGGTGCCCGCACTGCCTCCGGGATTCCGGAACCCATCACGCATGGTGGGACGTCGGCTTCGTGACGACGTGTCCGGAGCACCGGTGCGCCCTCCTCGATGCCTGCCAGTGCGGCGTCAGGCTCACGTGGCACAATTCCCCGAGCTTCTATTTCTGCGCCTGCGGCAGGGAGTTGGCCTATACGAGGACGGAAGAGGTTCCGGTTGAGGAATGCGCCTTCGATGCCTATGTCAGCGCGCGCATGGACGGCGCGCCCGCCTCCGCGCCGTCGTTCCTCGACCGCGTGCCGATGGACGAAGCCGTCGAGACATGCCGCGAGATCGGCAAGTTCGCGCTCGATCCGTTCCAGACCGTGCATCCGATGACCCGGAAAAACGGAGTCCGGAAGGTGATGAACGCGGGCCTGGCCATGGTTCTGGGCCTGCCCGACAGTTTCCAGACTCTGCTTGAGCGCATCGAGGCCGAGCGCCCGAAGCAGCCGCCTGCCCCAGTGTATTCAGACGAGTTCAGATACTGGCTGGTGCACGGGCAGCCCGACGGCGTTGACGGTAACGTGTCCTGGCACCTGAGCGACTGCATGCATGAACGGCCACCCAAGGAGCAGGAGCCGTCGTATGTGCCCCATGGTCATTTCACATACGCCGAGGCCGCCGAACAGTGCGGCATTCCGGAGAGACGGCTGCGGTTGATCCTGCGTCAGATAGAGGTGCGCCGGCGCGAGGCCGTTTTGCCCAAGCCCAAAAGCCTCGATCCCCATACTGTCTATCGGCTTGCCTCCGACATTCGGTCGGGGGAGAGCGTCCGGGAGGTCGGACAGGAACTCGGAGTCTCTTCCGCTGACATCAGGGAACTGGTGCGCCTGCATTTGCTGCCCACCGTCGCCGAAGAGGAGCAAGGCGTGCCATGCATCATCAGGGGAAAGGCAACCGAGTTTCTGCTGGGCTGGCTGCGGAGCAAGGCAGTGACCGACGGAACGGGTCCGGATGTCAATGACCACGGAATCGGGACCCTGTTTTTTCGCGCAAAAGGGACCCCGGCTTTCGGTGTTGAGAGGCACGCCGGTAAGCGCCCGATCAGGCGAAGCTGGTCAGGGTTGCACAGCCTGATCGGGCGCGACTGATTGGCTTTCGGACTTCAGCTTTGAGAGCGGCTCTTGAAGCGCCAGGATTCGTTGCCAGTCTCGGCGATCTCACAGTGATGGGTGAGGCGGTCGAGCAGCGCGGTTGTCATCTTGGCGTCGCCGAAGACGCTCGGCCATTCCCCGAAGGCGAGATTGGTGGTGATGATGACGCTGGTGCGTTCGTAAAGCTTCGAGACCAGATGGAAGAGCAACTGCCCGCCGGCCTGGGCGAAGGGAAGATAGCCGAGTTCATCGAAGACGACGAAGTCGAGCCGGGTAAGGTGATCGGCAATGCGGCCCTGCCGGCCGGCACGGGTCTCGGTCTCGAGCCTGTTGACGAGGTCGACGACGTTGAAGAAGCGCCCGCGTGCTCCGTTGCGGATGAGAGAACGGGCAATGGCGATGGCCAGATGCGACTTGCCGGTGCCTGTCCCGCCGACCAGGACGACGTTGCGCTGATCGGCAACGAAAGCACCGCCGGCGAGATCGCGGATCAGAGGTTCGTTGACCGGCGTGCCGGCAAAATCGAAGTCCTCGATATCCTTGGCCAGCGGAAGCTTGGCGACGGTGAGCTGGTACTTGATGGAGCGGGCCTGCTTCTCCGATATCTCGGCCTGCAACAGATCGCCGACGATCTTCGGCGGTTCGTGCTGCCGCTTAATGGCGACGCCCATGATCTCGTCATAGGCCGCGCGCATCCCGAAGAGTTTCAGCGCCCCCATCAGTTCCAGTACTTCGGTGCGTTCCATGGCTGTTCGTCCTCCTGAGGCTGTCATAGCGGGCGCAGTCGGCGATCGGCTCGTGAGCCAGCTTCAGCGCCTGGGGAATGGAAAGGATCGTGCCCGGCGCCGGATCGCGGCTGCGGGCCAGGATGTTGAGGATCACCGCCGCCGACGAGACGCCGTGTTCGATGGCTTCCTGGCAGGCGGCCTCGACGGCGCTCAATCCGTCGGTCAGCACGCAGGTGAGGATCGACACCATCTGCCGGTCGCCGTCATCAACCGCCTTGAGCTTGCGGCGCACCTTCTCCATTGCCGACGGCAGGACCCAGCCAAGGAACGGCGCGCCGTTGCGCAATCCGCCCGGCTTGCGGGCCAGGACCGGCACGTAGTGCCAGGGATCGTAGATGACCTCGTTGCGGCCGAAGCAGCGGGCATGCTCGCCCACGACCACGCCGTCCTGGCGGATAATGATCCGGTCGGCATAAGCATGGATCTCGACCGGCCGGCCGACGGCACTCGACAGCACCGAGTATTTGTTGTTGTCGAAGCGCACCGTGCAGGTCTTCGACACCGACGCGGGAATGCAATGGAAGCCGTCGAAGCGACCGGCATAGGGAATGAAGCTAGCGCGCTCTTCTTCGAATACGTCCCAGACCGTGCGCTCGCCCCGTTCGGGATGCCGATGCGCCTTGGCATAGGCAACGCATTTGTCGGCCAGCCAGCCGTTGAGATCCTCCAGCGTCTTGAAGCGCAGCCTCGGTGTGAAGAAGCGCTCGCGCACCAGCCCGACCTGGTTCTCGACTTGCCCCTTCTCCCAGCCGGCCGCCGGCGTGCAGGCCTCCGGCTCGACAAGGTAATGCCCGCACATCTGCGCAAAGCGGCGGTTGTAGCGGCGATCCCTGCCGATGAAGATCGCGTCCACCGCCGTCTTCATGTTGTCGTAGATGCCGCGCGTGCAGGCGCCGCGGAAGAAGCTGAACGCCCGGTCATGGGCATCGAACACCATCTCCTGCGTTTCGCGCGGATAGGCCCGCACGAAGAACATACGGCTGTGGCAAAGCCGCATGTGCGCCACCTTCACCGTTACCGTCACGCCGTCGAGCAGAACGATCTCGTGGCTCCAGTCGAACTGGTAGGCCTCGCCCGGCGCAAAGCTCAACGGAATGTAGGCTTCGGCCGCGGCGCTGCCGCGATCTGCCTCCCAACTCTGAGCATGCCGCCACACCGAACTGTAGCTGCCGTCATAGCCGAGGCCGCGAAGCTCCTCAAAGATGCGGATCAGTGTCAGCCGCTCCCGCTGAGACTTGGCCGCATTCGCCGACAGCAGCCGATCCAACTCGTCACGCCAGGCGCCCATCCGGGGATAAGGCTGATGCTTGCGCTCGTAGCGGAACTCTGTCTCCTCGGAACGCAAAACCTTGCGCACCACCTTCCGGGAGATCTTCAGCTCCCGACAGATCGCCTTGATCGACTTTCCCTGCACCAGCGACAGCCGGCGTATCTTTGCAATCGTCTCCACAACCAACATCCAAAACACAAATGCCTCCGATCAAACCGGAGGCATCTTGATGGCCCCATCGTTAAGGGGGCCCGTTTGGACGAAAATCACCCCTCAAACAGGGTCCTCATTCCATGAAAAATCACATCCGGAATTGCCGCTCCCTGCCGCCGCGGCGGCTCGGGGTGTCTCGGTGGCGGATATGGTGGAGATGGTGCGCAAGGGTAGCGCGCGCGTGACAGGGGTGACGGATGGAACAGAGCTGAGTTCGATCCTGGTCGATGTCGTGAATTGAAGACTAAGAGAGGGCAGTAGCCAACGCCTGTTTTCGCCATGGTTGGGCAGGAAGGAATTGTCTTTTATTCGATTGCAACAGAAGTGGCTTTATCCATCTGCAAGATCGACTGCAACAAAGCCTTCTGTTCGTTCCCTCCCAGCGTCTCGCCGCTCACCAGTATTCCGTGCAGGATCTTTGCCTTGCTGCGCAGCGTGGCGAAGTCTGGACAAGGCCAAGTACAGATCTTGCGGAGCGCCGTCTCTTTCGCTTTGCGCCGACCATGGAGGTCTGCCAACTCCGAATCGGTTGCCGATCGCCCCATATGAGCGCGGTCGAGATAATGTGCGACGAGTTGCAGCCGTTCAACCGCGGTAAGGTAAGCACGGTGCGCCTGCTGAATGTCGACGGGTTCGCGATCCATGAATCCGTTCCTTATTTGAAGATTCGGCCTGAATCTTACGACGCAAGCGGCGACTGCGGGTGCGAAACCTTTTGTCATGCCCGCTTTTCACAGCCGCAGGCATGAACGCATGCACCTAGCGACAATCAGCTATAAGGCTATTGAGTTCGCCGGATCGTCTTGGCAAGTCCCAGCCGATGACTTTCCGCCAGATGGCTAGTGACCTCCTTGAACCAGTCGCTCGGCAGAGCGCCGATCACGCATGTTCCCCGTGCAACGGGTGACTGCGAAAGGTGTTCGGCGGGACGGACGTCAGGTCCAGGCCACGCGAACACGTTGATTTCGTCCGTATATATCCATGATGGCTTGTCATCGAGGCCCAGATGGCGCTTCAGCTTGGGAGGAACTTCAAGCGCCCTCCTCCCTTCCCAAGGCGGCGTATGCGAGGTGCCCAGGACATACGCAACAGGAGTTGGTCCGACATCGTGCCTGGCGAGAACGACCGCTGCGGGGTAGGTTTTCTCTCCATCTTCCCGTTGGCCGGCTTTAGATCTCCAAAGATACTCGTAAGCGATTACATGACCGACAGGAGGAACAGCAGGAATCTTCACTGAAGGTTCCTAGATTCTTGGACCTGCAGGCGCCTCTTCCTGATCGGGGATGTCATCCAGGTTGTAAGGCTGATCCGTAGCCACTTCGGAACTCAGGATCATGTCAACTTCGCCGCTCGACAGGTTGGCCGTCGGGACGGCTTGCCGGAACGAAGCCCACATCGCCTTGAAAAGCGGGGCGGACACAAGGAAAGCAGACGTTCGACCGTACTTGGTGATTTCAACCGGGCCTTGGAACGATCGATCATGCCACTCTCCAAAATTCTTCTGGATTTCGGATGCTGCAACGGAAACCATGGGGCTTCTCCATCTAAGTTTTCCGCATGTTACGTAACATACGGATTTTTGTCAAGGTGGAGTGTCACGAGATATCCGCAGGCATGCGGCTGAATGGCGGTGGTCCGCGCAGCTGCTCAGTCTCTGCGTCTACAAGTCGGTGTTCGGGAGCGCCTGCGCTATCTCCCGGGGAGCGCTCGCCGCCTGTTGGTCACGTCAGCGATGGGAACAGACCCTGCCGCCCGTCCCCGTTCTCGCCAGCGAATGCCTGAACCCTTGCCAGAGACTCGATGCCGGATGGCGGATCCGTGTTCTCAACGACGATGAACTGTCCGATGCCAGCTAACGACGACAGGTGTTCGTAGAACCGCCGACTGAGCGGCGTTGCGGCGAGCTGCTTTTCATACGAATCCAGTTCGCCGTACTTTTCGTAGAGCAACGGCCCGCGGTAGGTCAGCAACGGAGAATCCAAGAACACGAACCCCGGGTGCGGAAGGGACTTCTGACGGCAGTAGATCAGCACGGCGACCTTGAGCGCGGAGTGATAGATGGCCCTCACGCCTTTGCCGTTCTGCCGTCTCTGGTGGCCGTTGACCTGAATGTCGTCAGTCTCGGGATTCCAGACCACCCCGTCGACACGCGGGTACTCCCACTTCCGGAGCACGTCGGCAACCACCATCGACAGCTCGTGCCCGACGGTGGGGGCTATTCCCATGGTGATCCCTTCGGCGCGACCTTGCGAGGTCTTCAGCTTCTTCACCTCGTCCAGCTGGCGCTGCAGCGCGTCACGGGCGGCGATGGCTTCGCTTCTGAGGCGCGCTTGATTGAACTTGGACTGGAGGTCCAGGTAGCCGCGCCGCAACGATGCTTCCTGCGGCACCGCCGCCTTTATCTGGGCATCGATATTGTCCAGCGTTTCCTTCAGTCGGCGTTCCCGCCCGCGCAGCCGCTCGATTAGCGCCGTCAGGGAGACGATCAATTCCCGAAGGTCCTTGATGTCGCGTTCGATCTTCGCGATCTCCACCACCGAGGCCTGATGCTGCCGCTCCAGTTCGCCCTGTTCGTGAGGCCGATGCTGATTGCCGGGTTCGGCTCCGCAGACCGGACACGGCTGGTCGTCGAAGCGAAGCAGGAAATAGCCTCCTTCCTCGATCGCCTTGAGCCGCCGGATGTCGGATATGAACGTTTTCTCCAGGTCGCCGTATCGCATCAGGGACGTGTCGATTTCGCTCGCTTCGTCCCGCACGTCGTCGATGTCGATCATCAGGTTCCTGCGGTCCACGCGCAGCCTGTCGAGCTTCGTCTGAGCTTCCGCGAAGGTGTCACCCAGCGAGGAAAGGACTTCGTCCTCGACGCCGTCCGAGCCTTTGCCGTCGACGAAATCGATCAGAAAACTCTCGGGAAATCTGGCGATGCGGGCCTCGGCCTCCGTGATCATGGTTTCCAGTAGTTCGGCCTTGGCTGCCTTGGAGGTCTTCGCCTCGTTCGAATTCTGCACCCTGACAATCGAGGAGTCGTCCATACCCGTCATGATGAACCGGAACAGGTTCTTATCGGCGCCGGACATCGACCGCGAGTGCTGTCTCAACGGACTTTCGTCCCCGAGCATGCTCGTTTCGTCGACAAGCAAATACGGCATGAAGTTCCGGATGCTGAACGTGTCCTTCTTCCCTGCCTGGGTGACCGCGATCTTCGCGTCGTGGACTCCTAGATGCCCGAGAAGCTTCTCGGAAAGCGAAGTGGCCCCCTTGCGGGCCTTGCCATGCCTTGTACCCAGTCCCTCGGACGGCATCGACGCCGCGGAAACTTCGTCCGATGCTCCTTCTATCCATTCGATGTCGCCGCCGCGCGTGGAGCGCCGCAGCGTGACGGGCCGCCCCTCTGGCTCGAGCACGAACGAAAGGAAGACGTGTTCGTATCCCGCTGACTGCTCGATTCCGGGAAAGGGATCCCCGCTCCCCAGTATGTAGTCGACAGCCTTCAGGATGAACGACTTTCCGGCGTTGGAGCTGCCATAAAACAGTGACACGGCGCGGGCGAAATCGACGGCCGCCACCTCCTTGTCCTTCCCTGTGAAGCTGAGGCGCGTGAGGCGCATGGCGGGAGCGGAAGTCATTGAGCTGCTCCCGGCGCTTCACGCTGCTGGAATTCGACGACCCAACGCTCGATCTTCTGCCTCAACCCAGCGAGAAAGCCGGGATCCTCGTAGTGACGGGAGCGCAGCCAGCGCGCGCGGTCGATCAATTCCCGGTTATACGGAGAGTTGAGCAGGTCGACGAAGCCGGGCGCGTCGTCGCCCGCGCGAAAACAAACCCCGCGCTTCGGGTCGGCGACGACCTCGATCAACCGAACCCGGACCAGCATCTTGACGCCGTCGTCGATCCGGCGGCGTCGGACGTGATACTCCGTGAAACTCGACTTGTAGGTCGGATGCATGTCGTCCGGTCCGCCTGCCTGCGAAGAATGGACAACGAAATAATCGAGCAGCCCGAGTTGTTCTCGATCAAGCTCCATGGGGCTGAACTCGTTCAGAACGACAACCGAACGCATCCCCGTTTCGAGGACACCGTTAAAAAGGTCTTGGGAACGCGAAGCGCTCATCTCTTTTTCCACCACGGCATCGATCGCTCGTTGGCAAACACGTGACAGGTACCCTGCCTCACGCGTGTCGTCACACGACTGTGCCTGTCGAACAGTCCCCCGATTCTAGCGCTGCCGGCCGCATCCATCACAGCCCTAACTCGAGACAGGCCCACGCCCGAGCGGTACGCTTCATGAACCGCCGAACGGAGATTGTCCTGGTACTCGCCCACCACCTCGTGGCCGACCTTGCCGCTGAAGAACCTTTCAAATTCCACGGCGTCGAAATAGCGCCGACGGTGCATCTGGAAGTCCTCGCCGTGCTCATCGTGGGCAAGGATCGCCGCCGCATCCGCATAGGCGAATCCGTCGTGCTCGGAATAGACCATCCTGAGCTGCTCGCCGTAATGCTCGGATACCAAGTCAACCGTATCGGGCACCGTTCCACGAGGTGCATCTCCAGGATCGTCGCCGAAAGCCTTTGCCGCCGCGTAGACCACGTTCGGCAGCGTCATGATCTTGCCGCTCTCCCAGGCCTCCACGCAGTTGAAGTCAAAAGATTCGACGAACGTCCGGATGCCGGTGCTGAACGGTACCTTCGTGCCCTTGACGATCTTCCGGGAACACTGTTCATCCCACCCCTCGATGAGAGCCAGTTTCATCCGGCTCTTCTGATCGAACAGCGCCCGCGCAGGTCCCGACAGGTTCCCTGGCACCACGAACACATATTTGGACGGTAGAACGAACGCGCCCTCAGAGGCGTGAAAAAACATCTTGCCGAGCTCGAGGAGAATGTAATCCGGGCCAAGCGGCCGACGGTACTGTTTGCACTGGAAGTTATGCCACTCGCCTTCGTGCCTGCGGTTGGTCAGGAAACCCGCGACGTCTCGTCCCTTGTCGCCGGAGCCCGCATAGATTTCATGGTCGGAATAGATCTGCGTCTCGAGCGAGACCAAATGGTGCACGAAAATCTCGAGCGTCTTGTCGGAAGCCGCCGAGAGGCGACGAAGGAATGCTTCGTCGAGCGGCATGTCAGTACTCCCCTCTTGCCCTTTAACGGATTCCCTTCCAGCAGGGTCGCATCAGGGCGGTTTCGTCGCAAGGCTTCGACGGCGACACCACACAATGATTCCATGCGGCCGACCTATTTCCACCTTCCCAGCGAGAACGGCAAGCGTTGCTCCACTACTACAAAAAACTTACCTAACTTATGCGTCAAAAATCATCTTTTATTGAACTTATGAGTCAAATCCCACGCAACATATGAGTCAAAATCGGGATCAAACCCTTCCGATTTTCGCCGCCGGACGAGTCAAGTTATGGGTCACGGGACACGACTGTCGGTGCGACGAGTTTCGCGAACCGGCGCAGAGTTTCGTGTCCCGGGGCGAAGTTTCGCGGACTCGATTCACGAACCGGGAGCCAGGTCATGAGTAGGCTTGGCGCGCGGTCCCCTTGGCTTCATCGGCCCCCACAGACGCCGGCGACGGCGGACGCTGCCTGGCTTTCGGTCGCGATGCTTCCTCAGGAGGTTCGACGCGATGTCGAGGCTAAGCTCGATCCCGAACAGCGCCTTTGCGACGCATGGGTCCGAGAAGGATCGAACGACCGGCCTGACAAAGTTCGGCCGCGCGCTTTACGAGCTCAACATAGACATCATCTGCGCCAATTCTCCGCAGGCCAAGGGGCGTGTCGAGCGCGCAAACCAGACGCTACAGGACCGGCTTGTAAAGGAGCTGCGCCTGCGCGGTATCAGCACGAACGAGGCGGCGAATGCCTATGCGGCCGAGTTCGCTGCCGACTTCAATGCCCGCTTCGGCAAAGAGCCACGCAACCCGAAGGACATGCACCGCCTCCTCGCCGCTCACGAGAATCTGGACGGCGCCATGTGCCGCAAGGAATTCCGGACCCTGTCGCGAGCGTTGACGCTGCGCTACGACAAGGTGCTGTTCATCCTCGATCCGAGCCCGTTTGCGAAGGGTTTGGCCGGCAAGAAAGTCGTGGTTTGCGATTACCCGGACGGCCGGCTCGATATCATGGAAGGCAGCACCTCTCTGCCCTACAGAACCTTCGACAAGCTACGCTCGGTTCACAGATCGGAGATCGTCGAGAACAAACGCTTGGATGAGGCGCTTTTGATGGTGGCCGAGATGCAGGTCGGGCGGGACATGCAGCGCAGCCAGCATGGGCCGCGGCGAACTGGCCAGACGAACCATATGTTCGGCATCCCTGATGGCAGCCAGAGCAACGGCTATGTGAAGCGCGGCACGAAGCCGGGTCGCAGGACGGATTTCATGAATGATCCTGCGGTTAACGCTCGGCTCGAACAGGCGCTAGCGAGGCTGGCCGCAGCAGAATAATCGGCCGCTTTCGGCCCGCTGCAAGACGTTCGCCGTGCCCGCTTTGGGGGCGCGACTGGCGGACTAACAGCCGAGGGTGAAGTCGCTTTGCGATGACGCTAGAAAGCACCCACGCGACTCGGGTAAGATCGCCTCATGGCTAGATGCACAGCACCAGTAAGAGGCCATCGCTCAGCGGCCGCTGCCGCGGACTGCCCAGCATGTGGTAGCCGCTATGGCCGCGGCTACAGCTGCATGATCTTCGTCATAACTCCGAGTGCCGGATTATTCCGAGTGACGGTCCGGGAGGCCAAAGAGTGCGGGCGATCTGTGGCTGTTGGGTCGGCATAATCAGAGGCTCTTCAGGAATGCAAGGAGATGGTCGTCGGGCTTGTAGCGGCCCAACCGGATGTCGGCCGTGTCGGTCTTCGCCAGAGCTTGCTCCTTGAGCTTCATGTCGGCCTGAAGATAGATGGCGGTGGTTTCGACCGACTCGTGGCCCAGCCACAGAGCAATGACCGAGCGGTCGACGCCGTGCTGGAGCAGGTCCATTGCCAGGGTATGCCTCAGGACATGCGGCGTTACGTGCTTGCTGGCCAGCGATGGGCAGTGGCGACGTGCGACGGCGAGGTGCTTGTTCAGCAGATATTGAAGTGCGTCGTGACTCAATGACGTGCCGCTTATCGTCGGGAAGGCAGGATCGGCGCTCCGCCCGCGTCGCTCGGCAAGCCAGGCACGCAGCACCGTGACCGTATCCTTGCGAAGCGGGGTATTGCGGAGTTTTCGGCCCTTTCCCTGACATTGCACATAGGCGGCCGGGCCAAGGACAATGTCCTCGCAGCGAAGGCCGACGATTTCGGCAGCACGCAGGCCGGTCTGCACGGCCAGCAACAGAAGCGCCCGGTCACGGCGCCCGATCCAGCTGCCGAGGTCGGGGGCGGCGAGCAAGGCGGCGACTTCGACGCTACTGAGGAAGGCGACCGGCCGGCGCACGTAACGCTTGCTCGGAATGGCGAGCACGCGCTGAGCCAATGCGCTGTGTTCCGGCGCATGCAAGGCCACATAGCGGAAGAAGGAATGGATGGCGGCAAGACGGACATTGCGGCTCCTGGCGCAGTTGTCGCGTTCGTGTTCGAGATGATCGAGGAAGGCGCCAAGGAAGGCGGTGTCGAGATCCGGCAAGGTGACGTGCGAGGCCCCCTTGCGTAGCTGCCGCTGGGCATAGGCCAGCAGCAGGCAGAAGGTATCGCGGTAGCTCGCCAGCGTATGCGGGCTTGCTTGTCGTTGTCTGATGAGGCGATCGGTGAAGAAGGCCTCAAGAAGAGCGGGGAACGTTGGGGCGGCGCTCATGGGCGGGATTCCGGCTGAGATTGTTCCGCCCGCAGCAGCGCTTGCTGCAGCAGCTCCGGCGTTGCCGTCAAATACCAATAGGTGTCGGTGATGTGGGCATGGCCGAGATAGGTCGCCAACTCGGGCAGGTGGCGTTCGACATCGATGCCGTTGCGATACCAGCGCAGCAATGTTGTCACGGCCAGTCGGTGGCGAAGGTCGTGCAGGCGTGGCCCGCGGGAGTCATTGGCGCCGCGGAGGCCGACCTCGCGCGACAGCTTGACGAACGTCCACCGCACGGCCCATTCGGTTAAACGCATGCCGCGCTCGGAAAGGAAGAAGCTGGAGCTCAGGGGATTGGGGCATGACCGGTCTCGGCTGGCCGCATAGATTTTGAGAGCGTGTTGCGTCGAGGGGTGAAGCGGCACGTAGCGCGACTTGCCGAACTTCGTGTCGCGAACCGTCAGCACGCCATCAACGAGATTGGTGTCGCCGCGATCGAGACGCAGCGGTTCGTTACAGCGCATGCCGGTCGCCGCGTACAAGCCGAAGAGCGTGGCATAGGTCTGCGGGCGAAGGCCGACTGTCGACGGCAAGCGCTTTGCCGCGTCGATCAGTCGGGTGATCTCTTCGTCGCGGTAAACATAGGGCGACGATGGCCGACGATACCGGTGAGGAAGAAGGTCGGGCGGCGGGACGACGGTCTGCGGGTCAATGGCGCTGCAATAGCGCGCGAGCCGGCGAACCATCGCCAACCGGTTGGCCCACTGGGCGGGCTGTGCCTCTGCCGGCTGCATGGCCCAGGCCAGGGCAATCTCGGTGGTGATGACGGTGGCGCCGGAAGATTCGGCAAAGACAACGAAGCGCTGCAGCAACCGTCCGGAAAGACGCAGCTTATGGCCGAGGGCGCGGCGCGCGGCCAGGTACTCTTCGAGCGCCGCTTGCAACGCGCTCATGATGCGACTCCTGGCCAGGGTAGCGCAATGGCACGCAACGCCGCGATGTCGACTTTGGCATAGATCTGTGTCGTGTTCGGCTGGCTGTGGCGGAGAAGTTGACCGATTTCAACGAGCGAGGCGCCGCGGCGCAGCAGATCGGTGGCGAGTGAGTGACGCAACAGGTGCGCACCCTTGAACGCCGGCGTCAGACCGGCGCGCTTGAGCGCACGATGGACGATGCAGCAAATAGTCGACGGGCTGACAAAACTCCGTCTGGGCGCCTTTATGCGAATGAAGACGCGGCGTGTTGAGCAAGCAGGCCGATCTTGCCGCAGATAGTCGACCAAGGCGGCACCGACATCCGCCGGCAGTGGCAGCCGCGCCAGCCGTTGACCCTTGCCATGCACGACGATCTCGCCGCAATCCCAGTCGAGATCGTCCAGGGTCAAGGCCGAGACTTCGCCACCCCGTAAGCCGAGGCGCGCGAGCAGCATCAGAACCGCGTAGTCCCTGCGGCCGGCCGGTGTTCTCCTGTCGCAAGACGCAAGGAGCCGTTCGACCTGTTCGGCAGGCAGCGCCTTCGGCAGATGTGCCAAGCGCCAGCCGGCGATCCCAGGCACCGCGACAGCGAGATCGGTGGCAAGCAACCCGCGTTGCTGGAGGAAGCGCAGAAACGAACGCAGCGCCGTGACCGCCAACTTGGCGCGGCCGGGCGAACCGGCCTGGGCGCGCCGCACGATGAACCGATGAACGTCGCCCACTCGCAAGCGGTCAAAATCCGGATCGTTGCCGCCAAACTGTTCGTCCAGGAACCCACGAACAATCGGCAGATAGTTCGTCAATGTCGATGCCGAGAGACCACGCTCGGTGCGCAGGAATTCCCCAAATGCGTCGATCAGCTTACCCTTGGCGCTCGTATCGACCTCCAGCAGCGGTACCGGCACGCCGCCCGTGTCGCGCAGATATCGGAGCAACTGCCGAATGGTCCAGGCATCGCCACGCCTCGGGCGCCGACCAAGTTCCGTCAGAAATCGATCTGCGTCCTCTTCCCCGAGCAAGCTCAGCGGAACATCCTGCCTCTCCACCCAAGCACTGAAACCAGCCAGGAGCTTAATCTTCTGCTGAACAGTCGTTTTGGGGTATCCCTGGCCATCGAGCAAAGCCTCGAAACCATCCAGGTGGCTAGCCAATCGGCCTATCCAGCGATCTTTGGCTAGCGCCTCATTCAGATCAATCATCGTCTGTCTCCCTATATCGTGGGAAAGTTCACGCTCAGAAAGAGCAGCCGAATAATGTCGCGCAATCAACGGCCGACGCTGATCCAATTACTTGCAATCATGAGAAAATTACGCCGCGGCGATGGCGTCACTCGGAATAATCCGGCACTCGGAGTTATGTCGCTAATTCCGAACCCGGAATTATCGTCACAGCTTTGCGGTCGGGCGACTTCTGCGGTGGTATCGCGACGGACATAACCCCACCGACAAGCTCGTTAAGCTGTCGACCTTCATGGGCCACGTCGACCCCGCTTCCACCGCCGTCTATCTCACCGTTACCGCCGATCTCCTGGAAGCCGCCGGCCAGCGCTTCGAACGCTGTGCAGCACCCCTTTCGTATGGAGGACGGCTATGAGAACCGTCGGCAGTCTCGTCTATCAGTTCTTCGAACACCATCTCAAAGCCGAGAAGGGTCTGGCGTCCACCTCGATCCGGAGCTACCGCGACGGAATACGGTTGTTTCTCCTATTCTTGGCCCGGGAGAACCGAACTCCGATCAGCAAGCTCAGGCTGAGCGACCTCAGCGCCGACAATGTGCGGGCATTTCTCGCCCATCTTGAAGCCGAGCGCGGCAACGACATCCGAGCACGGAACCACCGGCTAGCAATGCTACACACCTTCTTCGCCTATGCCGGCGGCCAGGAACCTATAGTGCTGCCGGAGGCCGAGCGCGTCGCCGCCATCCCAAGGAAGCGTGCGCAGCCGGCAGCCACCTATTATCTCGAACGCGACGAGGTCGAACGGCTCTTCGACAAACTGCCGCGCGGCGGAAAGCTCGCCATCCGCGACAAGGCGCTGCTCATGTTCCTGTACAATACGGGCGCCCGCGCAACGGAAGTCATCGGACTGATCGTCGATCAGTTGGTTTTGACCTCCTCACCGCGGGTGAACCTGCACGGCAAGGGCGATAAGTGGCGGACCTGCCCACTATGGCCCGAGACTGCCCGCCTGCTTGGCGAGATGCTGCGTAACCGACGCCAGCCAGCCACGCCGGAAAGTCCGGTATTCCTGAGCAACGTCGGCAAGCCGCTGACGCGATTCGGCCTCTACAAGCTTGTCTGGCGTCATGGTTCGAGTATTCGCATTGGCAACGGACAAAGGTCCATATCTCCACATGTTTGGAGACACACGACGGCCGTTCATCTCCTCGAGTCCGGCGTCGACGTGAACGTCATAAGAGGTTGGCTTGGCCACGTCAGCCTGGATACGACCAACCGATATGCCGAGATTAGCATCAGGATGAAGCAGGAGGCACTTGAGGCTTGTCAGGTGCTTGCTACTTCTTCGGTGGGACCGCCCCGAAAGCCAGTCTGGCAGAGCGAGCCAAAACTTCTCGAATGGCTTGCCGGCCTCTGATCGTTATGTGCCCCGTGTCGTCGAGAACGCTTGGGTCAGCAGGTCGCGGGGCACATAACCGCTCGGGACACAAAAGCCCGATTACGTGCCCGGGCACGTAATCGGGCACCGTGATGGTCGCCACTCCGCCGAAGGCGGCGAACATGCCGACATGGCAGCCGATCCAGTCGCCCAGCCCTTCGCTCGGCCGAGCCTCGCAGTAAACATAGCTGGAGGCTCCCAATGCGCCGACGAACAACTTCATGGCCTGAGCTTCGCCCGTTATCGGGTCGACGATATCGATGGTGTCGCCGGCGTAATCGACAAACACCTTCTCACCGGCGGCGTGGCGTTGGCGCATCGTTGGCGACACGCGCTGCTTCCAGGCCTCGTAGCTCGTGCAGAACCAGGTATAGCCATAGCCGTTGGGACGGTCCGTGCGATATTCCACCCAGAGCAGCGAACGCGTCACTCCGGGGCGGCGCAGTTCCCGATCGACATGAGCCCAGTCAGGCTCGGGGCCGCGGTCGGTCTTGACGCAGACCTGCCCCGGAAACAGCAACCGTTCCAGGCTCGTGTCGGTCATCGCCTCGGCAACGGCCAGGTTAGTTTGGCTGCATTGGCCCGGTGAAGGTAAATTCCCACGGCCCCTTTGCTGATCCCCAACGACTTGGCAATCAGCCGGCTGCTAAGCCCGCTCTCGTACTTCAGTCGCAATAGTTCGCGTATGCGGCGCATCGACAATCTCTCGGTCGGCATCTGGATTCCTCGTGTCAAAACGAGTGTGTCCATAGCCCAGTCAGACTGTCGGTCGGGATCCCTTCACCCTTGCTCTAAAGGTGCCCACCATCCTCTGAAATCACTGCCCACGATCCTCTGAAATGGGTGCCCACGATCCTCTGAAATCCGCACGTTTCCCACGAGACCATCCGCCGATGGTGCCGAAAGCACGGCCCTGATTATGCGCGCCGCATGCGCCGCAGGCACCGACGAAAGATGATGTCTGGCACCTGGATGAAGTCGCGGTGCGCATCAACGGTCAGAAATGCTGGTTGTGGAGAGCGGTTGATCAGGACGGATATGTGCTCGACGAGATTGTCCAGACGCGTCGCAACACCAAGGCCGCCAGGCGCCTGCTGACGCGACTTCTGAAGAAGCAGGGTCTGCCGCCAAAGCGTATGATCACCGACAAACTGCGCTCCTACGGGGCGGCCAAACGCCAGGCTCATGCCGAACGTGGAACACCGCTCGCACAAAGGCTTGAACAACCGGGCGGAGAATTCTCATCTGCCGTTCCGAAAACGGGAACGAACGCGACAGGGTTTCCGGTCGGTCGGCTCATTGCAGCATTTCGTGTCGATCTTCTCCGCCGTCCGAAATCTCTTCGTCCCATCCCAGACCAACCGCTCCGCAGCACAAATTCGAACCCATCGACGCCAAGCCATGGCCGCGTGGGAAGCCGTGAGTGCACGGCCTGCCTGAAAAGCGCGGTATCGGCCTCACGCGGCCACATTTCAAACAACGTGACAACGCCGGCAAAATATGTCTTCGAGGTTCACGGCATCGACAAAGCACGGGATGAGCTGACGAAAGGCGGCAATCTTGTTGACCGTTGACTGAAGTGAGTTTAAACGGTGGCGGAATAAACTCGACATTCAGGAGAAAAACCGTCGCGATGCCTTATGCCACAACCTGTGAATCCTAAGGAGATAACGTCGGAGCGCATTCGGCGTCATGGCAAAGAACTCTGGGAGAGCGTACGCGCGCGCGGCGCAGGTATCAATTATCCTTTTCCAGACCATATGACCTTGCGCTCTTTCTCGTTGGGAGAGGTCGCTGAGATTCTCAGTGTGTCGGACAGCTATCTGCGCCAGCTGTCAATTGATGGTCTGGGGCCAACACCGGAGCTAGGGACCGCAGGGCGACGCTCCTATACGCTTCGACAGATCAACGAACTTCGTGCTTATCTCGCTTCGGCCCGTCCGAAAGAGGCTTTGAAGTTTTGCCCGCGGAGGCGCGAGGGTGAGAAACTACAGATCATCTCAGTAGCCGCCGGCCCCGCAAGAACCACTACAGCGTTCTATCTGGTTCAGGGCCTTGCACTTCAAGGATTCCGCGTTCTCGCTGTAGATCTCGATCCGAGGGGCTCATTGTCGGAAATGTTCGGTTACTTCTCGAGTATCATTCCCGTCCACAATGCGAGCATGTATGCCGCGATACGCTATGATGACCGCCGGGCCAGTATACGTACTGCAATCCGATCGACCCATTTTGATGGTCTTGATCTCGTGCCGGGCTCTTTCGAGCTCGGCGAGTTCGAGGAGGAAAGTTCGCGGCGCTACCATAGCGAGAACTTGAGGTACCCAGATGCCAGCGTCAGAATGGTGTCTGCGATCAAGGAAGTCGAGGCGGATTACGACGTCGTCGTTATCCACTGTGCACCTGAATACAGCTTCTTGACCGTGGGTGCGTTTGAAGCAGCGACCGGCGTGCTGGTGATGGTCCGCCCGCAATTGGCTGATATTGCGTCAATGGCCATGTTCCTCAACATTTTCTCGCATTCCGTCTCCCTGATCGAAAAAGCTGAGCGGCCCGTAAATTATGATTTTATCAAATTCTTGGTGACACGGCACGACCCGCGCGACGTCTCACAGCAGGAGGCTGTCGCCCTACTGCGGGACTTACTGGGGGATGATCTCTTGACTGCGACCGTCTGGGAATCGAACGCGATCCGGGAAGCGCGGCTCAAAAACCGATCATTGTATGAGATGTCAGCGGGAGCGGTAGGCCGATCGGCATACGAGCAAGCGATGGAATCGCTGAATTCTACCAATGCGGAGGTAATGGACATCATATCCAAGGTTTGGGGCCGTCCCCCGATTTATGTGTCGCAGGCTTCGCACTCGACGACTGCAGGTAAGGCGAAACCCCCATCGAGGAGGCTTAGCGGCACCGTAAACTTAACGCTGTGAAAACAAGATCTGGGAGTGAGGCTTTGGTTCATTCGGCGTGAAGGCGGGCGATTTGGCGCCATGCTTGCATGGCAGTTGCTCGCAGTTCTCGATGGTGGGTGGATGGAATATCGTGGCGGGGAACGTTAAAGAGGTTGGCGATCGGGTCGTGGACGGAAACGAAACGCTGAAGATGTCGCGCTGACTTGAAGCGCTTCATGATCCTCTCCCGCCGTCGGACGGGTTGATGAGAGTTCTCCGCCCGATTGTTCAGGCCCTTGTGCGAGCGATGCTCGACGCCTGGCATGATCTCCCGCTTCGCCGCACCGTAGGATCGAAGCTTGTCGGTGATCATCACACGCGGCGAACGGCCTTGCCCTTTCAGAAGCTTTCGCATCAAGCGCTTTGCCGCCTTGGCATTGCGACGGCTTTGCACCAACACGTCGAGAACAAACCCGTCCTGATCAACGGCGCGCCAAAGCCAGTGTTTCTTTCCACCGATGGTGATGACAACCTCATCGAGATGCCATTTGTCGCCGAGCTTGCCGGCCGATCGCTTCCGGATATCATTGGCAAAGTGTCTGCCAAATTTCTCAGCCCAAAGTCGCACGGTCTGGTGAGAGACGATGACGCCACGAGCTGCCAGCATATCCTCGACCATCCGCAGGCCGAGCGGAAACCGGAAATAGAGCCAAACCCGACTTGAACAGTTGGAGGTGAACGGATGGCGAACGCTGTCCGTTAAGCTATTGAATTCACTCGCCTTGAGTTTTCGGCGCGAAAATTTGTGGTAACAACATTTGATCTGCTAGCCGCATGTCGTATGGATTTTATGGCATTTATTCGCTAACAACGCTGGCATGTTTGTCGTTGAGAGAGTCGCGCGCGGCCACCGCTATCTTTACCTCGTGGAAAGTGTCCGCGACGGCAAAACCGTTCGCCAGCGCACGATAAAGGCGCTGGGCCGCAAGGATGCGCTGGTTGCCAGCGGCGAACTTGACAGATTGGCGGCCTCGATTGCGCGCCATGGCGAGCGCAGCCTCATCCTGTCCGACATTGACGCGGGGCGAATTGCCTCTCGCCGCATCGGCGGTCCGCTGTTGTTCGGGCGGCTGTGGGAGCGGCTCGGGATCGGCGATGTGCTGGAAGAGGTGCTGGAAGGGCGCCAGTTCGGCTTTGCGGTGGAACGGGCGGTGTTCATTGGCACGTTGCATCGGCTGTTCGTCTCGGGCTCGGACCGCGACTGCGCGAACTGGATGGCCGATTATGGTATCGAGGGCGCCGAGGGTCTGGCGCTCCATCACTTTTACCGGGCCATGGCGTGGCTGGGCGAGGAACTCGGCGAAAAGGCGCAAGGCGCGCTGGTGGCGCGCTGCGTGAAAGACGCGATCGAGGAAAAGCTCTTCGCGCGCCGGCAGGACCTGTTCACCGACCTCAGCCTTGTGTTCATGGACACCACCTCGTTGTGCTTCTACGGCGCGGGCGGCGAGACGCTGGGCAAGCGCGGGCATTCCAAGGACTTCCGCCCCGATCTGGCGCAAATGATCCTGGCGCTGGTCGTTGATGCCGAGGGCCGGCCGATCTGCACCGAGATGGTGCCCGGCAACACCGCTGACGTGACCGTCCTGTTGCCGGTGGTCGATCGGCTGCGAACGCGCTTCGGCGTCACACGCGCCTGCGTTGTCGCCGATCGCGGCATGATCAGCGCCGATACCATCGCCGCGCTCGAAAAGCTGGGCATGGAATACATTCTGGGGGCCCGCGAACGCTCGAGCAGCGTGATCCACAACGTCGTGCTCAATGACGCGGCACCGATGGTTCCGCTCGTTCTCGAGCGCCAGCGCGGTGAAACTCAGTTGTGGGTCAAAGAGGTCAAGGTCGGTAAAGACCGCTATATTGTCAGCCGCAATGACGCCGAGGCCGAGAAGGACAAGGCCGACCGCCAGGCGATCATCGCCGGCCTCGAGGCACAGCTCAAGAAGGGCGACAAGGCACTGGTCGGCAACTCGGCCTACCGGCGTTACCTCAAGGCCAGCGGCAAGAACTTCAAGATCGATGTCGGCAAGCTTGCCGAGGAAGCCCGGTACGACGGCATCACCGTGGTGCGGACCAACGCGAAGGTGACCCCGCTCCAGGCCGTGCTGCGGTATCGCGATTTGCTCGAGGTCGAGAGCCTGTTCCGCGCCGCCAAGGCAACCTTCAATACCCGGCCGATCTTCCACCAATCCGATGCCGCCATCCGCGGGCATGTGTTCTGCTCGTTCCTGGGGCTCGTACTCGCAAGGAACTGTACCGCCTCTGCCGGGCCAAAGGCCTGACGCCCGAATGGCAGCCGCTTCTACGCGATCTCGACCGCCTCCAGGAAGCCACCATCGAAAAGGATGGTCGCATCGTCACCACCAGAACCCACGTTACGGGCCAAGTAGGCAACGTCTTCAAGGCAGCTGGCATCGCTCTGCCACACAACCTCGACGAACAACTCGCCTGAGATCATCCCCAAAATGTAGTGGTAACACGCGCCGGCGCGCGCCTAACGTGCTGATATAATAACATATTCTTACAGGCGGTGTTTAAGTGGGGCCAAACGGCATGGGCAATCACCTGCGCCGGAAATCGGTGGCGACGATAAAGAGGATCACGGGAAAATCTGGTCATGCCGCCAGATCCCACATTTTGATCGATGCCCGGTTAACGTTACGGTGCCCTTCTGACCGTTGATGCGCACCGCGACTTCATCCAGGTGCCAGACATCATCTTTCGTCGGCGACTTGCGGCGTATGCGGCGCGCATAATCAGGGCCGTGCTTTCGGCACCATCGGCGGATGGTCTCGTAGGAAACGACGATCCCGCGATCGAAGCTGGATTTGAACGGTGTTCGCTACAACCTTCACATCAACTACCGCGCCAATCCGTCAGGCGCGAGGCTCGCGCGGGGAAGTCGATGTTGCATAAGCTAATCCGCCGGGGAATCAGCAAAAGCGTCGGCCGCAACAGCAGCAAAAGTGAGCCAGAGCCACATCTCGGTGGAACGCCGGGTCAGCTCTCAGTCCACATCAACAACAATGTCTCCAACCAGCTCTCTTTCGTATTCCCGGCACGATGATTGCCCTCCAGCACAAGCTCGGGAACGGTGTTAATTATCGCACTGAATTGCCGATCAACATTTGCGATCGCCCCATTCTTGTCTCGCTTATCAAGAAGCTCCAGAAGCTCGCTCATATCACCTCTGATACATGATAGACGCTCCGGCCGTTGCAAGTCCAAAAAACGAACGTATCTCGTCCGAATGTTGAACTCACGAACGAGGTCCAGCATTCTTTCGTTGTTCGAAGACTCTGCGATCCCATCGTAAAGTACCTCAAGAAACTCCCTGATCAAGTAATAGTCGTTCCAGCTGGGATTCGTTGGAAGCACCGGCCACGGCTTAGAATGCTCATCTAGGTTTTCTCTGAGAGCATGCTGGAGGATCATGTTGATAAAAGCATATTTATCTGAGAGTTGCTTTGTATCCAGTTTCTTGGTGTAGTAGCCGTTGCGTGTAGAGCCCACGATGTACTTTTCGGTTTCGAGCTTAATCAATGCCTCGCGTATCGGGGTCGCGCTCGTTTTCAGGACATCGCTGATTTCACGCATATCGAGTCGCGTATAAGGGGGCACCTTAAAATCGACAATAAGATTCTTCAATGCTTTATAGACTCGATTGCCCTTGAACCGAGTCCATCCCGGTGTATCTTCGTGCTGCTTATACATGTCTTCTCCTCGGAGCATGGTTTCTGCTATTCAAAGAAGCTTGGTCTGCAGCCCCACTCCTGGCGTGGGCGTGTAATTTCTCCTCTATAGCGCATCGCGGCATACATGCTCGCATTGTGGACGGGAATGATACTCGAGAAGTAACCGAACATTTCCGACAATGAGCCCTTCGGATCGAGATCTACAACGAGAACGCGGAACCCTTGAAGTGCAAGGCCCTGAACCAGATAGAACGCTGTAGTGGTTCTTGCGGGGCCGGCGGCTACTGAGATGATCTGTAGTTTCTCACCCTCGCGCCTCCGCGGGCAAAACTTCAAAGCCTCTTTCGGACGGGCCGAAGCGAGATAAGCACGAAGTTCGTTGATCTGTCGAAGCGTATAGGAGCGTCGCCCTGCGGTCCCTAGCTCCGGTGTTGGCCCCAGACCATCAATTGACAGCTGGCGCAGATAGCTGTCCGACACACTGAGAATCTTAGCGACCTCTCCCAACGAGAAAGAGCGCAAGGTCATATGGTCTGGAAAAGGATAATTGATACCTGCGCCGCGCGCGCGTACGCTCTCCCAGAGTTCTTTGCCATGACGCGGAATGCGCTCCGACGTTATCTCCTTAGGATTCACAGGTTGTGGCATAACGGGCATCGCGACGGTTTTTCTCCTGAATGTCGAGTTTATTCCGCCACGGTTTAAACTCACTTCAGTCAACGGTCAACAAGATTGCCGCCGGCGGCGCTGTCACATTGTTTGAAGCGTGGACGCGCGGAAGCCCACAGCTGTTTTCAGGCAATCTGCAACGCCGCGGCCTTCCATTCTGCCATGGCATTGAGGCGGTGAGTTCGGATCTGCGTGGCGGACCTGTTTGAGCGGGAGGGGACAAAGAGATCGCGTATGGCGGAGAAGACGGAGACGAAATGCTGAAGGGAGCCAATGCTGCGGAAGCCTTGCCGAATTCGCTCCCGCTTTCGAAACGGCAGGTGAGAGTTCTCCGCCCGGCACCGTAAACTTAACGCTGTGAAAACAAGATCTGGGAGTGAGGCTTTGGTTCATTCGGCGTGAAGGCGGGCGATTTGGCGCCATGCTTGCATGGCAGTTGCTCGCAGTTCTCGATGGTGGGTGGATGGAATATCGTGGCGGGGAACGTTAAAGAGGTTGGCGATCGGGTCGTGGACGGAAACGAAACGCTGAAGATGTCGCGCTGACTTGAAGCGCTTCATGATCCTCTCCCGCCGTCGGACGGGTTGATGAGAGTTCTCCGCCCGATTGTTCAGGCCCTTGTGCGAGCGATGCTCGACGCCTGGCATGATCTCCCGCTTCGCCGCACCGTAGGATCGAAGCTTGTCGGTGATCACTACACGCGGCGAACGGCCTTGCCCTTTCAGAAGCTTTCGCATCAAGCGCTTTGCCGCCTTGGCATTGCGACGGCTTTGCACCAACACGTCGAGAACAAACCCGTCCTGATCAACGGCGCGCCAAAGCCAGTGTTTCTTTCCACCGATGGTGATGACAACCTCATCGAGATGCCATTTGTCGCCGAGCTTGCCGGCCGATCGCTTCCGGATATCATTGGCAAAGTCTGCCAAATTTCTCAGCCCAAAGTCGCACGGTCTGGTGAGAGACGATGACGCCACGAGCTGCCAGCATATCCTCGACCATCCGCAGGCTGAGCGGAAACCGGAAATAGAGCCAAACGGCATGGGCAATCACCTGCGCCGGAAATCGGTGGCGACGATAAAGAGGATCACGGGAAAATCTGGTCATGCCGCCAGATCCCACATTTTGATCGATGCCCGGTTAACGTTACGGTGCCGGAAAAGGTGCTTCGAGAAATCGATGCTGACAAAGCCGAAGTGCAGGCAACCAAGGGCCAGAGGATAATTTGACGATCGTGCCGCATATCGAAAGGTCACGCCGTAAGCGGGGATGGCTGTGCCTTGGCGACCAGCCGTCGCGCTCAACCTATATTTATGCGCCAAGATCGGACTGGGCGCGCACTGCGGGTGATGTATCCCGCGGACAATTCAGTGACACGGCCCTGGTCAGACCGCCCAGTTGGCTTCAGCAGATTGCCAGAGTTGATTTCAGCGGCCGGCCTATAGGCCACCACCGGCAACCTTGCGCGGCCGGCCTCCCTTGCGGCCGTTCTCCCGAGCCGCCGCCGCCTTGGCGCGCGAACGGGCTTGGCCGCCGGCCGTACCGAGCTGCGCGGCCATCCAGCGCTTTGAGCCAAACACACCTTGCAGCAGCGCCGGCACATACACATCAGCATCGAGCTTCGGCCAGTGCAGGCCAAGGCCGGCCGGGCTGATCTCGACCTCGGCAAGGTCGGCCGGCGAGGCATCAGCCAAACCTTCTGCTAGGCGCGGCGGGAAAGCGATCTGCACGCCGGTATTCAGGTTGACGACGATGCGGGCCGAGCGGCGATCGTAGCGCGCGGACACGGCAAAGCCGTTCTCCCGCAGCGCGGCCATCCGCTTTTCGGCTTGGTGAAACTCTTGCTCAGTAACGGCCATGAATTGTTCTCCATTCCGCACATAAGGTTGCCAGTGCGCCGGCCAGGTCATCCGCGATCCGGCTTAGCGCGGCCTGGTTGAATCCGAAGCTCTCCCGCAGCGCCGGCGGTCCATCGGGGCAATGCAGGATGAACACCGCTTCGCCGGCCGCTCCCTTGATGTGGACGTGCGCGGGTCGATGATCGTTCGGGTAGATGACCACGCGCAAGCCATCGAGGCGTAAAACGGTTGGCATGGGTGATCTATACCAAAACCCAAGCGCTTAGGAAAGTCGAAATTGTCGCAAAAATCAGTCGCGGAAGTTTGAATTTGCGACCGACTTTTGTGACAGAAATTCCCCTGAAAAATCAGGGCCGGTGATTTTGTCGCGACAGCTTTTGGCTTTTGGCCCAAAAAGCTAACCCGCCGACGCAGACCACAATAGCCACACCACATGCCATGTAGAGGCTTGCCTCTGAGGCTCCCGGCGCGATTGTCGGCAGGAGATATATCGCAAGCCCGAATCCGCTTGTGAGCAGGGTCGTAAATGCCTGCACACGGCCAATCATGCTCTAATCCACAGCGGTCAAAAGGTGGGGCGTTGGCCGCCGCTCGCGATACGCGCCGCTATCCCTGGTCCTGCCTTTTGCCGCGATCGCCAAGGCGATAGCCGCGATATGAACGCAGCAGTAAATCGTCTGCCATGCATGTCACAGCGCTCGCTTCGGTCAAGAAGCCCATGGCAGTGTTGGCACCAATGTGGGTGAGCTGCGCAGTGGCGACGGCCGTTGACACCGGCGGGCCTCGCCGACGATAAGGAAATTTAGTCATCCCCAAACTGCTCCTGCAAGGTGGCGAGCGCCGATAAAGCTTCTTCGAGCTTCGGCGATATGGACGCGGTGCGAGCAGATGCCGCCATTACATCGAAGTCGTCTCGTTGGGTACGCTCGGTAGCGGCCAGCAGGTCACGAATATTGCAGGTCTCGTCTTGCGGGGCGTTGGGCTCATCGCCGAGCGCCAAAACCTTTCGGGATTGCTTAACAGGGATCTTTTTCGCGACGATCGGTGGCGCCGGACGGAAAGCAGGCTCGGCCGGAGACTTAACGCTGCCGCGAGCGTATTCCTTCTCCGGTGCAGGTTCAGGCCGTGGTGCCGTCTTTCTGCCGTTGCGTTGGAGCTGCGGAGGCTGAGCCTCGTCTTCGGCCGCCTCCAGGCTCGGCGCCGGGCTAAGGAAATGGTGCTGGAGCGCGGCATCGTGGTCTCCTACGAGACGATCCGTCGTTGGGGCAGGTAGTTCGGCCCAGACTATGCCCGCCGGCTTCGCCGTAAGAGATCCTCTCGCCATGACGTCTGGCACCTGGACGAAGTCGTAATCTCCATCGCCGGCAAGAAGCACTGGCTATAGCGCGCTGTCGATCAGAACGGCTATGTCCTCGACGAGATTGTCCAGAACCGCCGCGCAACACCAAGGCGGCCAAGCGATTGTTGACGCGCTTGTTGAAGAAGAAGCAGGGCCGCGCGCCGAAGCGCATGATCACCATGGGCCGCAAGGCGGCAGGTGATGCCGGAAGTCGAGCACTGGTCGCACAAAGGATTGAACAACCCCGCTGAGAATTCCCATGTGCCGTTGCGAAAACGGGAGCGAACGATGCAGGGCTTCCGATCACCGGAAACCCTTCAGCGCTTCGTCTCGATCTTCTCCGCCTGCGCTACCTCTTCGTTCCACCTCGCTCAAGACATTCCGCGTTTCAGATCCATCTTCACCGTCTGAACGCAATGGCGGAGTGGAAGGCCGTGACTGCGCTCTGCTAACAGCAGCGCACACCGCTTCAGCGCGTTCATACGCAGACAACGTGACAGCGTCAGCCGGTGTCCGGCTACTCCCCCCGATTATCCCCGATTTAAATCAAATCCGTCTGTGGATATTGACGATTGCGCGACCCTCACCTCGTAGACGGCTAATGCGGGCGGCTACTGAGAGGGACATATGACAAGCGATTTTTCCGCCGCCCGAGTTCATTTAGATCGAGCGTATCACTACCTTCGTGGCGATGACCCGATGAGCCGAAGGGGGCGCGAAGCCTTGGACCTGTTAATTGAGGCGGTTGCCGTCGAAGAGTTCAAGCAGCCACGCCAAAACGCGGAGGTGCTAATGTTTCCGATTGGGCGCCGCTTCTGAGGCGATCTCCATGGCCGCCACTCTGAACCATGGTGAGCAAATCCTCCCAGAACGCAAAGAAGCCCGCCCCCGGCATGAGCCGAGACGGGCAATAGAAATGGGAGTCCCAAAGCGCGCGTCCACGAAAGCGCCGGCAGGTGCAATTCTGCAGAATGTCCATCTTGGCGCAACGTCATGTTCGCCGAACTGAGAAATTGACCGATGCCGTGAAAAAACTCGATTGCGATCCCTGTCTCCTTGTGATCCCTGTCTCCTTGTCTGGAGGCGCAACGGCTTGTCTGGAGGCGCAACGGCTTGTCTGGAGGCGCAACGGCGGTCGTTGGTGCTGGCACCGTTGGCGTGGTCAGCCGCACCAGGCGTCGCAGGCGTGATGGCGGCCATAAGGAACTCGTCACAAGCTCCGCTCAGGCCGCGTAATCTCCTGCGTTCGAAGCGGAGCGCGGTCTTCAGGTGTACGAAGAGCATCTCGACTTTTTTTTGCGTTCGTTGCGCGACCGTACGAACTCGGGCGTATCCGCTTTGACGGGCGTCTCGCGTGCCTCTTCGTCGACGCAGCGCAGCACATCGCGCACCGGCGTCTTTGGATAGCAGCGGCGCTTGAGTTCACAACTCTGGCAGTCTCGTTTGCTGGCCGGTATTTCCGGGTTTCCACCGCTGACATTGCCTGTGCGCGGGACCGCGAAGTTGCGACGATACTGCCTTGCCGGCGGGATGAACTTGTTCTGGACCGCATCGAAGATGAAGTCCGCGCGGCTGTAAGGTTTCACGCTGGCTCTTGTCCCACACCGGAATGTGCGGCGCGATGTTCTGATCGACGAGCCATCCGAGGAACTTGCCGGTGCCGTATCCGCGCGGCGCTCTTCCCCGAAAAAGCACACTGGGCGAACTGCCGTTCTGGCCCTTCCCCGCCGGCCACACCAGGCAGGCGCCGCGGGCCGAGATTGTTTGAGCCGGTGGGGACGAGCGATTGGCAACAAATGCAGAATGAGCGTTCTCCTCACGTAAAGGGGGCCGCGCTTCCGCGCCGATTCCAAGGTCTTTTTGCTCTTCGCCCGTCCCCTCTTCCGTCTTGACTAGTGCCAGCCGACGGCCTATTTCACTGTCCGCTAGCACTCGTCACTGGTGAGTGCTAACAACCGCGCTCCGGCAACGGAGAACCGTTCAACATCCGAACCAGGGACATCCAAAAAATGGCAAAGTCGAATTTCCGGCCGCTGCATGACCGCGTGGTCGTTCGCCGGGTCGAATCCGAAGCGAAGACCGCCGGCGGGATCATCATCCCGGATACGGCGAAGGAAAAGCCGCAGGAAGGCGAGATCATCGCCGTTGGCTCCGGCGCCCGCGACGAAGCCGGCAAGCTCGTCCCGCTGGACGTCAAGGCGGGCGACCGCATCCTGTTCGGCAAGTGGTCGGGCACCGAAGTCAAGCTCGATGGCGAAGACCTTCTGATCATGAAGGAATCCGACATCATGGGCATAATCAGCTGACACGCCGCCGCCTTTCATCCGCACCATCCAATCTGAATTCGGGCGAAATGAAACCCAGGAGTAAAAAATGGCCAAAGACGTAAAATTCTCCCGTGATGCCCGCGAGCGCATGCTTCACGGCATCAACATCCTGGCCGACGCGGTGAAGGTCACGCTCGGTCCCAAGGGCCGTAACGTCGTTATCGACAAGTCGTTCGGCGCCCCGCGCATCACCAAGGACGGCGTCACCGTCGCCAAGGAAATTGAACTTTCCGACAAGTTCGAGAACATGGGCGCGCAGATGATCCGCGAAGTCGCGTCCAAGACCAACGACATCGCCGGCGACGGCACCACGACCGCGACCGTTCTGGCGCAGTCGATCGTCCACGAAGGCCACAAGGCGGTTGCCGCTGGCATGAACCCGATGGACCTGAAGCGCGGCATCGATCTGGCCGTGACCGAAGTCGTCGCTCACCTCGTCAAGAACGCCAAGAAGATCAAGACCTCGGAAGAAGTCGCCCAGGTCGGCACGATCGCCGGCAATGGCGATGCTTCGGTCGGCAAGATGATCGCGGAAGCGATGCAGAAGGTCGGCAACGAAGGCGTCATCACGGTTGAAGAAGCCAAGACCGCCGAGACCGAACTCGAAGTCGTCGAAGGCATGCAGTTCGACCGCGGGTACCAGTCGCCCTACTTCGTCACCAACGCCGACAAGATGGTTGCCGAGCTCGAGGACGTCTACATCCTCCTGCACGAGAAGAAGCTCTCCAACCTCCAGGCCATGCTGCCGGTTCTCGAAGCCGTCGTGCAGACCTCGAAACCGCTGCTCATCATCTCGGAAGACGTCGAAGGCGAAGCGCTGGCGACTTTGGTCGTCAACAAGCTGCGTGGCGGCCTGAAGATCGCCGCCGTCAAGGCGCCGGGCTTCGGTGATCGCCGCAAGGCCATGCTGGAAGACATCGCCATCCTCACCGGTGGCCAGGTCATTTCGGAAGACCTCGGCATCAAGCTCGAGAACGTCGGCCTCAACATGCTCGGCCGCGCCAAGAAGGTGTCGATCTCCAAGGAGAACACCACCATCGTCGACGGCGCCGGCAAGAAGGCCGAGATCCAGGGCCGCGTTGCCCAGATCAAGCAGCAGATCGAGGAGACCACCTCGGACTACGACAAGGAGAAGCTGCAGGAACGTCTGGCGAAGCTCGCCGGCGGCGTTGCGGTGATCCGCGTCGGCGGTGCGACCGAGATCGAAGTCAAGGAAAAGAAGGACCGCGTCGATGACGCCCTCAACGCGACCCGCGCGGCCGTGGAAGAAGGCATCGTTGCTGGCGGCGGCGTCGCCCTGCTGCGCGCTTCGCTGGCCATCACCGTCACCGGCGCCAATGCCGATCAGACGGCCGGCATCGCCATCGTCCGTCGCGCCCTGCAGGCTCCGGCCCGCCAGATCGCTGCCAACGCCGGTGCCGAAGCTTCGATCGTCGCCGGCAAGATCCTCGACAACAAGGATGCAACCTTCGGCTACAACGCCCAGACCGGCGAATATGGCGACATGATCACCATGGGCATCGTCGACCCAATGAAGGTTGTGCGCACCGCTCTCCAGGACGCGGCCTCGGTCGCCGGCCTGCTCGTCACCACCGAAGCCATGATTGCCGAAGCTCCGAAGAAGGAGTCGGCTGGCGGCGGCATGCCGGGTGGTATGCCCGGCGGTGGCATGGGCGGCATGGGCGGTATGGATTTCTAATCCAGCCATTGCCTCGCATTCACGGAAAGGGCGGCAGCAGTGCCGCCCTTTTTCTTTCGGCGAACCTTTTTGCCCACAGGGGGCCGGCGTCCTCTAGAATGCGGAGGGGCAGGCCCGATCACGGGCATCATACGGCGGCACTTTCATGGCGGACACCAATGACTGAATTCATTCTGTTCGCCATAGGCGGCTTTCTTGCCCAAGCGGTGGACGGCGCGCTCGGCATGGCCTACGGCGCGGTCTCGTCGACGGTGCTGCTTTCGTTCGGCGTTCCGCCACCACGCTATCACGCCTGATCTGCGAGCATGGCGATCAGCCACAACTACAAGCCCATGCTCGACGAGACGGGATCACTTCTCCCCGATATCTCGTACTCAATGCGCTCGGGGCGGCGGACGGCATGTCGGTCGGCATCATCGCGTGCATGCTGGCGCTGGAATCGAGCGCGGTGATACCTCTGGTCGGATGGAACAGGCTGGCCTGGTCATCCGCCAGCTCGGCTCCGCGACGAACGCCAGGTGCAGTCCGCCTTTCCGTCGCCGGCCGGGCGCTGCTTGGCCCAGTGCAACTCGGCTTGGCGACACGCTGATCGAGCTCTCGCGAATGAGCCTTGCTGAGATCAAAGCCTCACCCGGCAGATCCTGGTGTTGCGCGACGCGTGCCGGTCGCAACTCCTTTGCGTGCTCTTTTACTGCCAAATCGATCGCCTGGTTCAGAGGCACCGCCTTGGAGAACAGGAAGCCCTGAGCAGTTCTGCAGCCAAGCTTGAGCAGAGTTTGCCGATCTGCCTCTGTTTCGACGCCCTCGGCCATGACGTCGATCCCGAGCGTCCTGCCAAGATCGATGACCGTTTTGACAAGCAGCCGGTCCTCTCGGGACTTGGCCAAGCCGCGAATGAAGCCTTGGTCTATTTTCACCTTGCGTATCCGGCTGTCCTTGAGCGATGCCAAGGTGGAAAAGCCGGTGCCGAAGTCATCGAGCGCGATGGAAATGCCGGCATGTGAAAGCCGTCCGAGCTTTTCATCCACTCTGTCCGGGTCCACCGGGGATTCTTCAGTAATCTCGATTTCGAACATCGTTGCAGGGAGACGCTGGACGCCGAGGCGCGGGCGGAGGCGTTGCGCCGGCTCGCCCTCGTGATCGCGCGCATGCTGACAGTGAGGGAGGCCGGTCATGACTGAACACAGCAAAATCGCCGCCGGTCACCAGGCCCGGCTGGCTGTCGTCTACCTGCGCCAGTCGAGCGTGCCGCTCGGTCGATTCACGGTTGTTCTCCACCTGTGAGGCTCGCGCGCCCGACCGGAGAGCGCGTATTAGCTGGGTTGGCCGGACGAGCGTGTCTTGGTCATCGACGAGGACCTTGGCCTGTCCGGCTCCGGCAGCGTCATGCGCGCCGGCTTTGCGCGGCTGACCAGCGAGGTGGCGCTGGCCCGGGTCGGCATCGTGCTTGGCCTGGAGGTTTCGCGGCTGGCGCGCAACAATGCCGACTGGCACCGGCTGATCGAGTTGGCCGGGCTGACCGATACGCTGATTGGCGATGCCGACGGGATCTACCACCCGGCTCTGTTCAACGATAGGCTTTTGCTCGGGTTGAAAGGCGCCATGAGCGAGGCCGAATTGCACGTCCTGCGCGCCCGCCTCAATGGCGGCATCCGCAACAAGGCAGCGCGCGGTGAATTGCGCCGCGGCCTACCGATCGGCTTCGTCTGGGGCGAGGCGGACGGCGAGATCCTGATCCATCCCGACGAGGCCGTCGCCCATGCCATCCGCACCGTCTTTGCCCGCTTTGCCGAGCTCGGCTCGGCGCGCCGCGTGTGGCTGTGGTTCCGCGAGCAAGCGATGAAGTTCCCGCTGTGGCTTAATGCACGCACCGAGCTGCGCTGGGGCGAGGCCAGCTACCACGCGATTCACAGCGTGCTTGCCAATCCAGTCTATGCCGGCGCCTATGTCTATGGCAAGTATCGCCGAGAGACGGTGCTCGACGAAACCGGCGCGCGGTGCAAGCGGATACGCAAGCTGCCGATGGAAGACTGGCAAGTGCTGATCAAGGACCACCACCAGGGCTATATCGATTGGCCCACCTTCGAGGCCAATCGAGAGCGCATGGCGGCCAACACCCAACCCCGGACGCACGCCAAGGCGCAGGAACAGGCCGGTGGCGCCGCCAGAGAGGGTGGCGCCCTGCTGCAGGGCATTGCCCGCTGCGGCCACTGCGGGCGACGGCTGCACACCCATTATCGCGGCCGCACCGTGACGCCGGGCTACCATTGTCCCGGCAAGGTGGTCGTCGAGGGCAGAGGCGTCCATTGCCTCAATGTTGGCGGCGGGCAGATCGATGAAGCCGTGGTGGCGGCCTTCCTGGAGGCGCTGGAGCCGGTGCGCCTGACCGCCACGCTCGAAGCGGCCGAGCGGCTGGAGAACGATCGCGACGCAGCACTCAAGCAATGGCGGCTCGACGTGGAGCGCGCCGCCTTCGCCGTCAACCGCGCCGAGCGCCGCTATTGCGCCGTCGATCCCGACAATCGCCTGGTCGCCCGCAGGCTCGAGCAGGAGTGGGAGGAGGCGTTGCGCGCACTGGAGGCGGCAAAGGCGGAACTGGCGCGGCGCGAGGAGCAGCGTCCGCGCGTCCTGTCGGCCACGGAGCGGGAAAAGCTGCTTGCCCTCGGGGCCGATCTGGCGAGCGTTTGGTACGCGCCCACCACCACGCCGCGTGACCGCAAGGAATTGCTGCGCACGCTCCTCGATGAGGTCACCCTCCATGTCGATCGCGACGAGGCAGCGGCGCTTCTCGTCCTGCGCTGGAAGGGCGACGCTACGAGTCGCCTCACCGTCGCCTTGCCGCGCTCGCGGCCGGCGACGGTTCGTACCGACGAGGACACGCTGGCGCTGCTGCGGCGGCTGGCACCGCATTATCCCGACGCGGTCATTGCCGGCGTCCTCAACCGCCAGGGCCGCCGAACGGCGTACGGCCACCGGTTTGACGCCAACCGCGTCGGCTATCTGCGTAAGCACTGGAAGATTCCCGCCTGCAAGGCCAAGCCACCAGCCGCCGACGGCGACATCGTCACCGTCCGTCAGGCCGCTGCCGCGCTCGGCGTGGCGCCATCGACGCTTCACCGCCATGTCAACGACGGCCTCATCCCGGGCGAACAGGTGACACCCGGTGCGCCATGGCGCATTCGCCTGACCGCCGAACTCAAGGCCCGCTTCCTGGCCACGCCTGGCGAAGGCTTTGAGCCCATCCGCGACGCCATGGAGAACCTCGGCCTGTCGCGCCAGGTCGTGTTGCAGCGAGTAAAACGCGGCGAACTCGAAGCCGTCCATGTCGTGCGTGGACAGAGAAAAGGCCTATGGATCAAGACGATAGACCAAAATCCCAGCCTCTTCGAACAGATACCGTGAACCAGGGGGTATTATGACAATGGATCCAAAGTGTCGTCAATGTCGAGCACGATCCGCTTCGGCACCTGCCGGAACGAGGCGCAATAGAGATCGACCATCGCCCGCCCCATCGCAACCAGCTCCCGCACGCCGGGCAGGTTCTCCAGCCGGCACAGCGTCGATTGCGACGCCAGATCCCGACCCGACGGCAGCGCATCCTGGGCCATCTTGAAGACCGGATCGCGGCGCAGCCGGTTGGCGTCGTTGCCGTCCTCGTAGCCGGCGGCGATCATCTTCATGCGAAAGCCGATCATGTCCGCCAGGCTGTGGACGACCTGGTCCGGGCAGCGCGGATCGTCGATGCAACGCGCCAGACGCTCGGCCACCCGCAACCGCTTTTCCACCTCGGCCAAAGCCAGTCTCCGGGAAATGGTTCGGATCGGCTTAAGAAACCAAATCCTAAGTCATTTCAACGGCTTGCGCCACATCCGCCAACCCGCCGCGAATTTTTCAGGCTAGCTTGCTCCCAGGCTTCTTCGCAGCGCAAGCCTATGCAAGCCCACTGAAGGACGGGTTAACTAATAAGCGTGGTAACTTGTGCGGCGCTCGTATGCCTCCTCTTAGCATTGCCGGCTGATCATTGAGGTCTTGCCCGCGCCGCGCGTGATCCGCATCATTCCGAGCATTCGCAACGACACATGGACGCAGCATTGCTAACGGCAGGAGTCGAGACTGTCTGTGATTTCATCGCCTAAGCATGGCCGAAATGCCATGGCGGACAAAGGGAAGATATTGGGCAAAGCGAAGCCCCGCATGTCTTGCAAGCCGTGCCGCCGGGTGCTCGCCTGAGTAGAGTCCGACGAGGATGTTCGTAGCATGATAGAGCGGTGCCGCCGACCGGCGCAGGCAGCTTTCGTATCTGTGGAGCATGTCGGGATCGGCAATGTCGCGCCGGTCGCGACATACTGTCAGGATTCTATGGGCGAGTTGCTTCTGGCCACTGAGGGCGATGTTAAAGCCATGCGCGGTCACCGGGTGCATGCCAATGGCGGCGTCGCCGATGAGTGCGGCGCTCGGTGCCCAGAACTTGTGCGCCCACGTCGTGACCAGCGGATAGCTATGGCGGGTGCTTGCCAAGGTCATTTCTCCGAGGCGCCCTCGACACCGGTTCGTCAATTCCGTCAGGAACAAATCGTCGTCTAGAGCAAGCAGTCTATCGGCCTCGTTTAACGGCAAAGTGAGTAGCAGCGACGACACGCCTTCCATGAGCGGCAACATCGCTATCGTCTGATGGTGATCGAACCATTCGACTGCGATCTGCTGATGGACGCGCTCGTGCCTTACCCGGCAAATCAGCATGGCCTTGCCGAGCCGATTGATATCGGCGCCGATGCCGAGCAGGTCGCGCGTGGCGGAAAAACGCGAGTCCGCTGCAACGAGAAGCCGAGCGGTCAATTGCCTGCCATCGGAGAGCATTATGACTGCTCCTTTGTGGCTGTTTCTTGCACCGACGACCGAGTGGCCGCATATCAGCCGGGCATGATCCTGCAACCGGATGATCTTGAACAGGGCATCGCGGATGCGACAATTTGGGACCAGAAACCCGAGTGGTTCCCCAGATCCCCTGGGAGGATCGAAACACAGCGCGAAAGGGCTCGATCCGTTGAGCACGCGCGCGCCTTGCAGTGGTGATTTGTGCGAAGCGGGGATGGCATCCCAGGCGCCGAGCTCGCGAAGGATTCTAATCGAGGCGTAGGTCAGCGCGATCTCGCGACCGTCGAAAGCTGGACTCGCCAGCCGTTCCAAGGACTGCTGTTCAACAACTGCCACCTTCAGATCGCTCTGCCCCAGCGACGCGGCGAAGGAAAGACCGACCGGCCCGCCTCCGACGATAACGATGTCGAAACTCTCGTCGGAGCCGGCCATCAGGGTGCCGCCATCGCGTCGGCTATCTGCGTGAGATGCCGGTGGAGTTGAGCCGCAAACTGTGGACGGATTGCGCGGGGTTCCAGTGCCCGCCGCGTCGCCTCAAGCCACTGTGCATGAACGTCCGCATAAATCGGCAACGAAGGATGCAGTCTTATCAAACACGGACGCAGCTGATCGCACCAGTCTTTGGGGCCGCCCAGCCAGCGCCATGCCCCCCTGTTGGCAGGGCCGGTCTCAATCCGGTCGTGGCACTCGAAAACCAGGGCACGGATCGCTGGGCCGCGCCCGAGATGAGGGAAAATGCTATCCGAGACGTTTCTTGGCTGCATCTTGTCGGCATTCTTGAGTTGATAAGAGGGCTATCCATGCGGCGACAGCGCCGAATTCAGCTTTCCAGCAGCCACACTTGCATCGAGCCTTTCGCCCGATTGTTCCAAAGAAAGTATGGCAGGGCGATTAGCCTGCAGTCGGAAACGACGGGCGGCGCATTCCTGTACAGGCTGTCTCCCCAGCCTTGGTCTACGACGCGCTTCGCGGGGGCGGTGAGCGTGACCACGCCATCGAAGAGGTCGGCCCGTTCCTCCGTTTCGATCCAGGCGTCTCGCGGCAATTTGAGCTGCTGCACTCGCCCCCCGGGGTTGTCTACGTGTTCGACGCAATAGACCAACGGTCCGCGCTTGAGCGCCACCCGGCCTATGTCCTGACTGACCTTGGGATGAGCATAGATGCGCTCGGGAGGCATCGGCAGCTCGAGGGTGATCGTGTCTCCGGCATTCCATAGCCGCGAGATCGAAAGATAGCCGTTGCTGGTGCATGCCTCCACGTCAATGGGATGTCCCTCGACCGAGGCTTCGGCTTCGTGCGCCCATCCAGGAATGCGAAGCTTCACGGCGAACTCGGCCGGAGCGTCAGGGCTGACCTCGATCCTGATCGAGCCGAACCATGGATAGGCGCTGGTTTCCCGCAGGAACACATTTCCCGTAGCAAGCCGGATGTTCGTCGAAATGCCGCCATAGAGATGGAAGGCGATTGCGTCTTCGCTGGCCGACACGAAATAGCCTCCGACCGAAGCGATGAGACGCGACGAATTCATCGCGCAGCATGGGCATGTGTGCCAGGCCCATCGGCTGTGTCGCCCATCGCTGTCCAGCGGATTGGAGTAAAAATAGTGCTCGCCATCGCGCGACAGGCCGGTCAGCGCGCCGTTGAACAACGCCTGTTCCATTACGTCGGCATAGCGGCCGTCGAGATCGAGATGCAGCATCCGATGCGCCCAGAAGATCAGCGCTACCGAGGCGCAGGTCTCCGCATAGGCCGTATCGTTCGGCAGGTCGTGGTCTTCAGTAAAGCCTTCATTCGCGGCAGCGGAACCCAAGCCGGAGGTGATGTAGATCTTCGAGGTCATGACGTCGGCCCAGAGCTCCTCGCATGCTTTCTTGAGGCCGTCGTCGTTCAGTTCCGCCGCGAGGTCGGCCATTGCGGAAAACATGTACATCGCCCGAACGGCATGGCCGACCACCTTGGTCTGCTCGCGCACTGGCCTGTGCGATTGGTTGTACTCATACCTCTTCGCCCAGAACTCACTAGGGTTCTCCCCGCGCGCGACCGCTTCCTGATCGAAGTAGTGTGGCTGGCGGCCGCGCTCGTTGATGAAATAGGCCGCGAGTTCGAGATGCTTTCTCGCTCCCGTCAAGCGATAGAGCTTAACGAGGGCAAGCTCGATCTCCTGATGGCCGCAATAGCCGTGCTTCTGGCCGGGGTTCGGGCCGAACGTCTTGCGCACATGGTCGACATAGCGCTCAAGGATGTCAAGGAGCCGGCACCGGCCCGTCGCGAGGAAGTAGGCGATGCCGCCCTCGAGCAGATGTCCCAGATTGTAGAGTTCGTGATAGTCGCGCAGGTTGGTCCAGCGCTTGTCCGGCTCGCGCAGCAGGTGCCAGCAGTTCAGATAACCGTCGCCAGCCTGTGCATTTTCGAGATCGTCGACGATCTTTTCGATCCTGGCCTCGATGTCGGCGTCGGGCCTGTGTGACAGCGCATAGGATGCCGCCTCGATCCACTTGCCGGCGTCGGAATCCCATAACACCTGCACGAAATTGTGCTGGTTGGGCGCGGAGCTCAGCGGCGGCGGGTTCGGCAGTGTCAGGGACTGCAGGATACCGTGCTTGCCAAGCTGGACGTGCTGGGTGGGGATGGTCCGCGTCAGCACAGTCTCAAGCCGCTCGCGCCAGAATTGCCCCTCCAGCGCGACATCGACGAACTGAACCGGCTCGAACTCGTTCATTGGAACGCATCCGTTCCTGCAATGAAGTGCATTGGCGTGCTCACGGCTTCGACGATGCCCGCACGGCCAGTGAACACGGCCGACGCCTGACGCAAGCGCTCGGCGATCATCTCCAGCACGCTGTCACCAGCGTCGCGTCCGACCGCGTTCAGGTTCTCATCGAGGCTGGCCAACCGCGGCCGCGTCGCAAGCACCATCACGTCCCAGTTGTTAAATCCGACGATGGCCACGTCGACAGGTGCTGCCAGGCCAATCTCGCGCAGCGTGTCGCACGCGCCGCCGGCGATCTGATCGTTGCCGCAGAAGATCGCGTTCGGCGTTTGCGGTCCCGAGAACAATCTGGCCGCCGTGTCGCGCCCCAACGCCTCGGCTGACTTTTGGCTTTGGCCGTTCTTCGTGTCGGTCTTGATCCAGACCGGTCGCCGAGGTGTTGGGCGGCGCGATCCATTGAAGCAGTCGACCACTATCATGAAAAGACCCAAAAACCGCCAAAACGCTGATGGTGACGACTAAACTGTCCGTTAGACATGCGTTCTCCCTTGAAAGGCTAGCCGACGAAACCACGCCGATGAGGAGATAACCTTGATCTGGATCAGCCAGACACGACAAATCCGGGCGACGCAGTCCTTCGAGCGACAGGGCTTTTCACAAATCTACGTCAAGCGCGGCTTAGCTAAGCTAGCTGTGGAGCCTCAGCATTTTGTTCCCGAACAAGCCGTCTCGGCTGACGACCGGCATCCGCACAGTCGTCGGCACAGCGATCTGGGTCAGCGTTCCGGCTTGTCGTCCCGGTCGATGAGGATGCGCTCGGCGGCCCCGTGAAGATCCTCATATTGACCACTCCTCAAGGCCCACAGAAAGCCGGACAGCCCCAGCGCGCCAAGGAACAGAGCTGCTGGTATGAGGTAGACGAGCGTCGTCATGACGGCTGCACCGACGCGCGAATGCCCGAACGCGTTGCCGAGGGAGCCCCCGTCACCTCGGCGAGCACAAAACCCTGCAGGCGCAATGCATTTCCGATGACAAGCAGCGACGAAGCAGACATCGCGATTGCCGCGATCAGCGGCGTGACGTGCCCCAGAATGGCGATCGGCACAGCAATGGTGTTGTAGACGATCGCGATGGCGATGTTCTGACGGATCAGCCGGCCGGCCTTCCGTGAGACGTCCAGGGCAAGGGGTACGGCCAAAAGGCTTTCGCGCAGGAACACGAAGTCCGCGGCGTTGCGGCCAATATCTGCAGCGGTGGCCGGCGCGATCGAGACATGTGCTGCCCCCAGCGCAGGCGTGTCGTTCAGGCCGTCGCCAACCATTAGAACCTTGCGGCCAGCTCTCGCCAGGGTCTCGATGCGTTCGACCTTGCCGGATGGCAGCAGGCACGGAACGAAGTCGCCGACACCCAGCATTTTTGCAACTTCACCGCAGGCGCCTGCGGTATCGCCCGACAGCATCTCCATGGACACCCGGGCATCGTTCAACTGCACAATGGCTGCCCTTGCGTCGGCACGCAGTGCGTCCTCGAAAACGAAGGACGCGACAATGATCCCGTCTTTCGTCAGGACCGTTCCGCCATAGCCATGCTTTCCTTCGCCACCGGTCCGGGCCTTCCATCCAGCCCATCCGCGTCGGCCCAGCCGCCAGATGCTCCCATCGACAGTGGCTTCGATCCCGAATCCTGGATGCTCGCTGACAGCATCGAATTTGTCCTGCCCGCCGGAAGCGGCAAAGCCGGCTATGGCCTTTGAAAATGGGTGACGCGAGTGCGCGGCCATGTCTGCCGCCATTGCCAGCATGGCCGGATCGATCGAGGCCGCATTGACGAGACGGGGCTGACCGAGCGTAAGTGTTCCGGTCTTGTCGAATACAGCCGTGTCGATGGTTGCCAGGCGCTCCATGGCCGAGCCGTCCTTGACCATGATGCCGTTCTCGAACAGGCGCCGCGCGGCGACCACCTGCACGATCGGCACGGCGAGGCCGAGCGCACACGGGCATGTGATGATGAGGACGGCGATGGCGATCGTCATCGCCCTGTGCCAGTCGCCAGTCGCCGCCATCCAGCCCGCGAACGTTACGAAGGCGGCAAGGTGAACCACTGGCGCATAAAGCGCTGAAACGCGGTCGGCAATCCGGCGATAATGCGCGCGACCGCCCTCGGCGGCTTCCATCAGCCGAACCATTTCTTCCAGGAAGGAATCTTTTGCGGCGGCTGTCGCGTGGACGGTCAGCGGGCCGGTGAGATTGAGAATGCCGGCCTGTACCGCCTCCCCTGACGCCACGGTTCTGGGAGTGCTCTCACCGGAAACCAGCGAACAGTCGAGATCCGAAGATCCCCGAATGATCTTGCCGTCGACGGGAATCCTTTCGCCGGCAGCGATCAGCAGCTGCATGCCAGGTTCGATCTCGCCAACCGGCAGATAGTCGCGCGCGCCATCGCCGCGCAGCACCATGGCGCCACGCGCCGCCAGCTGCGACAGGCCCTTCACGGCGCTTCGGGCTCGTTCGCGCATCACATGATCCAGCGTGCGGCCGATCAACAGGAAGAACAGCAAGGATACCGACGCGTCGAAATAGGCGTGGTCGCCATGGTTGATGGTCTCGTAAAGGCTCATGGCATAGGCGAGCGACACCCCGACCGCGATGGGCACATCCATGTTCATGCGGCCGTGGCGTAGCGCATTCCACCCCGAACGGAAGAAGATGCCGCCGGCGAAGGCAAGTGCGGGAATGGCGATTAGTGCCGAGACCCAGTGGAACAGATCGCGGGTCGCGCCTTCGGCGCCCGACCAGACCGACACCGAAAGCAGCATGATGTTGCCGGCCGCAAAGCCGGCAACCGCGACGGCGCGGATCAGCTCCGACAGCGTCTTGTCCTTGCCGTAAGCCTCGGGTTCGAACAGGTGTGCGTCATAGCCCAGCCGTCCAAGTGTGGCGACGAATGGCGGAACCTCGTCGCCGCGCCACCGGACCGAAACCCGTTTCGTCGACAGGTTGACGCGGGCGCCCTCGACCCGGTCCAGCTTTCCAAGCGCCGTTTCGATCGCCCGGATGCAGGCTGCACAATGAACCGCCGGTATTGAAAGATCGGTCTGATACAGGTCGCCGCCCAGCGAACGGCTCGCCAGTTTGACTTCTTGGCTCGACGGCAAAACGGATGCGGCGCCAGCGACATCCAGCGCCATTTTGGCGCCCGGTGCACAGCAGCTCATTGCAACGCACCTTGGGAAATGATGATACGGTGAACTTCCCGATAGGGCTCCGCGAGACCGGCGTCGGCATCGACTTCGACGATCCAGACGCCGTCCCTGGGCGTGTGGTGCGCGGCAAATTCCTGATCCGTTGCGAGAGTTAAAATGATGGACTTGTCCTCGGCCTCATAGGCAGGATGACGGAACAGGACGCTGACGCCGTCCAATGGGACCAGCTTGCCGGCGGCGTCGCTGAGGCTGTAACGGACTTCGCCCGACGCGATCGTCAGTTTGCCAGTCCAGCCGAGCGCGGCCTGCGCGCGCCCTTCCTCGGCCCTCCTGTTGAATTGCTGGCTGGCCACATAGGTGTTTTCGACGACGAGGCCGGTCCAACTCGTGTTGGCGAGTGTCGCCATGGTCAGATTGACGCCGATGACCACAGCGAAAAAGGCGAGAATGGTGACCAACATATGCCCGCCGGTGAATTCGCGGGATTTCTGCGGATTGGCGCTCATCTGACGATCTCCGGTGCGTTGAAAGTGGCCGTGTATTCGTCCGACTCGAAGCTCGCCTTGTCTTCGACCCGGAATTTGAATGTTTGCGCTTGGCCCTTGATCTGTTCCGCCGGCTGGCGAACGAAAACCTTCAGCATCTTCAGCCGGTCGGGTTCGACCGGAATGGCAAAGGAGCGATCCGCAGGCAGGTCGTCGATCCCGACGACGCTCATCTCGGCCTCCGGCAGGCCCTGCATGGTGACGACGATCGTCCTGGGCTCGGGGATCATGTTGAGCAGCTTGACGGTGTAGCCATTGCGGATCGAACCGTCGGACAACACGACGAACTGCGGATTGCGGTCGTGCAGAACGTTGACCTCGAGCCGGTCGCGCGTCAGAAGCGAATAGAACAGGGTGAGACCGACCGCCGACCACGCACCCATGTAGACGAACGTGCGCGGCCTGAAGATCTTGCGAATGTGGAAATGGGCCAACCTGTCGGCGAAAGCGCCGTCGGCAGTGCGCACCAGCGAAGGCTTCACCGCGCTGGAGCCGCCCCCGGTCGCCACCGCCATGTTGGCGTTGTAGTCGGACAGCGTCGCATAGGAGATCAGCCCGCGCTCCTTGCCGAGCTTGTCCATGACGCTGTCGCAGGCGTCGATACAGAGCGCGCAAGTGATGCATTCGAGTTGCTGGCCGTCGCGAATGTCGATCCCCATCGGGCAGACCGCGACACAGGTGTGGCAATCGACGCAGTCTCCGACCAGCTGCCCAGTGGCCTGAACCTTCTTGGCGTGACGCGAACGAGGTTCGCCGCGCCAATCATTGTAGGTCACCGTGAGAGAATTCTCGTCGAGCATGGCCGCCTGAATGCGCGGCCACGGGCACATATAGGTGCAGACCTGCTCGCGCATCAGTCCACCGAATGTGTAGGTAGTCGCCGTCAGCACGGCGATGGTGATGTAGCCGACGGGTGCGGCGGTGCCGGTGAAGACTTCGCCCATCAGCTTTGGCGCGTCGGCGAAATAGAAGATCCAGGCGCCCCCTGTCGCCGCCCCTATGACCAGCCATGTGGCGTGTTTCGATACGCGCAGCATACGCTTGCGCGCTGTCCAGGGTCCGGCGTCGAGTTTCATGCGCGCGTTGCGATCTCCTTCGATCGCGCGCTCGACGACCAGAAACAGGTCGACCCATACGGTCTGCGGGCAGGTATAGCCGCACCAGGCCCGACCAACTGTGGAGGTGACCAGGAAAAGGCCAATGCCGGCCATGACCAGCAGGCCAGCCACGTAGTAGAATTCCTGCGGCCATATTTCGATGAAGAAGAAGTAGAAGCGGCGGTTGGCAAGATCGACCAGCACGGCCTGATCAGGCGCGAACGGCCCTCGATCCCATCGCAGCCAGGGCGTCAAGTAGTAAATGCCCAGCGTGATTGCCATCACCAGCCACTTGAAGCGGCGAAAGCTGCCTGAAGCGCGCTTCGGGAATACCTTCTTGTGCGGGGCATAAAGCGGCTGACGGGCCTTGGCGGAGTTGACCGATTCGGCTTCGAGCCGTTCAATTTGCATGTTTTCAAGCACGAGAAGCTCCAGTCCAGGCGACGATTTCGCGGCGGAAGCCCGACCGATCGGTTCTGGCTGATGGCCACGTTGAGCACGCTTTGCCGCATGGCGAATTGCACCGCGTTGATGCAAGTCATTCGCCGGATGCCGGAATGGTGTCGAGGCCCGGCGCAAGCCGAGCCCCGTCGCTTGGCGGGGAGGGCCGAGAATAGGCTTCCGTTCCTATTCTCCGCCGCCAAGCGAATGGACATAGACTGCGAGTTCTTTGACCTTGGTCTCGCCGAGACGCCCGATCCAGGCCGGCATGACGCCGTGCTTCGGCGCGCGGACCTGCGCAGCAATAGCCGTCTCGCCCGGTCCATAGAGCCAGATGGCGTCGGTCAGGTCGGGCGCGCCAAGTTCCCTGTTGCCCTTTGCTGTGTCGCCATGACAGGCGACGCAATTTTCCGCGAAAACCTTGGCGCCGGGCTCGATCAGACTTGCGTCCCGGACCAAGTCGGACAGGCTGGCAACGTAGGCGCTGACCTGTGCGATCTGGTCCGCCGTGATGATGTCGCCAAAAGCCGGCATTTCCGACAGTCGCGTATCCGGGTCTGACGCGAAGCGGATGCCGTGGGTGACCGTCTGCTGGATCTGCTCAGCGCTGCCGCCCCACAGCCAATCGTCGTCGTTGAGGTTTGGAAAACCTTTGGAGCCTTGCGCGCCGGAGCCATGGCACTGCACGCAATTGACCCTGAATGCCGCACCGCCGGCAGCCACGGCGAACTCGCGCAATGCGTCGTCGGCAGCAATCTCCGAGGCGGTTTTCGATTCCACCGCTGCGACATATTTGGCCTTGGCGGCTTCGGCGGCCGCCAGTTCATTCTTGACGTGGTTGCGGCTCGAATAGCCGAGCACACCTCTGGTCGCGGAAGTAAGCATTGGCCATGCGGGATAGGCGATGGTGTAGCCGATCGCCCAGACAATGGTGATGTAAAATGTCGTGACCCACCAGCGCGGAAGTGGGTTGTTGAGCTCCCGGATGCCATCCCACTCATGGCCGGTCGTTGAGATGCCCGAGACCTCGTCGATGTGCTCGCTGCTCATGATCAATCGTCCTTGAGAGGAATTCGAGCGGCTTCGTCAGCTTGCCTGCGGCCGCCAGGGCGAAGCGCGAAGGCAACGCATCCGACGAAGAAGAGCGCCATGGCAAGGAGGCCCCAGCTGTCGGCGATTTCCCGCATCAAATTGTAGTCCACGATCACACTCCTCAGCGGTAGCCGGCGGCTTCGTCGTAGGTCTTGAAATCGACCAATGTGCCAAGCATCTGGAGGTAAGCGACCAAGGCATCCATTTCGGTGACCTGATGCGGATTGCCGTCGAAGTCGCCGACCTTGGCTTTTGGATAGCGCGCCTCGAGGCCCGAACTATCGGCGTTCGGGTCGGCCTGTGCCATCAGATCGGCGTTGGCGTGCGCGATCATGTCGTCGGTGTAGGGGACGCCGACGCGCGCGTTGGCAACCAGATGGGTCGAGAAGTCCTTCACGTCGATCGGCGCGTCTTTGAGGAACGCGTAGTTCGGCATGATCGATTCCGGCACCACCGAGCGCGGATCGGCAAGATGCTGTACGTGCCATTCGTTGGAGTAGCGGTCGCCAACCCGGGCGAGGTCCGGTCCGGTGCGCTTCGATCCCCACTGGAAAGGGTGATCGTAGATCGACTCGGCCGCCAGGCTGTAGTGCCCATAGCGCTCGACCTCGTCGCGGAACGGTCTGATCATCTGGCTGTGGCAGAGGTAGCAGCCCTCGCGCACATAGATATTTCGTCCAGCAAGTTCGAGCGGCGAATAGGGCCGCATGCCTTCGACCTTCTCGATCGTATTGTCGAGATAGAAGAGCGGCGCGATCTCGACGATGCCGCCGACCGTCACCACCAGAAGGGAGCCAACGAGAAGAAGCGTGGCGTTCTTCTCGATGATGGCGTGTTTGTCCATCAAGCCCATTTTCTGGCTCCTGATCGCGCACGCTGGAGGGCGGGGATGGAGCCCGACATCGGATCCTCCTCGCGTTGGTAGCCAAAGATGGTCATGGCGATGTTCCAGGCCATGATAAGGGCGCCGGACAGATACATCGCGCCGCCGATGGCACGCATGATGTAGTAGGGATGCATGGCAGCGACGGTTTCGGCGAAGGAGTAGATCAGGAAGCCCTGCTCGTCGTATTCGCGCCACATCAGGCCTTGCATGACGCCGGAGACCCACATCACCGCCGCGTAAAGGACGATTCCGAGCGTCGCCAGCCAGAAGTGCCAGTTGACCAGCCGCAGTGAATAGAGCCGCTCGCGGTTCCACAGCTTCGGCACCATGAAATAGATCGCGCCGAACGAGATCATGCCAACCCAGCCAAGCGCGCCGGAGTGGACGTGCCCGATCGTCCAGTCGGTATAGTGCGACAGCGAGTTGACCGTCTTGATCGCCATCATCGGGCCTTCGAAGGTCGACATGCCATAGAAGGCGATGGCCATCACCATCATGCGGATGATCGGATCCGTACGCAGCTTGTCCCAGGCGCCGGACAGCGTCATCAGGCCGTTGATCATGCCGCCCCAGGAGGGCATCCAGAGCATGATCGAAAACACCATGCCAAGCGTCTGCGCCCAGTCGGGCAGAGCGGTGTAGTGCAGGTGATGCGGACCAGCCCAGATATAGAGGAAGATCAGCGCCCAGAAGTGGATGATCGACAGGCGGTAGGAATAAACTGGGCGGTTCGCCTGCTTGGGCACGAAATAATACATCATGCCGAGAAAGCCGGCGGTCAGAAAGAAGCCGACGGCATTGTGGCCGTACCACCACTGCGTCAGGGCGTCCTGTACGCCGGAGAAGGCGGAATAGCTTTTTGAGCCAACGAACGAGACGGGCATCGACAGATTGTTGATCACATGCAGCATCGCGATGGTCACGATGAACGACAGATAGAACCAGTTGGCGACGTAGATATGCGGTTCCTTGCGCTTCAGGATCGTGCCGAGGAACAGGATGAGATAGGCGACCCAGACGATGGTCAGCCACAGGTCCACATACCATTCGGGTTCGGCATACTCGCGGCCCTCGGTGATTCCGAGCAGGTAGCCTGTCGCAGCCATGACGATGAAAAGCTGGTAACCCCAGAACACGAACCAGGCGAGATCGCCGCCAAACAGCCGGGCGCGGCAGGTGCGCTGCACGACATACAGGGATGTGCAAAGCAGTGCATTGCCCCCGAAAGCAAAAACGACGCCCGACGTATGCAGCGGCCGCAAGCGACCGAAATTGAACCAGGGTTCGATGTTGAGATCCGGATAGGCGAGCTGCAGCGCGATGACCACACCGACCAGCATGCCAACGACCCCCCAGATCACCGTTGCGACAGCCCCGTAGCGTATCGGCCCATCCATGTAATCGGCGGGGTGGATCGGAACTGCTGGCTTGAACTCCGTGTTGCGCAACAGGATCGCAGTGAAGCCAGCCACGGCGAAGAATAAAACCCACATATGCTGGCGAAAAGGTTCGTCTACGCCGAAGCCGGCAGCCACCAGGGCCGCAAAAGCAAACAGGCTTAGAAGGACGATCTCAGTGCCGAATTTCATCGCAAGTACCGATCTCCAATTCCGGCGGACCCAACTCCGCAGTGCATTGATTGCGCAGCCGCCGCCTGCTCGCCCTGATCCATGTCAGATCGTAGGATTTTGCTTCGGGCAGCATCGAGTTCGGTGCGATCAGAAGGTGGCGATTGAACGAGGAAACGCAGCACGGGCCGCCCCGCTCATGGACAAGTCCGGCGTCTGCGGGCCGGCCGGCGTGGAGGCGATTCCGTGTGATGTGATGAAGCGCGCGCAGGGAAAACTGCAGCTCTGCAATGCTTAGGAAAATATCGCTGATGCGCTGCCCAGCGTCGATCGCCTGAAGTGCCTCGGCACGGCCCACGCAATCCTCCCATTTTTGCGCAAGCGTTCATCAATATGAAGAAACGATCGTCTTTCCCGCCTACGAGGCCGCTGTCGTTGGCGGCGATGCCAGCCTCGCTTCTACCCGGCGGTTGCGCGCCGAACACGTCGAAGACGAGTGCTTTGCTGGTGAGGTGACTGAATTCTGCTAGCGATCGGCCATGGCGAGACGGTGGAGAATGCGGAAGCCGTCGGTTTCATTCTGCGCGGCTTTCTTCGAAGGCTTGCGGCGACACACATCCCTTTCGAACGCGAACAAATCCTGCTGCGGGTCGGAGTAGGCGACGGCCCCGCGCGCTTAGGTCTCATCTAAAGGGCGCTTGCGCCTCGGCCGCCGCAGCGCTGCTCCAGCCGGCTGACGCTGTCCACCGTGACATGGCGATTGTTCTCGATCCGGATCACGCCGTCCATTCTCAGTCTGGTCAGCTGGCGGCTCACAGTCTCGTTTGTAAGTCCAAGGAAATCAGAGATCTCGGCACGCGTCAGCGGCAGATCGAAGCACGCCGACCTGGCCGCCGGGCCAACACTGGAATCGATATTCCGGGCGATCATGAGGAGAAAGCTCGCCACCTTCTCCGGTGCGGTCTTGCGCCCCAGAGTCACCATCCATTCGCGTGCCTCGTCGAGTTCGTTCAGCGTCTGCTTGAGCAGGCGATGCTCAAGTTCCGGTGATTCCTTCATCATCCGTTCGATGGCCGCCCTCGGAAACGAGCACAGCGAGACAGCGGTTGCCGCTTCCGCATTGATCGCGCTTTTCACCTTGAAGGGCCGTCCCAGAAAATCTGGTGCGAACTGGAGGCCGACGATTTGCTGGCGGCCGTCCGAAAGGCTCTTCGTCAGCTTCACCACGCCTGAAAGCACGTTTGAATAGCTGTCGACGGCCTCGGCGTCGCCGATCAGTTCGGCCCCCGGCTCGATCTTGTGCCGCGACGAAGTCTTGGCGAGCCGCGCCAAATCGTCTGGATCGAGCGCACCGCAGACGCCGCGGTGCCGTACCTCGCAGGGTAGGCAAAGAACGGGAATGCCGGAACTATGAATATCTTGCCGTACTGTCATTCCATCGCTCTACCGATCCCAAGTGCGAGCAGGATAGCAATCGACGGTAGAAAAATCGTTGCGGCAGTTTGTCCGTGCTGGAGGTTGACCGAAATCAGGGCTTTGGCTGTTCGACGCGTCCAGAGTTCCGGCGACTCAAACACGGTGGACCAAGACATGCGACCGGAATTAACTGCCAGACTTGGCGAGAACGTCCCCCGCTACACCAGTTACCCGACCGCGCCGCATTTCCATCCAGGCGTCGATGCGGCGGTCCAGAAAGGCTGGTTGGAGGCCCTCGAAGGCGGTGACGAGATATCACTTTACCTGCATATTCCCTATTGTGACAGGCTCTGCTGGTTCTGTGCGTGCCATACCAAGCAGACGCGCCACTATGAGCCGGTGACCGCTTATCTGCGCTCGCTACGCGCGGAGATCGCGACGGTTGCCGCCCTTATCAGCGGGAAGGTCTTCGTCCGCGCAATCCACTTCGGCGGCGGCTCGCCGACAATGCTGAAGCCTGAGGATATGGTGGCTCTAGGCGCGTTCATGCGGGACAGCTTCGATTTTGTTCCGAATACGAAAATCAGCATCGAGATCGATCCGAACGATATGGACGAGGCACGCCTTGATGCACTTGCCGAAATTGGCATGACGCGGGCGAGCCTCGGCGTGCAGGATTTCGATCCGAAAGTGCAAAAGGCGATCAACCGCGAACAAAGCTTTTTGCAGACCAAGGCAGTCGTCGACGGAGTTCGTTCCCGTGGCGTCGAGTCCGTCAATCTGGATCTGCTCTACGGCCTGCCGCATCAAACCAGGGAGAGCCTGTGTTCTACCGTCGCGCAGGCGCTCACCCTGGAACCGGACAGGATGGCGCTGTTCGGCTACGCTCACGTGCCCTGGTTCAAGAAACATCAGACGATGATCGACGAGGCATGGCTCCCCGGTCCCACGGAGCGGTTCGCGCAATCGCAACTCGCCGCGCGGGCGATTTTGGACAAGGGATATGAAGCAATAGGCCTCGACCATTTCGCCAAGCCGGGCGATGCGCTGGCGGTGGCGGCCTGCACAGGGGCCCTGCATCGCAACTTCCAAGGCTACACAGAGGATCGCTGCGAGACGCTGATCGGTGTCGGTCCCTCGTCCATCAGCCGGTTTCGCCAGGGCTACCTGCAGAACAATCCTTCGACCGCTGAGTACGGACGTATGGTCGCCAATGGCGGGCTGGCCGCCGTCCGCGGCATCGCCTTTTCCGACGACGATCGCGTCCGTGGCTGGATCATCGAGCGGCTGATGTGCGATTTCGCCTTCTCGGCGATCGACCTGGTGGAGAGCTTCGGGGAAGCCGGCCAAAAGCTCCTTTTTCAGGCAAGCTCAATCGCTCTTCAGGATCCTGCTCGACTGCTTGAACTGCAAGGCGAAAGTTTCGTCGTGCTGGCGGAAAGCCGTCCCTTCGTGAGGAGCGTTGCGGCGAAGTTCGACAAATATTTTGAAAGTGGAACGGCCAGGCACTCGGTGGCAGTCTGAGCACCGCAGAGGACCGGTCACGGTTTTCAGTCGATCGTGAACCGATGCGCTACGCTTTGACCATTCATCGGCTACAGTCGCATTGCGGACCAGATACGAAGGTCTTGGGCCATAGGCGTCAGGTCGTGCCATCCGGCGCCGTCCACCCCTCGGCCCGTGCGAGGAGCCGGATCGGGGCATTCTCGGCGCTTCGGTGGATTCCGACGGCTCGCGCTATGGGCTGATCCAGATTCCCGCCGGAGGAAGCAACACACCATTCCACGGCAATCTTGACCTCTACCAAACCCGCATGACGATCGCCGACGGCCGCGAAGTGTTCGCCAAGGCCGTGGAGATGATGACTGCCTGCTCGCAGGACGCGCTCGCCGCGGCCGGGATGCGGTCGCGGGATATCGATCGGTTCGTTCCGCACCAGGCTAACGCCCGAATTTTCGATGCCGTCGGGAGGAACCTCGGCATTGCCGATCACGCGATCGTCAAGACGATCGCCGAATACGGCAACTCTTCCGCCGCGACGATCCCTCTCTCGCTGTCGCTGGCCCACCAGACGGAGCCGTTTCGGCAGGGCGAGAAAATTCTTCTGGCGGCAGCAGGCGCGGGTCTGAGCGGCGGTGCGCTCGTCGTTGGAATCTAGCGGCGGCAACCGGCTGCGTAGAGTTGACCTTGTATGATGGGAAGGGCGCAGGCATTCGAGCGTAGACAGCGAGAATCGCTAAGCTTAGAGAACCCCAGGGTCGGGTGGCTCGAGACATAAGATATGGGAGGCGTCAATGGTCAGCCTAAGCCGGGCTCAGCTCTATGATTTGGTCTGGGCCAAGCCGATGACACAGATCGCCCGTGAACTCGGAGTTCGCGATCAGCATATCGCGCGGGCTTGCGATGTCTACAACATTGCACGGCCGCGAAACGGTCACTGGCAAAAGATCGAGCACGGCAAAGCAGTCCAAACGAAAGGGCTTAGCACCGACAGGTTCGGGGCAGATGAGATTGTCGTCATCGGCCAAGCTCCCGGTGAACACCTGCCGGAGTCAAAGCTGCTGGGGGTACCCCACGCAGATCAACTTGGCGGATCGACAGACGCACGCTCAAGCTGATGTGCCAACTTAAGGCTCAGCTCCAGCCTCTTCGCCGTCAATTGAGGGCAGGCTTATGATGACAGGTAACAAGCGACTGATGAAGGCGAGCGATATCCCCGCCTTCGTTGTGACGCTGATCAAGGCTGGCTGCGATATCTGTGCTGTCGGCGATACTCGCTATGTGCTTGGCGACGTCGAAGAAACGCTGGCGGCGTACGATGAGCTGGAGTGCATAGGCGAAGCGTTTGAAGACCGCGATTCTTTGATACGAAAGAGCGTTGCCTAGCTGCGTTCCATCGGTCGGTACCTTGATCCCGGTTCGCCGCCGACGCATTGGTCCGAAAACGAAAAATGGCACAGTAGGGAACACGGGGTTGGGTTCATCCTCGGGACAAAACCGCGCCTGCCCCGCCAACGCGCGGACCGATCGACAACAGCGGTGACGGCGCTTTCCAGCTTGTCCCATCATGGCGAATTGGACATGCAGCCAGTGAGCCGGCCGTGTTAACTTCGCCGTGTTGCCGGGATCGAGTCAGAGATGCCGGAATGCGGCCGATTACCGGGCAAGTTCCGCATGCGTCTCACGGCGGCGCGGCCCACCGAACGGTTCCCGGGGTCATGTAGACACCGCGCCACGCGCCGCGCCGCTGGCGCGCAGGTATAGTCCTCGGGCTGGCCGCATGGAGGCGCATATCCGCCCCGGTCGGGTCGATGTAGCTTCTCCAGTCGACGACCACCTCAGCCGCGTCGTCCGCAAGCAAAAATGTCAGGTTCATCACGACCGGCCATCTGGGCACGTGGAGGTTTTTCCAAGCAATCAGGCGCTTACTGTGCGCTGAGCGCGCTGGCACGGCTTTTGCACTCTTGATGGTGACTGCACGCAATGGGGCAAGACGAGCAATGCTTTCTCCCCTGAACCCGTGTGCCGTCTCTCTGAGCGGGAACAAGCTCGCGCAGAAAGCAAGCTTTGGAGAGCAACATTGGTGGCATTACAGATCGAGTCCCCGGCTCCTTCGATTAAAGTCGAGAACTGGCTGCGTGGCGAGCCCCTCACGAGCTTTCAGCCCGGCAAAGTGTACATCGTCGAATTTTGGGCAACGTGGTGCGGACCATGTGTGGACGGGATGCCCCATCTGATGCAGCTGCAGGAGAAATACAGGGAGAGCGGAGTTGAGATCGTCGGAGTCGCGGCTTCTGAAGACGCTCCAACGGCCGATGAGGCCCGAAGCAAGTTGGACGCTTGGTTGACTGAAAAGTTCTCGAATCTGAACTATCGGATCGCGTTCGACTCCACGGGCGAAATGGACAAGCTTTGGATGGAGCCCAGCTTTTCTGTCGCGATTCCGACCATGTTCGTGGTCGACCGAGACGGCCACATCGCCTTTATCGGTCATCCGATGGAACTCGATGAGGTCTTGCCGAAGGTGCTTAACGGCAGCTGGCGCGCCAGCGATCAAGCAAAATCGGCCGATACGGACCGGATCGCGGAAGGCGAAACCATAGCGCGCGAACAAGCGCTGAAGAAGCCGATCAATGATAGATTTTGGGCGGCGGTGGAGAAACAGGAGTGGAAGACGGCGCTCTCGGCGATCGAAGAGGGCATCGCCTTGTTGCCGGACAAGCTCGGTTTCCGCCGGTCTCATGTGAATCTGTTGCTTCACAAAATGCGCGACATTCAGGCCGGCTTGCCCGTCATGCGCCAATTCGTTCGCGACGCGATTAACAGAAACTCCGAGAATTGGATGATTGCGGCGCTAGACGAACTCTTCTTTCCGAACTTTGACTATTCGCACTTTCCGTCTGCTGAACGCTTGGCGATGGGAAAACAGCTGTCCGAACACATTCTGGCACTGAATCCCCCAGAAAGCGACCAATGTAAGCTCCTGCCTTATCCGGTGGCAGCTCTGTACTATCACGAGAGCGGCAACAAAGATCGGGCGATCGAGCTGATCGAGCTGGCACTGAATTCGCTGGGCAGTCCGGAGCTTATCGGGGACGGAGATAAACAGCGCGAAATATCGCATTTGCTGCAGTTCCTGGCCAACTTCAAGGGTGAGAAGGTTTGTTACGGCGCTCTATGTGCGGCTCCAAACAATGGCCGATTCGACCGCTGGTATACCGTTTGCGGCTGACCGTCAGGTTTATGTGAGGGACAGAATTGGCCGGGCGGACAGCTTTTTGATGCGAACGGTGCAAACCCGCGCCCGGCTTGCGAGATCGCCTGGCCCGATCTTTTGGGCCTATGTCAGAGGGACGGCGGCCCGCTACGGTACGCGCCTTCGGCTAGGCAGGCTATGAGCTGAGCTACGTGTTTGTCCGCTTCGAACCGATCGCCAGTCTGGAGCAGGTGCCTCTCGACACCTCCACCACACTGAGGCTTCATGCCGGTAGCGAATGCGATCTTGGCGGCATGGCCATCAACGCACAAGGGATGGCTTGGCTGGCGGCATGCCTTTGGCGATGTGGTGCCGCGCCCACGCATGCCTTCGCCGGCGGTCCAACGGGGAAGGCCTGTCGCACAATCGATACAGGACTTCGATGCCCGAACACCGGCGCCATCCTCAACAACTCCATAGATGAGGTGTCGGGCTCACAGCTTGGCAGCTTGGTCCAGGCAATTCCGGCCGCCGTCATCCCAATGAGGTGACCTCGACCAGAGCCTCGGCCTTGAATGGCATGATGGAGGTGTATGGGATGGCGGCAACGTCATTTTTGTCAATCCGAACGGGCTTCTTGCGACCGCTGCGGCTTTATCAACACGCCAAGGGCCACGCTGTCGACAGGCGGCGCGAGCTTGGCGCCGACGGCGTCCACGTCAACCGATCCTTCTGACAATGGGGACTTATACGATCACCCAGGGGGCGAAAGCCCATGACGATCATCGTCGCGCCGGCCGCGATCTGAAGCACACGTCCGGCGCGCTTCGTGCCTATCCCTTTGGCGAGGCTTTCGGTGAAAGACGCCGATGGCGGGACGGGAAGACCAAGGCCGGCTGAATAGATCCCGAGATGTGCGATCGTGTTCGGCCAGGTTGAGGAAAGCGCGCTAAATGCGGGACTGCCACGCTACCGATAGAACGGCGTGGTCCGCCGACTACCGCGTTGCCGGCCACGTAACAGATTTGGCCCGGCGCGAGAGGCAGCACGCATGGCCAGAGAACGCGCATTGCACCGGCCGCCACCACTTTCAAAATGCCGAAGTTGGTGATCCGGCAGGGTTATAACGCTTCGTTTTTTCCCGCTCTTTGGCGATTAAGCGTTTCAGCGTGGGAATCTCGGGCACCTTTGCAATCACTTCGTCGCCGAGCACCAACGCCGGCGTGCCGGTGATGTACAGCTTGGTGGCGAGCGCGCGATTGCGCTCGAGGGCGTTTGGGATGGCCGGATCATCCATGTCCCGCTTGAGCTGCTCAACATCGAGGCCCACCTGTTGTGCGATAGTCAGGATGGAGAATTCGCTGAGCCGGCCGGGAGCAGCCATAAGGGCGTGATGGAACGGCTCATATTTTCCCTGTTTGCGGGAGGCGAGCGCCGCCACTGCGGCGACTTTTGAGCCCGGTCCCTTGCCCGGATACTCTTTGTAGACAACCTTCAGATTGGGATCGTCCTTGAGGGCTTGCTGGATGATAAGGTCTGCCGTCCGGCAGTGCGGGCAGTTGTAGTCCAAAAACACCACCAGAGGGACGTCGCCATTCGGGTTGCCAGCAGTTGGCGCAGCGGGGTCGTTGAGGAGTGCGTCGCGCTGCTCCGGAATGAGCTTCCGCCAATCCGCGGCAAGCCGACGATGGTCTTCGAGCTGGCGCAGGTAGTCTGTGGCAACTGGATGATATCGCGCCGCCAGCCCAGAAAGAAGCAGGGCTAGGACTAAAAGAGCGACAAGGCTGGCTCTTTGTTCAGGCATGGCTCAGGCTCCAATCAACAGTGAACGGCGGGGCAGCAACGGCTGGCTTTGACGTGAAGGGGCCATCGCTTTAGTGTCTTGCCCCGCTGTTCCCGGACTACGGGAGGTTAAGGGTGCTCGTGCTATCCGAAGGGGTGCAAGCTGGCGGTTGCGGTATGACGGCTGCGCCCAATCAGCCGAACCATCCGTGAGCGGCGCGGTGTGCGCGCGAACCGCCCAGCCGTATCGCCGTTCGCCGAGCGGCTTCAGGCGGCCGAGTGCGATGGCTGAGCGTGACTGCAGCACAAACCTGCACGTAAAGCTGCGGATAAGAGGGCTTGCGAGGCGCGGGACTCGCGCTGCGGTTTGCGGGATCACAATATTCAACATACTACTTGTCTCCTGACCGGATCGAGGTGGGTTCCTCCCTCCCGGGCATCTCCCGTCGCTGCGCTCCGGTCGAACGTTGCACCACCAGGGTCGTCGCAAGCTCCGTGCCAATTGCGACAGCGCCGAGAAACGAGCAGGTTTCCGGAATTGATAAGGGCCTCTCGAGCCGTGCTTGTGCGGATTCCAGCACGCGCTGCTGGCGAATCCGTGCACACGCAACTTAACCTACGTCGGAAGCAGCCGCGTTGCAGGAACGGGGGCGGAATCCCCGCCGCCCTGCCCAGTCCGCTCATTCAGCGGTTGGCGGCGCAAACTGCGACTGGACCTTGGCCCACTGATCGGCCGTGCGGAAGCCGCCGTGATTGGAGTAGCATTCGACCGGGAATTTCATCCAGCGCGGCAGCCAGGTCTCGAGTTTCTGGCGACCGTTCTCGCCCGACAGGAAGTCGCGGACGATTCTGCGTCTAGTGTCGCGTCGCGGTGATTATGACTCTTTGAGAGATGGCGTGGGATAGGATTTTGCCATCTTCGCTCGGGCCTGCTGTGTGGAGAACATCCAGCGGATGCGGGCGCCACTTTCGGTGCGGCGGCGTTCCCAGGTCCGGATCTCTGTTTCAAGGAGGTCGCGGCTAGCGATGCGGCGATCAAGACATTGGCGGCGCATAACGCCGATTTCGATCTCGACGATGTTGAGCCAACTGGCGTGCCTGGGTGTGTAGTGGAACTCCAGGCGTCGCAAGATCCGACGCGCCTCGACTGCTGGAAAGGTCTGATAGACAGCGGAGGCCGTGTGGGTTGATAGGTTATCCATCACGACGCGGACCTTGTCGGCGCCGGGATAGTCCACGTCGACCAGGTCGCGCATGCAGACGGCGAAGTCCTCGTTTGCGCGCCGGTCGGTGACCTTGACCCTGCGCCACGACCGGTTGGCGTCGACCATGACAAAGAGGTTGGCCGTGCCGTTACGCTTGTACTCGGAGTCGTAGCGGTATCGCTTTCCGGGTTTCGGCACGATGGGCACGCGCACCTCGCCGATGAGCTGGATCGGACTTTCATCGAAGCAGACCACCGGTCGCTTGGGATCATGCGGCTCGGCATAGAGATCGAGGAGATCCTCCATGCGGGCGATGTACTCCCCATCGATATTGGCGATGCACCACATCTTCTGTTGCCAGGGCTTCAGATCGTTGTCGTTCAACCGCCGGCGGACGGTGTCGCGTGAGACGCTCGGGTGTTCCATCACTTCGACCAGGGCGTTGGCCAGAAGCTTCAAAGTCCACCGGGCGCATCCCTGCGGCGGATCAGAACAGGCCAGCGCCACCAGTTGCACCTCCTGCTTGCCGCTTAGTTTGCGAGCCGCCCCCGGACGCGGCCCTTCACTGAGGGCGGCCTCCAGGCTGATCTCCACAAAGCGCTTCTTGGTGCGGTAGATGGTCGAGTCGCTGGTCTGCACCGAGATGGCGATGGCCTCGTCGGCGACCCCGGCGTCGGCGGCCAGCAGGATCTGCATCCGCTTGAGCCGCCGCACCGGCAGTTTACCCCCGCTCACCAAAGCACGCAGCTCGTCTCGTTCGGATTGGCTGAGTTCGACCCGATATCGTATGTTCATTCCCAAAGCCCTTCTTGGTGGAAGAGCCGTAGGTGAATCTACAATGAATCTGGAGGGTTCTGTGTGGTCGCGGGCGCGATTGGGCGGGCACGCATGGGTCGCGACTACATTGAAGCCTGATTGAACTGAACCGCGGGATGGCGGGCGGGGCTATGGGGATTTAGGGGTCGACAGTGTGTCCGAGGCGCCGGAGCGGGCTCGCCGATCGCTCTGGGGCAGTCGCCCGTCGTCGCGATGCAGGACCATCTGCGACGCGAGAGACGGCGCCATTGGGTCGTTGACGCTGAGGTGCAGCGTTGCTGGCGATAGCCAGGCTGCGACTTTGACTAGCGGCGCGCAAAGGCCCGGCGGCGACTGTAGCAGACGCCGGGATGGACGGTGCGAGCGTGTCGGTGCGCGGCGTGTCATGAGGTGTCTGGCCAGGTCTGGGCCTTGCGCGGGATCGGGCCGAGCGAGGCCATGGCGCCGCCGCAGCCCGGACAGATGTCCAGGGAGCGCCCTGTGAGACAGCGGTAACGCTGGCGATAGTCGGCGGTCGGGTCCGGCGTCGGCGGCGTGGGCGCCGCCAGAAGAAGACGGCACTGGGCGAGCTTGGCGACGCGGTGGCCGTTGGCGAAGAGGCCGTAGTGGCGGATGCGATGGAATCCGTCTGGAAGAGCGTGCAGCAGGAAGCGCCGGATGAACTCGTCGGCGCTTAAGGTCATGAGCTTGTGCTTGGACTTGTCGTGGTGGCGATAGTCCTTCCAGCGGAAGCTGACCTTTCCCTGGTCCAGGCTCACGAGGCGGCTGTTGGCGATGGCGACGCGATGGGTGTAGCGGCCCAGATAGGCGAGGACCTGTTCGGGACCGCCGAACGGGGGCTTGGCGTAGACGACCCATTCGATCCGCTTCAGTCCAGCCAGTTGGGCGCAGAAAGTGGCAGGGTCGGCCAGGCTGGCGAGATCGCTGAAGAAGCGAAGCTGGCCGGCGTCGAAGGCGTCCTGCAGGTGCTCCAGGAATAGCCGCCTGAACAGGCGCGACAGAACCCGCACGGGCAGGAAAAATCCCGGCCGGCAGGCGATCCATCGCCGGTCCCCGGCCGTCGCCGGGGCAGGCTCGAGCGACAGGCCGCCGCCCGGCACGACGCAGTGGACATGCGGATGATGGTGGAGATTTTGACCCCAAGTATGAAGCACGGCGACCACGCCGATCTCGGCGCCCAGATGCCTGGGATCGGCCGCCGCCGCCCTCAAGGCTTCGGATGCGGCCTTGAACAGGATCGCATAGACCGCCGCCTTGTTCTGGAAGGCGATCTCAGCGATCTGGGCCGGGACGGTGAAGACCACGTGGAAGTATGGGACCGGCAGCAGCTCAGCCTGCCGCTCGGCCAGCCACTGGGCGCGGGCTAGGCCCTGGCACTTAGGGCAGTGGCGGTTGCGGCAGGAGTTATAGGCTTGCCGCACGAGGCCGCAGTCGGTGCAGTGTTCGGCGTGACCACCCAGGGCCGCGGTCCGGCACGCCTCCACCGCGGCCATGACCCGGCGCTCGACACGCCCGAGATGGCCGGCATGGTCGCGGCGATAATCATCCCCGTGACGGTGGAATACATCCGCCACTTCCAGATCCGGGCGCATGGCGCGCGGCTCAGCCGGGCGGCGTGATCTCCATGTGGAGTTGGTCAAAAGGACTGGCGGTCCGGCCGATCACTGCCGTTGAGACCTGGGCGTACAGTGTCGTCGTCGCCAGGCTGCGATGGCCCAGCAGCACCTGAATGATCCTTATGTCCGTGCCGGCTTCCAAAAGGTGGGTGGCGAAGCTGTGACGAAGGGTGTGCACCGTCACCCGCTTCTCAACGCCCAGGAACTCGCAGGCTGCTCGACAGGCGATCCCCAAGGTCTGCGGGTGGATCGGGCCGCGGCCATCGCGCCGGGGAAACAGCCATCGCCCCGGCTTGGTCAACCGCCAATAGACGCGCAAAATCTCCAGCAGCTGCGGCGACAGCATCACATAGCGGTCCTTGCCGCCCTTGCCCTGCTCGATGCGAATGACCATCCGGCTGCTATCGATGTCGCTCACCCGCAGACACGCCGCCTCCGCGGCGCGTAAGCCCGCCGCATAGGTGGTCATCAGAGCGACCCGGTTCCTCGTCCCCTTCACGGCCTGCAGAAAGCCGACCACCTCATCGGCGCTCAGCACGACCGGCAACTTGCGCGGCGTCCGGGCGTAAGCGATCCGCTCAGGCAGATCAGATCGACCCAGCGTCACGCCGTAGAAGAAACGCAAGGCGCAAACGGTCTGGTTCAACGCGCCCCACGAGACCCTTCGGCCCACCAAGTGGGCCTGATAGGCGCGCACCTCTTCGTATCCCAATTGATCGGGTGATCGTCCAAAAAATCGACTGAACTTCGCCACGTGATGCACGTAGGATCGCTGGGTCTCCGGTGACAAATTGCGGATCGTCAGATCTTCAATCATCCGCTGACGCAGAGGGCTTATCTGGGCCATCTGGGGTTCTCCTGTCTGGAAGGTTGGCTCGACACCAAATCTTCTCAGACAGGGGCCTCCTCAGGCCAGACCCGCGCGTCAGCTACCGCGGCAGCGGTTTAGTTGTGTGCCCAGCATGTTCAACCGCTTGGGGGTGAGAGTCCCTTAGCCAACCTGATGGAGGTGAAGGCTTAGCAAAGCGCAAGGGCATTACCGCGAGGTGGTGTCTGAAGGAAGCGTGGAGCAAAACCGCGACCTGACGAACAGAAACCGGATATGAGGCATCCCTGGCTGGACGAGCGGGCAACGTGTCGCGAAGTCCATATCCATCAAGGGGCAGGGCTGTAGATCCGGCAGGTGCGCGGGGAAGGCGATTGAACTTACCTGGGGAGGCCTGCGTCATGTTCCGACTTCGGAACTGAGGGAACCGCAAGGTGACCTGACCGTGATGCAGGAGTCAGCAGAGGGCATAGTAGGTGATGCTGTCGGTAAGGCTAGTGAGGCACTCCAAGGCCGAAAGGCGGAGCAAATGGATAGGCCGAGCCGGAAACGATGATCGAAGGCCCGAACGACTGGAAGTGGCAAGTAGGACTGGCAACTCATGAGTGGAAAGCGGCAGAAGACCCAGTGTTCACTGGCCCTGGCACCGAGGGATCGGGGTGAAGCCCCTGTCAACGGTTACCAAGGGGCCGAACCACTCGTGGCGAAGTCGGCACCCGAAAGCCCGGTTTGGACAGAACAGCTAATGGAGACGGTATGTAGCCGAGAGAATCTGGAAACAGCGTGGAAACGCGTTCGAAGCAACAAGGGTAGCCCAGGCGTGGATGGGATGACCATCGACGATGCCAAGGGCTACCTGCGTGAGCACTGGCCAAGCATCCGGTCTCGATTGCTTGAGGGAACCTATCAGCCGCAGCCGGTCAAGCGGGTCGAAATCCCCAAGCCGGACGGCGGGGTCAGAAAACTCGGCGTACCTTGCGTCGTCGACAGACTGATCCAGCAAGCCATGCTGCAGGTCCTCCAAGAGCAGTGGGACCCGACGTTCTCGGAGCACAGCTACGGCTTCCGCCCGGGACGCTCCGCCCATCAGGCAGTAGCCCAAGCGCAATGCTACATTGCCGAGGGTTACAGCTACGTGGTTGACCTCGACCTCGAAAGATTTTTCGACCGGGTTAATCACGATAGCCTGATGGCGCGCGTTGCCGCCAGGGTGTCCGATAAGCGTGCGCTCAAACTCATCCGTGCATTCCTCAATGCGGGGGTGATGGAGGACGGCCTGGTCCGTCCGGTGGACGAGGGGACCCCGCAAGGCGGCCCGCTCTCGCCCCTCCTAAGCAACCTCCTGCTCGACGATCTCGACAAGGAACTGACCCAACGTGGCCACCGTTTTTGCCGCTACGCCGACGACTGCAACATCTATGTTCGCAGCCGCCGCGCTGGCGAACGGGTCATGGCTTCCGTCAGCCGGTTCCTGACCAAGAAGCTGCGGCTGAAGGTCAACGAGGAAAAGAGCGCTGTGGCGCGACCGGAGGTGCGGAAGTTCCTGGGGTTCAGCATCTCGAATGACGGGAGCGAGCGGCGCATCGCGCCGAAGGCCCTCGACAAATTCAAGACGCTGATCCGGGACATGACACGCAGGACACGGGGGATCAGTCTGCCGCAGTTGATCAAAGAGCTGAAGCCATACCTCATCGGATGGCGCGGTTACTTCGGCTTCTGCCAGACCCCACGGGTGCTTACGAACTTGGAAGCGTGGATCCGCCGAAGACTACGCATGTATCTCTGGCGGCAATGGGGGAACGGGCACAACCGCTTCAAGGAACTGCGCCATCGTGGCGTCCCAAAGTTCAGTGCTGCGGCTGCCGCCGGTTCGCCGACGGAATTCTGGCGCATGTCAGGACACCCGGCGGTCCAACAGGCCCTGCGCAACCATTACTTCGAGTCTCTCGGCCTCCCTCGACTCCATGTCTCTGCCCAAGCTTAATCCGATCGAACCGCCGTGGTACGGACCCGTATGCCCGGTGGTGTGGGAGGGGTGGCGTCGCGAGGCGTCCCCCTATCCCGATCAATCAATTGCTTGACCGAAAGACGCCGGCGCCGACAGTACGGTTCACCGCCAAACAAGGCCAGTACCTCGCCTTCATCTGGGCCTATTCGCAGATCAATCGCCGCGCTCCGGCGGAGGCGGACTTCCAGCGCTACTTCAGGGTCACCGCACCGTCAGTCCATCAGATGCTCAAGACCCTCAACCAACTCGGCTTGATCGACAAGCAGCCCGGTGTCGCTCGCAGCATCCAGTTGCTCGTCCCGCCACAGGACCTGCCCATTCTCGGCGTAGACTAACCCGTCACAATCACTGCGACGGTACACTAGACCTTCTCGGCGAAATTGCCGTCCGCGCGACCGCTCGACTGCAACGTTGGCCAGCATGCGTCGGCAAGTTCCTTGTCGCGCAGGAGATCGAAGAAGGCATCGTCCGGCTGCCACAACGCGCCCATGCCGACATTCAGATGGTTACCGACCGCCTGGACCACGGCGCATCCGGCCTCCAGCGTCTCGCCATGACGATGGTGAGCGCGCGCACCACATCGTCGTCGGAGAGCTCCAAAGGCGGGCGAAGATAGGCGCCGTGTCATAGTCCCGCCATTGCCGCCGACCTCGCGCCCTCCTTATCCGGCGCCCCCGAACAAGGCCAAACCTCGCGCCGTTTTTCGCCTCGAGCTCCCGGGTCAAGTTTGAACGTCTCGTTCACGACGATCTGGCGTGCGGCGACTTTAACGGCGTGGGGCCTAGCATCGGATGCGTCAGACGACGTCATGCGGCGTGTCGCACGCGCTCTCATGGTCTTGGCCCTTCGGGACCGTGCCGATGGCCATGCCTTCTGGCGGCGCGAAGCGCGTGATCCCGTGTCCAAAGGCTGACAGCGGCAGACAAAATGTCAGGTTCACTACAACCGACATCTGGGCACTGTGGAGGTTCTCAAGGCAAATGGCGCTTACTGGGCGCTGCGGTGTTGGCACGGCCTTTGCAAATTAAGAGGTGGCAACACGGATCGAGGGTGACTGCACGCAAATCCGCAAGAGAAGCGATGCGTTCCTCCCCTGAACCCGTGTGCCCCCTCTAAGAGGGAAACAAGAGCATAAAGTCGCGCAAGCCTTAGCAGCAGCGTTGGGGAGCAACATGGAATTGCAGATGAACTGCACGGCACCTTCAATCAGTCGACAACTGGCTACGTGGCGAGCCCCTCACGAACTTCCTGCCGAGCGAAGTGCCCAATGTCGAATTTTGGGCAACGTGGTGCACACATTGTGTGGACGCAATGCCCCATCTGATGAAGCTGCAGGAGAAATACAGCGGAATCGAGATCGTTGGAGTCGCCGCGTGAAGACGCTCCAACGCCCGTTGAGGCCCAGACCAAGTTGGACGCGTGGTTGACCGAAAAGTGCTCGAATCTGAACTATCGGATCGCGTTCGACCACACAGGCGAAATGAACAAGCTTTAGAGGGAACCCAGCTTTTCTGTCGGGATTCCGGCCTCGTTCGTGGTCAGACCGAGACGGCCACATCGCCTTTATCGGTCATCCGATGCAACTCGATGAGGTTTTGCCGAAAGTGCTTAACGGCAACTGGCGCACCAGCGCTTAAGCGAAAGCCGCCGACACGGAGCGGATCGCCAGAAACGAACCCATAACGCGCAAGCAAAGCGTTGAAGAAGGCGATCGATGATGAATTTTTGGACGGCGGTGAAGACAGAGGATTGGAAGACGGCGCTCTCGGAAATCAAGAGGGCGTCGCCTTGTTGCCGGACAACGAAGCCAAAGCTCCGAAGTTTTGGACCGGAAGGAAATCAAAGCAGAATTGCGCTCTCTCTGCCAGAAAGCAGGAAGAGAATGAGCCCGGAAGCATACGCCATTGGTTAGGTTGGCGTAGTAATTTGTTGCACGATTTTGTGTCGTCTTTTGATCGATATATAGACGACAGAAGAAAGAGAAAGAACAAATAAATATGAGCGGGGAAGGTAAAAAGAAACGAGGTTTATCTGGCGCTTCAAATGCGCAGAATATTGCATTCCGCTATGGTGGTCGCCCTTCAAATTTGAGCTTGGCGATAGGGTCTATGAAACGGGCCGCTTACACGTGCGAACCTTGATGAAGCGCATGGGCATAGAGGCGCTTTATTGCACCAACTCATCCGCGTCTGGGTGGTTCGCTGTTCCTTAACGCTATGATCCTGGGGCAAATGCTGCCAGGATTTAATCCAAGCGAACGTATGTTGAACGCTGCGGACGCTTGTATTGAGATGTGCCCCGTTCTTGGTGCGCCTTTCCTGTGAAAAAAGCGGAGAAACCGCATCCTTCTGCCGGCCCTTGGTCGCCAGCGTCAGATGGCGCACGCTCTCGGCGTCGATCTCGTCGCGGCGGTAGGCATTGTGGCACAGTGCGGCCTGCCTTGAGCAGCCGGGCTCACAAGCGGGATCCGCTTGGGGTCGCCAGCAGTGACGGAGCTGGCTCGGCAAAATTGAACAGGGGGTTAAGTGGAATTTCTGCCTGAGCTGAGCCAGAGTGGCTCACGAACAGGAGCTGAAATGCCGAAACGAATTCGCCGTAACCATGCTGCTGGTTTTAAAGCAAAAGTGGCGCTTGCGGCCCTGAAAGGGGAAAAGACGCTATCGGAATTGGCGCAGCAATACGATGTGCATCCCAATCAGATCGCGGATTGGAAGAAACAGCTTCTTGAGGGAGCCGCGAGCGTGTTTCACGGTGGGGAGAAAGCGGCACCAGCGGTCGATGTGAAGGTTCTTCATGCCAAGATCGGCGAATTGACGCTAGCCAATGATTTTTTAGGCTCGGCGCTCGACAAGGCCGGGCTGTTGGCGAGCGTAAAACGATGATTGATCGCGACCATGACTTGCCGATTACAAAGCAGGCTGCCGAATTGGGGATCAGCCGGGGCAGCGTCTCGCCTCGGCCCGTGTCAGCCGCCGATCTGAAGCTGATGCGCCGGATCGACGAATTGCACATGGATTATCCGTTCGCCGGCAGCCGGCTGATGCAAAAACTCCTGAAGCAAACCGCGCACCAGCAAGCCCGGGGATGGGCACAAAATCTATCCCTATTTGTTGCGCAAACTGCCGGTCACCCGGCCCAATCAGGTCTGGGCGACAGACCTGACCTATATCCCGATGGCACGTGGGTTTTGTTATTTGGTCGCCATCGTCGACTGGTTTACGCGCAAGGTTCTGTCCTGGCGGCTCTCCATCACGATGGACACGGCGTTCTGCATTGAAGCACTCGAGGAGGCGCTCGCCCGATATGGCAAGCCGGAAATCTTCAACTCCGACCAGGGCAGCCAGTTCACCAGCATCGAGTTCACCAAGATCCTGCTCGATCAGAAAATCCAGATCAGCATGGATGGTAAGCGCGCCTGGCGCGACAACGTCTTCGTCGAGCACCTATGGCGAACCGTCAAATACAACGAGGTCTATCTCCATGCCTATGAAAGCGTCAGCCAGGCACGTGCTTCCATCGGTAAATTCCTGACTTTTTATAACCAGAGACGACCTCATTCGAGCCTTGACGACAGAACGCCCGATGAGGCCTACTTCATCCCAATGACGCTTCCCGAAGCGGCTTAAACACAGGTAGGATTCCACTTATAAATCGGGAAATCCTGTTCAAACACACCGAGCCAGCTCTGTCGCCCGCGCAAGGAAATGATATCACGATAGGAAAGAAGGCGAAATAGCGGCGGCGCGAGAAACGCGCCGGACCTCACTCCGTGCTTGTGCGGATTTCAGCACACGCCGCTGGCGCGTGACCTTATCGAGAGAAGGGCTGAGTGTCGGGGATTGGAGGTCACTCTGAGCGTTACACCGCAGTCTGGCAGCGGCCAAACGATTGCCGCTGCGACCCCATATAGTCCGGCGCGCCACAAATGACGGAAGTCGACTGGCCGCGTTGCGACAATAGTTGCGTTCCTGGCGCGCGAACGCTGGGCTGCCGCCGCACCGCTCGGATCAGCTGCGCCGGATGCGAGCCGTCGACGCCAGCTCTGCGGATTTCGAAAAGAAACAACGGGTCGATCCCTCAAGCGACCGTCGGCTGACTTGAGTCCAAGCGCGGTGCCACGTTGGACCGCGATCTCGAAGGTCAATTGCTTGACCGCGTCAGCCAAGCGGGCGCCCAATATCGTGGATGGAGTTCGCGGCGGATCGTTCGAAAGCGGTTGCGTCTAACCACGCTGCCCCAGTGCCGCGCTCAAGCCTGAACAGGCTGGCATTATGTGTTTCATCTTTCCTCGCCCTTGGCTGATTGGAGTGGGTCAGCTCACGAAGGTCATAAGTTCCGGGTCGGATGGGAAATCGGTCAGGCAAGGCTGAACACGCCCGAAAATACCGGCAGCTTATGACGCTCGATCAGGGCGTGGAAACGAGCGTGAGCGTCAAGCAGTTCGTCCAGATCGAAACAGAAGGAGATAGCCAGTTGCTTTGTCACGAACGGAGTGAACACAGTTGGCGCGGGCACGACGGAAAGCTCGGCAAGAGCTTTTAGTCCAGCGATCGTACTGTCGGATGGTTCTATTCCGGTCAGGAGGCAACTGCCGGCACGGAAGGGACCGAAAACGTCGACCGCATCAGCGAAAATAGGCAAATAGTCGCTGAAGACATACGTGCCTTTAAAGCCGCGGATGTATTTTCGTCGCACCTCGGCGCCGACTATCTCGACACCAGTATTAAACCGTGTGACGCCTGCTTCCCGAAGTTGAGTAAGATATTCTATCCGTCGTACTCGGTCGTTCCTGACGCTCGGAGGAACCACCTGGGATAAATAAATGTCGTGTGCGTAGCCTGCGTCACGCAGTCGTCGTGCGAGTGCCGCGTGCCGTTCGAGTTCTTGTGCTTCGTCCTTGATGCTCCCTGTGCAGAGCCAGACAATGTCATACAGACTGTTGAAGTTATGACCGTTACGCTCAATATAGGAGAGGCACTCTTGGAAGTTGGATTGGTAGTCTGTGCTACCCCCGCCGCGTATGGCCATTACCTCCCATTCGTTCTCCTTAAAGCAATAATCACAAGAATAGCAGCAATAAACATGATGATCAAAAACGAAGCTGCGAGCGCCATTTTTGCGTGTTATGCCGAAATTGTACATACCGGTCGGCGCTCTGTCTGGATCAATAAATTGACGGCAGGGTACGTGCTCGGTCACACCATTGATTGTCGCGATCAACGCCTCGCCGTCGAACATGAAGGGCGAATCGGAGTTCACTCTCGCGGTGATTTTCTTTCGGAATACTCCGTTGGACAATTCAATCTCGATGCGGGGGATCACTTGCCCCAAGATCGGTAACCGGATTTCTGTCGTGAGAAGCTGGACCCCATCGCGAAGTACGCCGAGGCGCATAACCTCCTCAATGCGAAGGTTATGCCTGTTTTCCAGCGCAATGCCAAATCGGGTCAATCGCTTGCTTTGAACACTCATGGTCCTCTCCCAATCCATCTTATCGACCAAAGACGCGCGGCACCGCCCTCCCCTGAAAAATGGATCTGCAGATCCCTGAGTTCGATAATCAACGAGGACAAAACAGTTGATTTGCGGAGCTTTCCCTGGGGTCGGGAACCGGTGCTTCGGTCGATCGGCTAAATCTCGCCCATTCGCGCAGGACGCCGCAAGAACTGTGCCAACTGCAGGAGGCGCCGGGATCGCGATACGAGATACTGTTTAATGGTAGCGTCGCGCCAACCTTTGAGTGGGCGCAGGGGTTGTCGGTCGTGGACCTGCATGCGGTGATGGACATGGAGTTCTCGCGCCAGGTTGCCAACGGTCTTGTGATTTGTGCCGTAGCGTTGGCCCGCGTCCTCAGGCCGTCTTGACCATGATGTATTGCTCGATGGATCACCTCTGTCGTCGTGATGCTCCCATGCACAATCTGGCCCATCGCGCTCCCTGAATTCGGACCACAAGGATGCCCCATCAAAGTCGGATCAAACGCGGCTGGCCACGCTCTTGGTGCCGGTACCATAAGTCCGCAAGTACCCCGACAACGCCGTCAATGGGGGCCGACCCTGCTAACCGAAGATCCGCAGACGCAGTTCCAGTGCGAAAGACGCAGGCTAGACGGCCCTCTTGTTGCCCCACAGCAGAACGTGCAGCTGCGGCAGCACGCGGGCTTCGAACCACCTGTCGCCGGTTACCTTTTCAACCAGCCACTCCATGCGTTTCATTATTCCGTCCAGATCGACAGACGCGTCTTCGTTGCCAGGACGGGGCGGCGTGTGATTGCCGGGTTGCAGGTAAACCGGAAGGCGCGGAAATCGCTCCGCGGCGCCTTTCGCGTAGGCGTAGTCGCTCTCGTCGAAAACAACGAGCTTGAGCACGATCTGCGGCTTCTCCTGCGCCGCATCGACGCACGCCTCGAGAGTGGCCCAATCGGTCCTCATTTCGCTTGAAGGCGGCTTAGGGCTGAGGACCAGCACGTCGAGGTCGGCAAACCAGTCCCTGACCACCGAACCTTGGGTCTCGAGCGCAAAACGGTAACCTTCACCATGGCCTCGCTCGATGAGCGCACGAAACGGCTGAATGGCCGGATTTCCGCCTGATAGCGACACCATTACTGGCCGGCCGCCGGAAAGCGTAACGACGGTTTGCCATACCGCGTCGATTGGCATCATCTCCCATTCATGGCGGTATTGATTGTCCACCGCATGGAGACTGTCGCACCAGGAACAGCGATAGTCACACCCGCCGGTTCTGATGAAGACCGTCGGCAAACCGATGAGCACGCCCTCGCCTTGGATCGTCGGCCCGAAAATCTCGCTCACGCGGATTGCGGGATGCGGATCGGTCATGGCCGGTATTCCGCCCAGGTTTTCGGCGTTTCGCTCACCCGCACGGCCGAGGTTTCGGGCAGGAGTGCCTTGCACCATAGATAAAAATGTCTGGCCAGGGATTCCGCGGTGACTCGCTCATGTCCGAGCACGTCGTTGAGATGTCGATGATCGAAGCTCTCGTCGATATAGCGTTTGAATGGCGCCAAATCGTGATAGTCGCGCACGAAACCGTTGTCGTTCAGTCCATTCGCTGAAAGCTCCACTTCGACGATGTAGTTATGCCCGTGCAGGCGCGCGCATTGGTGATCGGGCGGCAACGAGGTGAGCTGATGCGAGGCCGAGAAGTGGAATTCCTTGGTGATGCGAAACATTATGCGATCCTCCTTCGCAGCGCATCGAGCCAGAAGTCGGAGTCCTCGTAGTCGGTGGGGTCCAGGTGCCCAGAGAGATGAAACGCCTCGCGCCGCTCGACGCAGGTCCCGCACCTCCCGCAGTGACGCTCGGCGCCCTTGTAGCAGGACCAGGTCTGCGCAAATGGCGTGCCGTATGTTGCTCCATCCCTAACGATGTCTGCCTTCGTGAGATTCACATAGGGCGCATAAAGGCGAACCTTCGCGTAGCCGTCGAGCGCGCGGTCTTGCATCATCTGGAAAGCGTCGATGAAGGCCGGACGGCAGTCGGGATAAATGAAATGATCCCCACCGTGCACGGCAGTCGCCACCGCTTCGACCTTGTGCGCGGCGGCGAGACCGAAGGCGGTGGCCAACATGATGGCGTTCCGGTTCGGCACCACCGTGACCTTCATCGTGTCTTCGGCGTAGTGCCCATCCGGCACATCCACACCGTCGGTCAGCGCGGAGCCGGAAAGGCCGCGGCCGATTTGGCGGATGTCGATGCTGCGATGCGGTACGTTCAGTCGTTCAGCGCAAAGGGCGGCGAATCCCAATTCCTTCTGGTGCCGTTGGCCGTAATCGAAAGATAGGAGGCCGGCGAGCTCGTACTCCGCTGCCACCTTGTGAGCAAGAGTAACGGAGTCCAATCCGCCGGAGCAGACGACTAGAGTTTTCATCGTTGGGTCCTTGTTTTAACCGGGTAGGCTGCGACCGGAGATTTCTCTGCGCTCCCAGTACTTCAGGAAATCCATTTTGTGAAGTGAACGGGGGACAAGTTTCATGCTCGGACGTGCCGCTGTGTGCAAGGCGCGCTCAAGGCGGTGAGCCTGCAGGGAACACGGAAACGGACGCTTCAGTGGATGTTCAAAGGCGTACCAGAATATGCTCTGAAGGAGGTACGACTCTTCGGAAACAGGGTTCTCGACGCTTCGATCAAGCGCCCGGCGGTGCCGAGCTCCGAGGGACGCCGCGCGAGGGTTTCATGTACAAGACGGCCCGAGGATGGGCTTGCCGCAAAGAACGGATTTACCAGGTGGCATTTTTTCGCAGCCGCGCCGAAATGCAGATGTCTGGAATGATCGACATCAATTGTCGCGGCAACTTGGCTGGCCGGCTCTTCGGGTTCCGTAGATCCCGCGCATTCCGCTTCAGGATCGGTTCGAACCGGAGCACGCCCTCGGTCAGTGGCCGACCGGCAAACCCAAACTAAATGATCGGTCGTGAGCCGACATCTGTGAACAAGCCGTGTGCGTCGATTGCAATGACCCCTGTGTTACGTGCAGTTACCTTATGGCAGTGGATGAACTGGATTTGATGGTTTTCCAGATGGCGGTCGAAAGCGTCCGCTCTCTCTCCTTAAGCTTCGCGGAAAAGGCCGCGGAGATAGCCACCAGGAGCCGCGGTATCCTGCTTTTCGACGTGCGCGTCGACGGTGACGCGGAGGTCCAGCGGGTCGCAGCCATCCGATATCAGGGCGACCACACCGGTGTGCTGGCGTTGGACAGACAGGGCCTTGTTACCCACCATTGCATCGTCAATGGTACTTTCTCACATTTCATTGCGCCATTGGAAAACTGGAACAGCATGCCTTTGTCGATGCAGGCCAAGATCGATGCCAACGGCCATGCCAGTCTCTTCCTAGGCGCCTTGCGAAATGCCGGACATATGCTGGGCAGCTAGCATTTGGCTAGAACCATCTGTGGATTTTTGCATGCGGCATCGTTGCCGGCACTGCAGGCATGATTGTCGTGCTCGAAAACGGCTCCGGCGGCCTATTTGCAAAGTCGAATGTCCCGATTCCGAAGCCAAGGACGACACCGACCACAGCGAAGAATAGTAACAACAGGGGCGACGCAAGCTGCCCTGCCCTTTTCAAGCAGGGAGGTGCTTCCGGTGCTCTCACCGACACGAGATCGCAAATGGCACGTGGGTGAGCGCCAGAACTGGCGGCACCCCATGGTGATCGGCTCTCCTCGCTGGAGGAAGCGCCTCGGGCGCCAGGCAGAGGCGGAAGCGACGGTCGAACACTGGCTGGCAGCTCGGGATCTGATCGAGGCGTAAGTCGGACAAGGAAACGTTGTGTCCTATGTCGACGTTCCTTAGAAGCGCACCGGCAGCCTGGGCGGGGGGCTTGGGGTTTAGACTGCCGGCGCACGCCACTCATGAAGAGCGGCCCCTTTTCGCGGTTCCGACACCCATAGTCAACCCGGCAGTGTCTGGGTGCGAGAGCGGCCCACCAAGTTGGGCAGGATCGGCCGACACGGCCGACATCTCGCCGCTCTGACAAGAGCACAGCGGGCATCGCTCCTTGTGATGTGTAATTTGCGACTGATAGTCGAACGTCAAGAGCGCCCGGGTCCTGGAAACGAAGAACGGGGAGACGCGAATGCCTTCTGGCGTCGGCCAACCTGATGCTCCAGCCAGTATCGCGTTGCCGACCAGCATGAGTTCGCCGTTGGCAAACCTTCGTCACGAGCCGATGCTCTCGTGCACATGTCGCAGCACTCCGGGCGGCGATATCGCCTAAGACAGTATGAAGAAGCGTTCCAACTTCATATTCGGCGAACCCTTGTGCAATTCCTGACTCGGACAGTTGGACGAGAATTCTCTTGGCGGTACTGCGCCACTCATTTGCAGATTATGCGACATCACGCGGCGTCCGATATGTCCGACTCTGCCTCAAGAATTCCCACAGGTATGGACAGCGATCTCGCTATCCGATCCCGATAGCCCTTGTTGAACCTCAGACCCGACTCGATGTTTTGGATTTCCTCAGCGGCAAGCCCGCACGCCACTGCGAGGTCCTCGATCGAATATCCAAGGTGCTCACGATAAGCGCGGATGATGTGGGTCCCCTGCGACATAGCCGTCAAGACTGGCTCGGGACTGCGCGAATCCTTCATAGACACCTCCAAGAAGATAAGGAGCGCCTGATAAATCGGGAGATTTCCTCCCGGACCTGGCGCGCACCCAGCAAATCAAAAAAAATGGACGTCGATTCGGCCGGACCGGCGTCATCCATAAAATGGGCCACCTGAAATGGACAGCCAGGTCGGAATATGGCGACTCACCTGCTTCTGATCAAGTTTCAAGAACCTGCCTGCCCTGAGATGGCCCGATCAACTGTACCGCATTCGTCCTGCGATTCCACGCGACTCATCCTCGCCGATGGCATTCTTGAACAGCAACTCGAACTCCCCCTGCCTCCGCCTCCAGCACCGTCCACCCAGCCTAGCGGACGCTGATACCTTCGACCAATGTCCGCCGCCGATGCAGCGAAAAACGCGCTATGTTTGAACCACACATCGATTAGCGCTGTTAACCAAATTTTTTAAGCCGCCGATGCTTATTAGCAGACTGAAAGGATGGGGCGGCCGAGGATACAGCCGAAAGGGCCGCGGGCTTCTATGCTGACGTCGTAACCGGGGCAGATTACCGGGCGGTGGGGGTTTGCAGGCGCGTGCGTTCGTGATTGATCGGGATAGGGGGACGCCTCGCGACGCCACCCCTCCCACACCACCGGGCATACGGGTCCGTACCACGGCGGTTCGATCGGATTAAGCTTGGGCAGAGACATGGAGTCGAGGGAGGCCGAGAGACTCGAAGTAATGGTTGCGCAGGGCCTGTTGGACCGCCGGGTGTCCTGACATGCGCCAGAATTCCGTCGGCGAACCGGCGGCAGCCGCAGCACTGAACTTTGGGACGCCACGATGGCGCAGTTCCTTGAAGCGGTTGTGCCCGTTCCCCCATTGCCGCCAGAGATACATGCGTAGTCTTCGGCGGATCCACGCTTCCAAGTTCGTAAGCACCCGTGGGGTCTGGCAGAAGCCGAAGTAACCGCGCCATCCGATGAGGTATGGCTTCAGCTCTTTGATCAACTGCGGCAGACTGATCCCCCGTGTCCTGCGTGTCATGTCCCGGATCAGCGTCTTGAATTTGTCGAGGGCCTTCGGCGCGATGCGCCGCTCGCTCCCGTCATTCGAGATGCTGAACCCCAGGAACTTCCGCACCTCCGGTCGCGCCACAGCGCTCTTTTCCTCGTTGACCTTCAGCCGCAGCTTCTTGGTCAGGAACCGGCTGACGGAAGCCATGACCCGTTCGCCAGCGCGGCGGCTGCGAACATAGATGTTGCAGTCGTCGGCGTAGCGGCAAAAACGGTGGCCACGTTGGGTCAGTTCCTTGTCGAGATCGTCGAGCAGGAGGTTGCTTAGGAGGGGCGAGAGCGGGCCGCCTTGCGGGGTCCCCTCGTCCACCGGACGGACCAGGCCGTCCTCCATCACCCCCGCATTGAGGAATGCACGGATGAGTTTGAGCGCACGCTTATCGGACACCCTGGCGGCAACGCGCGCCATCAGGCTATCGTGATTAACCCGGTCGAAAAATCTTTCGAGGTCGAGGTCAACCACGTAGCTGTAACCCTCGGCAATGTAGCATTGCGCTTGGGCTACTGCCTGATGGGCGGAGCGTCCCGGGCGGAAGCCGTAGCTGTGCTCCGAGAACGTCGGGTCCCACTGCTCTTGGAGGACCTGCAGCATGGCTTGCTGGATCAGTCTGTCGACGACGCAAGGTACGCCGAGTTTTCTGACCCCGCCGTCCGGCTTGGGGATTTCGACCCGCTTGACCGGCTGCGGCTGATAGGTTCCCTCAAGCAATCGAGACCGGATGCTTGGCCAGTGCTCACGCAGGTAGCCCTTGGCATCGTCGATGGTCATCCCATCCACGCCTGGGCTACCCTTGTTGCTTCGAACGCGTTTCCACGCTGTTTCCAGATTCTCTCGGCTACATACCGTCTCCATTAGCTGTTCTGTCCAAACCGGGCTTTCGGGTGCCGACTTCGCCACGAGTGGTTCGGCCCCTTGGTAACCGTTGACAGGGGCTTCACCCCGATCCCTCGGTGCCAGGGCCAGTGAACACTGGGTCTTCTGCCGCTTTCCACTCATGAGTTGCCAGTCCTACTTGCCACTTCCAGTCGTTCGGGCCTTCGATCATCGTTTCCGGCTCGGCCTATCCATTTGCTCCGCCTTTCGGCCTTGGAGTGCCTCACTAGCCTTACCGACAGCATCACCTACTATGCCCTCTGCTGACTCCTGCATCACGGTCAGGTCACCTTGCGGTTCCCTCAGTTCCGAAGTCGGAACATGACGCAGGCCTCCCCAGGTAAGTTCAATCGCCTTCCCCGCGCACCTGCCGGATCTACAGCCCTGCCCCTTGATGGATATGGACTTCGCGACACGTTGCCCGCTCGTCCAGCCAGGGATGCCTCATATCCGGTTTCTGTTCGTCAGGTCGCGGTTTTGCTCCACGCTTCCTTCAGACACCACCTCGCGGTAATGCCCTTGCGCTTTGCTAAGCCTTCACCTCCATCAGGTTGGCTAAGGGACTCTCACCCCCAAGCGGTTGAACATGCTGGGCACACAACTAAACCGCTGCCGCGGTAGCTGACGCGCGGGTCTGGCCTGAGGAGGCCCCTGTCTGAGAAGATTTGGTGTCGAGCCAACCTTCCAGACAGGAGAACCCCAGATGGCCCAGATAAGCCCTCTGCGTCAGCGGATGATTGAAGATCTGACGATCCGCAATTTGTCACCGGAGACCCAGCGATCCTACGTGCATCACGTGGCGAAGTTCAGTCGATTTTTTGGACGATCACCCGATCAATTGGGATACGAAGAGGTGCGCGCCTATCAGGCCCACTTGGTGGGCCGAAGGGTCTCGTGGGGCGCGTTGAACCAGACCGTTTGCGCCTTGCGTTTCTTCTACGGCGTGACGCTGGGTCGATCTGATCTGCCTGAGCGGATCGCTTACGCCCGGACGCCGCGCAAGTTGCCGGTCGTGCTGAGCGCCGATGAGGTGGTCGGCTTTCTGCAGGCCGTGAAGGGGACGAGGAACCGGGTCGCTCTGATGACCACCTATGCGGCGGGCTTACGCGCCGCGGAGGCGGCGTGTCTGCGGGTGAGCGACATCGATAGCAGCCGGATGGTCATTCGCATCGAGCAGGGCAAGGGCGGCAAGGACCGCTATGTGATGCTGTCGCCGCAGCTGCTGGAGATTTTGCGCGTCTATTGGCGGTTGACCAAGCCGGGGCGATGGCTGTTTCCCCGGCGCGATGGCCGCGGCCCGATCCACCCGCAGACCTTGGGGATCGCCTGTCGAGCAGCCTGCGAGTTCCTGGGCGTTGAGAAGCGGGTGACGGTGCACACCCTTCGTCACAGCTTCGCCACCCACCTTTTGGAAGCCGGCACGGACATAAGGATCATTCAGGTGCTGCTGGGCCATCGCAGCCTGGCGACGACGACACTGTACGCCCAGGTCTCAACGGCAGTGATCGGCCGGACCGCCAGTCCTTTTGACCAACTCCACATGGAGATCACGCCGCCCGGCTGAGCCGCGCGCCATGCGCCCGGATCTGGAAGTGGCGGATGTATTCCACCGTCACGGGGATGATTATCGCCGCGACCATGCCGGCCATCTCGGGCGTGTCGAGCGCCGGGTCATGGCCGCGGTGGAGGCGTGCCGGACCGCGGCCCTGGGTGGTCACGCCGAACACTGCACCGACTGCGGCCTCGTGCGGCAAGCCTATAACTCCTGCCGCAACCGCCACTGCCCTAAGTGCCAGGGCCTAGCCCGCGCCCAGTGGCTGGCCGAGCGGCAGGCTGAGCTGCTGCCGGTCCCATACTTCCACGTGGTCTTCACCGTCCCGGCCCAGATCGCTGAGATCGCCTTCCAGAACAAGGCGGCGGTCTATGCGATCCTGTTCAAGGCCGCATCCGAAGCCTTGAGGGCGGCGGCGGCCGATCCCAGGCATCTGGGCGCCGAGATCGGCGTGGTCGCCGTGCTTCATACTTGGGGTCAAAATCTCCACCATCATCCGCATGTCCACTGCGTCGTGCCGGGCGGCGGCCTGTCGCTCGAGCCTGCCCCGGCGACGGCCGGGGACCGGCGATGGATCGCCTGCCGGCCGGGATTTTTCCTGCCCGTGCGGGTTCTGTCGCGCCTGTTCAGGCGGCTATTCCTGGAGCACCTGCAGGACGCCTTCGACGCCGGCCAGCTTCGCTTCTTCAGCGATCTCGCCAGCCTGGCCGACCCTGCCACTTTCTGCGCCCAACTGGCTGGACTGAAGCGGATCGAATGGGTCGTCTACGCCAAGCCCCCGTTCGGCGGTCCCGAACAGGTCCTCGCCTATCTGGGCCGCTACACCCATCGCGTCGCCATCGCCAACAGCCGCCTCGTGAGCCTGGACCAGGGAAAGGTCAGCTTCCGCTGGAAGGACTATCGCCACCACGACAAGTCCAAGCACAAGCTCATGACCTTAAGCGCCGACGAGTTCATCCGGCGCTTCCTGCTGCACGCTCTTCCAGACGGATTCCATCGCATCCGCCACTACGGCCTCTTCGCCAACGGCCACCGCGTCGCCAAGCTCGCCCAGTGCCGTCTTCTTCTGGCGGCGCCCACGCCGCCGACGCCGGACCCGACCGCCGACTATCGCCAGCGTTACCGCTGTCTCACAGGGCGCTCCCTGGACATCTGTCCGGGCTGCGGCGGCGCCATGGCCTCGCTCGGCCCGATCCCGCGCAAGGCCCAGACCTGGCCAGACACCTCATGACACGCCGCGCACCGACACGCTCGCACCGTCCATCCCGGCGTCTGCTACAGTCGCCGCCGGGCCTTTGCGCGCCGCTAGTCAAAGTCGCAGCCTGGCTATCGCCAGCAACGCTGCACCTCAGCGTCAACGACCCAATGGCGCCGTCTCTCGCGTCGCAGATGGTCCTGCATCGCGACGACGGGCGACTGCCCCAGAGCGATCGGCGAGCCCGCTCCGGCGCCTCGGACACACTGTCGACCCCTAAATCCCCATAGCCCCGCCCGCCATCCCGCGGTTCAGTTCAATCAGGCTTCAATGTAGTCGCGACCCATGCGTGCCCGCCCAATCGCGCCCGCGACCACACAGAACCCTCCAGATTCACCCTTTGCGTGACGCGGCCTTTATCAACCAAAGACAGCTGCGGCTGATTTGATGATGATGCCGCCATGCGGGCTTCGGCGCATCTGACGACCCGTGGCGGTGCGAAAAACATTCGTCAATTGCAGCGCAGGCGGCACGCGCGACCACAAGGTTCGCACGCTCTCCCGGCCATGCCGGGTTTTGCGAATGACGTTTCCTGTGACGACGCGCTGCGACCATCGGAAGCCGATCTCGTGGAAATACAGGTCGGCATGCTGCGGGCTGATATGATGAAAAACGCCGGCGATGGTACGGCGGACGCGGGAGTTGAAGCCCTCCACCGAATTGACGTGGACGGCGTCGCGCACATACTCACCGCTGGAATGCTTCACTGTCTCATGCTTGGCAAAGCTCTACCAATGGCCATGAATGCCTTCCACTCGTCGCTCATCAAATGAGCTCCCAATTCGATCTGCGCTTCAATGACGCGTTCGCTTGCTCGCGCCGAGAGACTGGTCACGACCGCGGCACGCGCGTCACCGGCCAGAGTGCCAGGCATGACGTCACTCGGGCGCCGCACCATTGCCATGACTGGCGTTTTGTCCGTATTCGCCTGGCCTTTCCGGCCGCGGCCCGGAGGCGGGTCGTCGGGATTCTTTCTGGGCCTTCCACCGAGATGGAAATGGTCGATCTCCACCGTGCCGGCGAGCATGTTCTCCCGCCACCATGAGACGCAGTGCATGTCCCATCCGCCAGGCCGTTGGCTGGCTCACCCCGAGCGCCTCGGCCAGGCGCACCGACGACAAACCCTTGTCGGATTGCAGTAACAGCCACATTGCCTTCAGCCAAACACGCAAGGGAAGCTTCGTGGAGTGCAGAGGCGTGTGTGTCGTCACCGTGAACTGGAACCGGCAATCGCCGCTGGAACATTGATAAAGACCCGGTCGGGCGCGACGCTTGCCGGTATCGCGACCGCCAAGCGCAATCGAGCGTTTGTATCCGCAGGCGGGGCAGATCCGGCCATCCGGCCACACCATGCTTTCCAGCAACCGACGGCAATGCTGCTCATCCCGGAAGGCCGCGATCATTTCTTCAACAGTCCGAATGTTGGAAAGCGCTGCAAGTATTTCAGGCATTCTCACCTCCTTAGACCAGCCCGAAGAATCGCATGAAAGGCCATAGGTCACAAGGATATTGCGGTCTTTGGTTGATAAGGGCCGTGACGCTACCACCGACTGATTCGCTTGAAGGCTTGTCGCTTGCGGAACTCCGCGGGCTGGTTTCTGCGCTGATCGGCGAAGTGCGCGGTCTTCAAGGCCGGGTCGAGAGCCTTGAGATCGAGAACCAGGCGCTACGCGCCGAGAACCAGACCCTGAAGGATGAGATCGCCCGGCTGAAGGACCTGCCGCCGCGTCCCCCGGTCAAGCCGACCAAGCCATCGGGCATGGAGAAGGCGACGCAGCCGACATCTGGCAAGGGCAAGCGCCGCCGGCGCGGCGCCAAGCGCGACGGCGGTCGCGTGAGCCGCGAGGTGACGGTTGCGGTGAGCGCTCCTGCGGGCTCTCGCTTCAAGGGGTATGAGACGATCCTGGTGCGCGATCTGGCGTTGTCGGCCGAGGTGGTGCGCTATCGCCGCGAGCGCTGGGTGACACCGACCGGCGAAACGATGGTGGCGCCCTTGCCGGCGGGGATCATCGGCGGCTGGGGCGCGAACCTGCGCCGCTTCATTCTGGCCTGTCACATTCAAGGCCAGGTGACGACGGAGCGGTTGACGGCGTTGTTGACCGGGATCGGGGTCGACATTTCGAAGCGCCAGGTGGTGCGGCTGATTTCGGAGGGCCTGGAGGCCTTCGCGGCGGAGGACCGTGACGTGCTGCGCGCCGGGCTGGCTACGGCGCCCTGGATCACCGTCGATGATACGTCGGCGCGCCACGCCCACCAGGACGGCTACACCACCCAGATCGGCGATCGCCGCTTCACCGCGTTCCGCACCGGGCGATCGAAGTCACGGGAGGCGTTCCTGGCGACGCTGCGTGCCGGGCACAGCGATTACTTCATCAATGAAGAGGCCCTGGCCTATATGCGCGGCCGCAACCTCGCCGGTCCGGTGATCGCGCGGCTGGCGGCTGCGCCGCACAAGGCATTTGCCGACAGCGCCGCATGGCAGGCGCATCTGGCCGCACTCGGCCTCGACCAGCTCGCGGTTGAGCCCAACCCAGTCAGGATCGCCACCGAAGGGGCGATGTGGGGAGCGATCCGCCACCACGGCTTTCTCGCCGATACCGTCGTCGTATCCGATGATGCCGGCCAGTTCCGCATCGGCGACCATGCTCTGTGCTGGGTCCACGCCGAGCGGCTCGTCCACAAATTGATACCCGTGACCCCGGATCAACGTCAGGCCGTCGACATCATGCGCCAGTTGATCTGGTGGTTCTATCGCGACCTCAAGAGCTACCAGCGTGCTCCTTGTCCGCGCCACGCGGCGGCCCTGCGCGCCCGCTTCGAGCGCCTGTTCAAACGACGAACCGGCTACGTCATGCTCGACCGGCTTCTTGCCAGGCTGCATCGCCGCAAGCATGAACTCCTGCGCGTTCTCGATCGTCCCGAGATCCCACTCCACACCAATGGTTCGGAAAACGACATCCGCACCTTCGTCACCAAGCGCAAGATCTCCGGCGGAACCGTCAGTGAGGCAGGCAAGAACGCCCGCGACGTCCTGCTCGGCCTGATGAAGACCTACATCAAGCTCGACGTCTCATTCTTCCGCTATCTCGGCGACCGCCTCGGCATACCAACACAAGAGTCGATTCCGCCGCTCCCGGATCTCGTTAGGCAAGCCGCTCAAGCCTGACTGCCCGGTAATCTGCCCCGGTTACGGGACTAGCGTGAAGTCGCCGCGGTTCCCGGCATGTATCACGTCAAATCCACCAGTTGAAAAATATACAAAAATATATTTTCAAATATATTTTTGTATATATCTCCAATTCTTGGTAGCTAAATATCAATGTCATAACGTCTTTGACATAAAATAAGCAGATATATTATTAAATATACCCTGCTCCTCTTGTCTTAGACACCATATGAGGTATCTACAGACCCAGGCCTTCCACTCAACTTCACATTCAAAGGAACATCGTCATGCCTGAACCCGAACGCACTGAAGCCGAACGCACTGAAGCCGAACGCTTTGTGTGGCAGAAACTTCGTCGCCATTTCAACACCGATGATTTGACGGCTCTCGTGAGCTCACGCTGGAAGTTTAACGCACATCTCCTGCCGGATCTTCAATCCCTTATTGAGGACCTAATCGCACCTCGGTCCCCTGAGCTCTTGGGCTTCCACCAAATGTACGAGTTTTTGCCGATGAAGCTGTCAGACTTGACCACTTCCGAGGGAGAACACGTCGTGCGGCTGGCGCCCGTGCAGCGTCAGGACATCGACATTGGCGAAGATGAGCCATATCCTTCGATTAACAACGGTATTTGGCTGATAACGATCGACGACGGCACGCCTGCAGCAATCATGCTGTCGAAGTTGCTTACCTGCCATGGGCCAATGGTCCAGGTCGAAATAGGTCATATGCCTAATGAGCTGGGTCATGCCTTCGCTAAGCACTTTCTGCGCACAATTGAGGCCCAGGGCAAGAGCTCCAGATATTATCGCAACAAGGCTGTATCTTTTGAGTCCAGTGGAGGGTTTGGGGGCACGCAGGAAACAATGCGGGTGCACAAGCTTCCTGCTGTAAGCCGGAACGACGTAGTGCTTTCCAAGGCGACTATGGCCCAGCTCGATACGCACATCTTCGATTTTGTTAAATGCCGGGAGGAGTTGAAGCGCCTCGGCCAATCGGGGCGCAAGGGTATTCTTCTCCACGGACATCCTGGCACCGGCAAGACCCATGTCGTCCACTATATTGCTGCCAACCTGCCCGAGCACACCACAGTTCTGGTCACGGCTGAGCAGATGCTGGATATGGAGGAATACTTCGCGCTGGCTCGCGTCCTGCAGCCATGCATCATGGTGATTGAGGATGTGGATCTGGTTGGCCGTTCGCGCGAAGATATTTCTGGTCAAATGGCAGAAACCCGCCTGAACCGTCTGTTGAACGAGTTGGATGGACTTGGCGTAGATTCAGACATCCTCATCATCATGACCACGAATCGGCTGAACTCCCTCGAGGGGGCGCTCGCCTCGCGCTCGGGCCGCGTAGATGTGGCCCTCGAGATTCCTCTCCCTGATGACGGTTGCCGCGAGCGGTTGATCGAGCAGTACGGTCATGCGCTGAACTTCCAGGGCGAAGCTTTGGCCGAAGCCGTAGCCCGTTCAAGGGGCGGCAGCGCGGCTTATGTCAAGGAGATGGTGCGCCGTCTCACGCAACGAAGCGTTGCGCGAGGCGGCAGCCTCAGTGTCTCACGCGAGGATGTGAAGGTGGTCTTCGCCGACGCTGAAGCAGTACTCAACCCCCTCAAGAGGGATGAGGAAACGGTAAGGAGACACATCGTCGAGGAAGACGATGAAGACGATTGCGATTGCTGACGCTTGCAAGGCGTCCAACGCGTTATGCTGGCACCTTCCTTGCCGGTATGAGAAGCCGAGGAAGCGGGCGCGTTTCGGCGCTCTGCTTCCACGCGATGTTCCGCCACATCTCAGTATCCGCCCGGTTCGCCTCCAACGCAGTGCGGAATTTCGTCTGCATGATCGCATGCCGGAGCTGGAGAAGGAGATTTCAATTGAAGATGCATAAGAGGACCTCTGAGGGCACCGTAACGTTAACCGGGCATCGATCAAAATGTGGGATGGCGGCATGACCAGATTTTCCCGTGATCCTCTTTATCGTCGCCACCGATTTCCGGCGCAGGTGATTGCCCATGCCGTTTGGCTCTATTTCCGGTTTCCGCTCGGCCTGCGGATGGTCGAGGATATGCTGGCAGCTCGTGGCGTCATCGTCTCTCACCAGACCGTGCGACTTTGGGCTGAGAAATTTGGCAGACACTTTGCCAATGATATCCGGAAGCGATCGGCCGGCAAGCTCGGCGACAAATGGCATCTCGATGAGGTTGTCATCACCATCGGTGGAAAGAAACACTGGCTTTGGCGCGCCGTTGATCAGGACGGGTTTGTTCTCGACGTGTTGGTGCAAAGCCGTCGCAATGCCAAGGCGGCAAAGCGCTTGATGCGAAAGCTTCTGAAAGGGCAAGGCCGTTCGCCGCGTGTGATGATCACCGACAAGCTTCGATCCTACGGTGCGGCGAAGCGGGAGATCATGCCAGGCGTCGAGCATCGCTCGCACAAGGGCCTGAACAATCGGGCGGAGAACTCTCATCAACCCGTCCGACGGCGGGAGAGGGTCATGAAGCGCTTCAAGTCAGCGCGACATCTTCAGCGTTTCGTTTCCGTCCACGACCCGATCGCCAACCTCTTTAACGTTCCCCGCCACGATATTCCATCCACCCACCATCGAGAACTGCGAGCAACTGCCATGCAAGCATGGCGCCAAATCGCCCGCCTTCACGCCGAATGAACCAAAGCCTCACTCCCAGATCTTGTTTTCACAGCGTTAAGTTTACGGTGCCGACTGTTCCTGCGGTTCGTCGCAAAACGCGCGGAAAAGAAGGTGGCGGTGATCACGCTGGCCGATCTGACTGCCGGTGAGGTGGCTGCCTTCCTCGCTCACACCGAGCACGATCGCGGCAGCACGATCGGCACGCGCAACTGCAGGCTTGCCGCGATCCGCAGCTTCTTCAACTTCGTCGCGACCAAGGATCCCGCATCGATCGCTCAGTGCGTGGAAATCCTTCACATTCCGGTCAAGCGGGCGCCGATATCAGAACCCTGTTATCTGGACCCGGCGGAGGTGGCAGCGATCCTTGCCCAGCCAGACCGCTCCACGCTCGAAGGCATGCGTGATCACGCGCTGCTCTCGTTCCTCTACAACAGCGGGGCACGGATACAGGAGGCTCTCGAGCTGTGTCCCAAGGCGATCCGGTTCGATAGCCCAAGTTGCGTTCGCCTTACCGGCAAGGGCCGCAAGGAACGGATCTGCCCACTCTGGCCGGAAACCGTGCTGTTGCTAAAAAGGCTGCTGGAGCGACAGCCGCGTACATCGGACCAGCGGCTGTTCGTCAATCGGTATGGCGCGCCGCTCAGCGCATCCGGCGTTCGGTTCAAGCTTGCGGCCTATGTGAAGGCGGCGGCCGAAACCTCGCCAACGTTACGGATTAAGCATGTGACGCCCCACAGCTTCCGGCACGCCACCGCTGTCCACCTCGTCTCGGCGGGCGTCGACATTACCGTCATCCGCAGTTGGCTTGGTCATGTGAGCCTCGACACCACCAATCACTACGCCAGGGCCAATCTGGAAACGAAGCGAAAGGCGCTGGAACAGGTCAGCGTTCCGGAACCGGCACGGCATCCCCCGTCATGGAAGCGGGATACGAGCTTGCTCGCCTGGCTCGACACGCTCTGAAATAATGCGAAGGACCGTCGATCAGAAACAGCATCAATCCCGGATCCGGCCGATGTTCCTTCACATTACGGCCACCTTGCGATTAAGCGGTATCCTGCAAGTGGATGGCTACTCGGCCTATACCAACCTGGTCAAGGCACGGGCCAAAGCCGGCAGCAATGAAACAATCCGGCTCGCCGGGTGCTGGGCTCACCTGCGGCGCAAATTCTACGACCTGCACATCAGCGGGGTCTCGCAGGCCGCGACGGTAACGATCATCGCCATGACCGAATTGTGGAAGCTCGAGGACGAGGTTCGCGGCAAGGATGCCGGAAGCCGCGCCGCGCTGCGTCAGGAAAAGTCCGTGGCCATTGTCGCGAGCCTCTTCGATCTATGGGAAGCGGAACTGGGCAAGGTCTCCGGAAAATCCAAGACCGCCGAGGCGATCCGCTACGCGCTCACCCGGCGGGAGGCGCTGGAACGCTTTCTGATGGACGGTCGCATCGAAATCGACTCCAATATCGTCGAGCGTGCAATCAGGGCCCAGACAATCACGCGAAAGAATAGTCTATTCGCCGGCAGCCAAGGCGGTGGACGAACCTGGGCGACGGTAGCCACCTTGCTGCAAACCTGCAAAATGAACAGCGTCGATCCGCTCGACTGGCTCTCGCAGACCTTGACCCGCATCGCTCAAGGCTGGCCGGCATCCGAGATCGAAATGCTCATGCCTTGGAACTTTAGGCCTGACGTTATCGGCTGACCGCTTACGATTGAAATGGATTGCGCGCAGATACATTGTGCGTCCTTATTCCACGCATCGTCTTACGTGCTCGGCGCCAGACATGACTGCGCTCAAAACGTCAGCTTGAAGCCGGCGGACACGGTGAAGGCATAGAACTCCATGCCAGCGCCATCCTTGAAGATCGCACTTTTGGCGCCCCACATTGTGGTATCGCCTTTCTGGCGGAAGTACTTATCGAAATTGCCGGCTAGGAAGAGGCTGGCGCGTTCGGTCATTTGAAAATCGGCCTTGGCGCCGACCGAGATAAAGGGGATGACACCGAAGGCATCTTCAAACAGCCGAGGCTTGCCCGTCCAGTGATGGTCAATATCGTTTGCGTCGATGGTAAGGCCGCCGCGGAGCAGACCCGAGAGCGTCAAATTGCCGAATTTCGTGATCGATTCCGCACCAAGGAAAACGCCCGGATAGCGCTGTTCGTAACTGATGCCAAGTTCGCCGTCCTGGAACTTGCCGCGAGTGTCGCGGAAGCGTATCTCACTATGGACGAACGAACCGCCATAGGCGCTCCACATCACGTTGGTGTACTTGAAGCCGCCATGCAGGTTGATGGCCGTGGCATCGTTGATCACGACGTCTCGGCCTACTGCCATGTCTAGGCTGATGTAGCGGTCAAGGTGAGTGTCGGGGTGGATCGACTGATGCCACCAATCGGCAGCAGCAAAGCTCGGTGCAACCCAATCATCGTCATCAACGGAATATGGTGCAACCCAATCATAGTCTACCATGTGGCTGTTGCCAGAGAAGCCTACCAGGGCGTTGGCTGAAAAGGTCCAGCGGTTCATGACGTCAGCCTTGAAGCCGGCCGTCAGAACCGGCGCGTTGGTTTGCCAGATCAATTTGCTGATACGATTGCCCCCGTCGTAGACAAGCTCGTTGGCCTTGAGCCACGTGTAGCCAATGCCACCAAGAAACACGGCGCTCTTGTCGGGCGCTGAATAGATGGTCGAATGCGCCGCCATGGTGATGGTCGACCACGTGCAGAACGTGCCGAAAGCAAGAATTGCAAATGATGATATGCAGCGATTCATGGGGCAGCCTCCTCGGGATAGCCGTTGGTGATCTTCCGTTGAACGCCGGCGGCTCTCAGCGCCCGTTCGCAGGCGTTGTTTGTCGCGTCGACCATTCCTGGGCATTGGTGCAAAGACGTTGGACTCCGATGCGATGTCCAGGACGGCTTTGGTCATTGCCCTTTGTCTGGTGCGCTGCCTTGATCTGGATCAGTTTTAGGGCGAACGGCGTGGTTAAATTTCGGCTCGCAACCCGTTGTGGAAGTTCGCCCGCCCTCGGTCGACTCACCCCCTAAGCAGGCCGTGGCTGGGAATTGTATTGGCGTCGTCGATATCGGCAGCGGCGCGAATGACCACGCCACCCAGCTCGATCTCCACCGACGCAGATGCTGTCGGCGTGACTTCGACAAAGCCGAGCCGTATCCAGCTGCGGCCTGACCGCAGCGCTCTTGATCGCCTCGCGCCGCCAGCCGAACAGCTGCGAGCTCGCCAGTTCAGCCTGGCGCGCGATCGCCGACACGTTCGCACCCGGCTTCAGAGACTCTTCAACCAGCCGTGCCTTCGCTCCGCCGACCAGCGCCGCCGCGGGCGCTGCGGACTTGCGTCCAGCCGGTTCGCAACCGCCTCAAGGACATGGAAGCTTCTATCATCAGGCATAGGCGCAGACATAGAAATTGACACTGCAAGCTCCTCAGCTCCTTCAGTGTCATCATCTCTCGCCCATCATCTCATGTCGCGCCAGATGGGGTGAGCTTCACGCTTACGCTTCTTCAGAAGTCGCGTCAGCAGGCGCTTGGCGGCCTTGCTGTTGCGACGCGTCTGGACAATCTCGTCGAGCACATATCCGTCCTGATCAACCGCTCTCCACAACCAGCACTTCTGACCGTTGATGCGCACCGCGACTTCATCCAGATGCCAGACATCGTCTTTCGTCGGCGACTTGCGGCGTATGCGGCGCGCATAATCAGGGCCGTGCTTTCGGCACCATCGGCGGATGGTCTCGTAGGAAACGACGATCCCGCGATCGAGCAGCATTTCCTCGACATCGCGCAGGCTCAGATTGAAGCGGAAGTAGAGCCAGACAGCACGGGCCACGATTTCGATCGGATAGCGGTGGTTCTTGTAGGTCGGTGCACTCACGGTCATGGGCGCGCTGCTACCTCAATTTCCTTACCCCTCAATCAATGTGACACCACCGAGCACCCTCCTCCCCTCGCGGGATATATGGGTCAGAGACACTTGCACAGCGATTTGCAAGATAGTTTACTGACTCAATGAATCTGAAGAGGAGTGACCCATGGGGAACCAGCAATCAACTTTTGCTTCGTGCACCTATCGCGGCGTCGACGGCTGCGACCTGGGCCAGACCGCGACGCTGGGAAAGCAGGCGTTGCCTTGTGGCGTTGCCGCCATGGCATGGCTCGTAACCGCCACCTTGAAAAAATGGCTTGTCTGCTTGCCGGTCCGGAAAGACGAGGGCGTTGTGCAACCAGCAAAATGGCCGACGTCGCCGGCGAGAGGCTGAAAGCAGGCGTAGCCGTCACCCTCCCCGATGATCTCGATCGTCGCATCCCCCTCTACGCCCAGATCGAGCGTCAGGCTCGCAAAACCCATCGCGGCATTTGGGCCAGCACCTTCCAGATGCCTTGGCTTCACCGGAAATTCTCACCTGTAAACCCATGACCCCCGAGCACGATATGCGTTCTTTTCGTCACATCCTCCACCTCGTCGCATCCGCGGCCTTGCTCGCCGGTTGCGCCGAGCGAGTGCCGGATGCTTCACATTCGGCTGGCCCCGTTTCGGCTACGGACTCCTATTGGAAGCCTGATCGGGTCAGTCGCAGCCGGCAAGAATATGCGCCAGACTGGGGGCGCTTCCCGCCGGTCATTACCCGGCCAGCCGGCTACCCAACCGAAGCTCAGGCGAATAACGCCTTGCGCCGCTCGCATTGGAGCTCCGTGCCTGTGCGTACGCTCATCACCAAGGAAGGCATCAAGACGATCTCCGTCCCCGCGGAAGCCCCGGACACGATCGCTGCAGGCGTTCGCGTCTTTGCCTGCCGGCCAGGGGCGCTCAACGGCTATACTGGCCGCGTGCAACTTTACGACGGCCCCGTCGTCGCCTGCGGTTCCGACCTCCTGTCTGCCGATGGTCGCGTGCTCGCCCGAGTACCCCTCAATTTCTATTACTGGCAGAAGGCTTGGCGCGTCCAAGACCCGAGGCCGTCCTACAAGTCTGTCCCGTGGGCTTACCAGGAACCCTCGCCGCCCAAGAGCAAGGGCTGGTTCGGCGACCGCTACTAAGCGGCGGCCGTCGCACTGCCGCGTGTCGGCTGGCCAGATGCGCACAGAAGCCGACGGCCAAACCAACGGCGCCGGCGTCGGAAAGATTGTCCGCGGGCATATGAGAGGTACGCTGCGAGCGGCTTTTACGACGCTCCGGATGTGTCGTCACGCAGCGTGCCAATTCACCACCGCGTCTCTTCGTGCAAATCCCAGTTCGAAGATTGCGACGACCGTCTTCGGCGACTTCGAGCGTATTGCATGTGGTCGCGCCAGCAGTCATGGCGACCTTCACGCATGGAGGCCGCATCGCTCACCTCCGGCCGAATCCCTATGCGAGACCGATCCTGTCGTTCGGCCAAAGCGTTTCGCAAGGCTTTAGTTCAATCTCTTTCCTGGCGAAATCAGTGTCAGTGCATGGCATTGCTGACGGTCGCCCACGAAGATCAAACTGCGGATATCGTGCATTCAGAATTCCGGGGGATAGAGCGGCAGGCCGCACAGCCCCCAACATGGTAGCTACTTCGCGGTCGAAGTCATCTGGTTAGGCTCTGCTCTTCTGCTGGGGACTCGTTTCGTACGAACACGTCCAGCACTTGCGCGATATCGACCCCTGACGGCGATCCGTTGCGCACCATACCCCTACCGCCGAGCGCATGGTTCCAATGACGCAGCATGCCGCGACGAGCGCTGCCACGGCATCGCCGTCGGTCTCGGTCAATAGCTGCTCCGCCAGCGCCCTCGCTCCTCGCGGAATTTGATCGACATCTTCACCACCAAGCGACCACTGACGATTTTCTTCCGTCACGGCGACACCTCCCGTACTGTTCGATTTGACCATTGGCGGCCGAGCTGGCGGAGCGGATCTCCGATTGCCACCGTCAGCACATGAGACAGCCCGATCGCGACCGCGATCGAGAGCGTTGCCGTCGCCGGAGCGTCCAGGAATTGGCCAAGCGACCAGTTGAACAGCGCCAGCACCGGCAGATGGATCAGATAGAGGGCATAGGAGATGCCTCCCAAGCGGCGCAGCATCCGCCCCGGCCAGTTCACAGAACCAATCCGCAAGGTCGCCCTTGTCACGAGCCACCCGCACATCAGCGCCAGTGCGGCAGTCGCCACGCCATGCGTCGCCGGCGGCAAGATCGCCAACATGAAGGCCGCGATCGACATCCACAACGCCGCTTCCATGTTGCCGATCACCCGCAGGTGTTCCGCCAGACGGGGCCATGCGCTTGTGCCCATGGTTGCTCCGATCGCCAGCCCGACCGCGACTGCATCGATACGAAACGTCCAAAGCGTCCCGCCCCATGGCCGCAGCGTGAACGTCCCGACCACGAGAACGAGTCCGGCCAGCGCGACGAGCGCCCGCCGCGGTAGCAAGAACACCAGGAGCGGAGCCAGTAGATAAAACTGCATCTCGGCGGCGATCGACCAGAATGGCCCAAACGCAAAGGCGTTCCCGCATCCTGTGGCGCCCCCGAAACAGGGCGCCCAATGCGCATTTGAGATGCAGGCGAATGCCGCCTTCGCGTCTGCAGGCTCAACGCCGCTTCCCGGGATGATCAACCCGATCGAGAGGATGGCGCCGACGCACCAGGCCAGCGGCACGATCCGCATAGCACGCCTGACATAGAAGGCGGAGGCCGCCTCGAGCGCACCGCGCTCGAGGCGCAGGCTTCGCAATGAGCGTTCCACCACCAGGCCGGAAATCACAAAGAACAGGTCGACCCCGACGCTCCATGCCGGCGCAAACAGCAGAGCGGCGGCCGTCCCGCCTTCTCCGAAGACCGGCCCGACATGCGACAGCACCACCAGCCCGATCGCCAGGCCTCGCAATTCATCCAGCCCCGATAGGCGAGCTTCTTGTCCCATCTAAATATCACGCTCGACAATTACTGATACATTGATTTAATCATAGGGCACAGAAGCGAGGCAAGGAATGCACGAACGCCTGACATTTCTCGCAGTCGCGGCTGCCCTTACATTGGCGCCTCACGCTTCGGCTCAGTCGCTCACGCATGATCCGAACGCCTGGCGCGCCGTCGCCTATGCCGATCTCGAGCTCCCGAACTCGGAAGCGGTGCCCTACGCCTCCCTATGGGCCGACCGACTGAAGAAGAACAACGACGCCTACGTGGCCAAAGGCGATACGCGCTTTGCGGTCGCCAACGCGCCGGCTTCCGAGAGTCACATCGTCGTTCGCAGCCCGACCAAAACCGTCGTCCTCTCGGTCCTGCACACGCTCACCGGCTGCTCGCCGATCCGCACCGATCCTGTCGGCAATGCCACGCTGAAACGATGTCCCATGCGCTTGGCGATCTACCAAAACGGCCGATCCACGGTCGCTGACGCTGGCTCCGGCTGTTTCATCGAATATGGCGCGCAACCGAATAACGTCCGCCCCAACCTCGCTCGGAATGGCGCGATGGGTGCATATGATGTTCAGGCCAAAAGCATTCGCGCCGGCATCGTATTCCAAGGTGAAATCGCCCAGGAATGCCAATTCCGGGTCCCTGTCCCGCAACCCTAAAGGAAGCAGCCCACGCCGTTGTGTTTCGGCAACCTCGATATCCCCAAGGAGCGCAATCATGATCGACATGGAGAACCTGACGTTATTCAGGACACCAGCCTGCCACCGGCCATCGCCAACGGATCAATGCTTCCCTGACGGCGCGCGATGCGCGGCCTTGACCGCGGCTCCTGCCGGCGGCCACGGCGGGATGATGTTCAGGAGATCTGCCATGGCCAGCCCGACAATCTTCGCGACTCTAGCCGTCTTGATCTCGCCGGCAATCGCGCAAGCGCTTGATCCGCTCAAGGCTCCGCAGGGATCATATGTAGCGTCCACGCACACATGTGCCGATCTCGACCGAGGCGTCGGCGCTCTCGAACTTGCCGAGTTCGACGGCGACGCAATCACCGTCGGCGCGAACACCTGCAAGATAGCAGGCACCCGTCATGCAGACGATGCCTTCCAAGCCTCATGTACCGAACGTGGCAGCAGCTCCCCGGTCATCACGCCGATGAAGATTACGCGCCCATCCAGCGACGCGCTCTCCATCAATGGCGCCAACTATAATTTCTGCCCGGGGAAGTAAGATGCTGCGTCCCGTCCCAATACTCCTCTCCGCGCTCCTGGTCGTTGGACAAGCGCCTGCTACGCAAGCGAATTCCTTCGATCAGGATGCAAGTTCTTGCGACCTCCATGACAAAACAACCTTGCGTTCCCTTTGTACGAACGGAGCGGGTCTGCCGAGCTATCCGTCCACGCAAGAGATGATGGAGCGCAGCCCGAACATCGCCAATATGATTGTAGACGCCGCCAACAAGTACGGCGTTGATCCCAAGCTCGCACTTGCCGTATCCGCTCACGAAGGCGCGATGTCGGCATGTGCCGGCTCCTTCAGTGGCGTTCTTGGGCCGATGCAGCTTACGGGGGCGACCGGCCGGGCCTACGGAATGGATCGGGGCATCTTGTCCGAAAACATTGAAGGCGGCGTAATGACGCTTCGCGATGCCGTCAAATCGTGCGGCGGCACGTCAAGTATTCGCTGCCTCGCCGATCGTTACAACGGCAGCACTGAAAGCCAGCGCCGTAACTGGACGAACGACGTAAACCGCCGCTATGCCGCCCTCAATTCGGCCGGCCAATCCATTCCTCAGGGATGCGGCGCGCAAGCGGTCTGCCAAATGGGACCAGGCGACTTTCCAACGCCCAATGGTGGTGACACAAAACTCGCTTCATCCGCTCCCGGTCCCGCCGGCAGCGACATCAACGTTGCCCTTGGTCAGGTGTGACCCCGCCTTCCCGTTGAGGGCCATGCCGTCGGCCGCCGCCTTCAATGGGAGAGATTTCGCGACGAGAGCTTTCCAAATCCCCGTTTCAGATGGCTCGCCAGCTCCTGGCGCACATCATCAGGCCATTGCTCCATCACAACGCAGTTCACTTCGGCCGCAACCAGCGACCAGTACAGCAGATCCGCGTATCGTCCTTCGAACAGAGCCGCCACGATGAACTGTCCGATCACCAACGTGATCGTCTCGGGCTTGCCTTTCTTCCGCAGAAATTCCGAAACCTCTTCCACCCATGGTTTCGGGTGGCAATCGACGAACGCCGCCGCTTCCCTATAGAGCGCATCGTCTCCTGCGACTTGCCAGATATTCGCCTGCATCGTGAACCCTTCAGCAAAATGATGCCATTGCATCGACGCTGGCGGATTTTCTGCTGCGAGTCAAAGAAATATAAAATATCATTTCTGCCTATCGTAGCAAATTAATCTACGCTGATTGTTTAGCAGCTTCTACTATTCTTGTGTGCTACTGGCTTGTCCTGCGTCCCTTTTTGGCCGGAGGCAGCCGCTTCTTCTCGGAGGTTGCCCCAGCGGGGCTGGCTGCCTCTTTCAAAGAAGGTACACCACTGAACTCCGTCATCGAGCGCTTCACAGCACGCGTGGCCTCGATATGCCGCGCAATCTCGTTGAAGTTGAAGCCGAACGTCTCGATGTCACGCTTGACGCTGTCGTCGTCACCAGTCCGACCAATGAGCGCCCACACCGGAACCTTCAGGTGCCGTGCCAGCCGCTCCAGGGTGACGAATGTCGGGTTCCCCTTCCCCGTCCGCAACTGGTAGAGCGTGCCGCGCGATAGCCCCGTAGCGTCGGCAAAACTCGCATAGTCCGGGTACTCGTTCTCGATTTGGCGAAGTCGCAGCGCGAGTAGGATCGAAAGCCAACCATCGCTGTCTTCTGTCTTGTTTTTAAATATCGGCACAGCTGCCCCCTGCTTATCGGTCGGAATATGACGGCCATTTTTTGCAGAATGTCTAGTGCTCAGGGCTTGTAGCCGAAACGACAACTCATTGCCCTATTAAAGTGTCTCGGCATCCTCCCCATACTCCCGCAAAGTGACGGCGTACAGCTTTTGACCCGTCAAATCGTTCCAGATGCGCGATAGCATTTGACGATCTGCATGCCCTGTTGAAAATGAATAATTAAATGAATCCGGTTTGGATGTCCTGGGTCCAATGCATTTCTCGTGTGCCACCTCATCCGGAGGGACAACCCTGATCTGTGCCCTTGCGGCAGGCAGGCCCTGCAATCGTTGCCCGATACCACTTCGAATGACCTGGTTCAGGTCGGTCAGAAGCGAGACCTCGACGCCGGTGGTTCTGGCGATTACACTCAAGACGGGGCCGCAGGGCTTGGCCCCGGAACCAATCTCTATCCCTGTTCGAGATGGAACGGCGCCGGGTAATACTCTGAAGCCGATACCGCCAAAAACGGCACCATGCCCCCAGCCGTCGAAAAACGCTTGATCCATGAGGGGCCATCCTATCTCCAATGATCATTATAATGACGATCACTCTGTGATATTATAATGATCAACATCGAAATAGGAGGCTCTCTGTCATGTTCATGAGGTTCGCGTTCGCAATTTTCGCCGGCGGCGTGCTCGCTTTCTTCGCCCTGCCCGATCAGGAAGCCAGCCTTCGCATGCTCAGCTTTTCCACTGCTTTCTTGATCCTGTCCCTCGCCGCCGTCTGTGTCATCGAGTTTCGAACCCGCAGTATCGAACGTTATCGTCTTCGGTCGTCGTTACAACCGTCGCGCTGTGATGACGATCTTCCTTTGCATGACGCTGCAAAGGTTGAGCGCTCCGCCTGGTCAACGTCGGGCGTCAACCCCAAGGATTCGAAACTGGCCTGGCAGTACCGCGTCAACGATCAGCGCCCTGGCCGCTTCAAACTCTAACAGGCTCTCCGTGCCAGGATCTGCTCAATCACGCACACTTCCGTCAGGTCTGCGATCTCCTGATACGGTAGCCCCAAATGATGAGGCTTGCGCAAGGCAGCGTCCCGAATTCCCAAAAGGCGCAGACCGAGACGCCCAGGAACGCCGCCAATGTGCCGATCGTCTGAAGGTCGGGTTGCGCGCCCGCGCGCAGTCATAAGGGGTTCCTGCGCAGACACCACCATGCTGCGGTTCGCGCGCAAATGGTTCTCCTACGACCGAGACTGAACCCGGGCTGCTGGAAGCTCTGGAAGAGTTGGTGCAGTCGGCGATCCGCGGCGATCCTGAGGCAGCGCTGCGGTGGGTCAGCAGGAGCCAGCGCCACCTCGCCGGCGCGCTGGCTGAACGCGGTTTCACCGCCAGCCAGAAGCTGGTCGGTCGGTTGCTGCGCCGGCTTGGCTTCAGCCTTCAGGGCAACAGGAAGACGCGAGAAGGTGCTTGGCATCCTGACCGCGATCGGCAGTTTGAACACATCAACAACAAGATCAAACAGTTCCAGAATGGCGGACAACCCGCCATCTCCGTCGATACCAAGAAGAAGGAGTTGGTCGGCGACTTCAAGAACGGCGGGCGCGAGCTACGGCCCAGGGGCAATCCCGAGCCCGTGCGCGTTCACGACTTCAAGATACCCGAACTCGGCAAGGTTGCGCCCTATGGCGTCTACGACATCGCGGCCAACGCGGGCTGGGTCAATGTTGGGATCGATCATGACACCGGAGCCTTCGCCGTCGAGAGCATCCGGCGCTGGTGGCATGCCTTGGGCAAGACCCGCTATCTCAGCGCGACCAGCCTCCTCATCACCGCCGATTGCGGTGGCAGCAATGGCGCGCGCGTGCGCTTGTGGAAGCGCGAACTTCAGACCTTCGCCAACGAAACCGGATTGGCCATTTCTGTCGCCCACCACCCACCCGGTACGAGCAAGTGGAACCGTATCGAGCATCGCCTCTTTGCCTTCATCACGCAGAACTGGCGCGGCAAGCCGCTGATCAGCCACGAGGTCATCGTCCAACTGATCGGAGCGACGACGACGGACAAAGGCCTCGATGTGCAATGCTGCCTCGACGAAAACGCGTATCCCAAAGCGATCAAGGTCTCCGACGCCGAAATGGCCGCCATCAACCTTGCCCGCGACGACTTTCACGCCGAGTGGAACTATACGATCTCACCACTGCCATGCACATCGATTGACCATGGATCTTCGGCTCCCAGCGCAAACCGCGCGCTCTAGCAGGCTGTTGAAGAAGGATCACGTTTGGCCTTGAGGATAGCCTCGTCGCCGTTCTGATAGGCGAAGGTGATGTCGATCGAGCCGTCGTCGAGCAATTCTGCGGAGCCGTCGCCGGTAACTTCGTCCATCTCATCGAAGCCGGCCCATGTGAAGAAGACCATTGACGGCCCGTACCCGAGATCGAGGCCGGCTAGCAGGGCGCCAAAGGCGATCTCACCGTGGTTGTCGGCCCCAATGGTGACCGTGGCGGGTCCGCCGAGGTCGAGATAGCCGCGATCCCACAGGTCAGCTTCGATGATCCGCCAGCGGCCGATCAGTTGACAGCCCGCGGGCGCGGTCATGTCGGCACCGCCAGCAGCTTCGGCAACCGCACGAGATTGTAGGCGGCGGCGTTGAAGGTGAAGGCCCATCCGACGCGGTCGCGGCCACGCAACTTCGTCTTCGCCTGTCCGGCGACCGTCTTGATCCACCCGAACGCCTCTTCAATGCGCTTGCGAATACGCTGACTGACAGCATAGCCGCCATGCCGCGTCGTGCGCCCGTCGATCGCCGAACTCCGGCCGCTGGTGTTCTGCGCCACATGCGGCGTCACCTTCATCGAACGCAGCTCATTGATGAAGTCTTGCGCGTCATAGGCCTTGTCGGCACCGAGTGTGATCGCCTGTGGCCGCTCCGCTCGCGGTTCGATCATGTGCAGTGCGGCCACCCGCTCAGCATGCCCGTCGGCAAACGTCAGGCAGGCGTCGACCAGAAGGCCATGGCGGTTCTCCATCAGCCCATGCCCCATGAAGCAGAGCTTCGCCTCCTTGCCCCGCCCTTTGCGATAGAGCCGGGCATCCGGATCGGTGGTCGAGGCATGTGTGTCGTTGGATCGCTTGTGGCCATGGAAGTCCGCTTCCGCGTTTCGCCCGCCCCCTTCAGCCGGCGGCTCGCCATGACCACCGCTTGGGCCGTCCTTCGGTTTGACGCTCTTCATCGATGCCCACGCCTCGATCAGTGTGCCGTCGACCGAGAAGTGATCCGTCGACAGAAGCTTCTTCACCTTGGGTTGCGCCAGCACCGCCGCCAGGAACTTTGCAGCGATGTCGCCCTCCAGCAGCCGGTCACGGTTCTTGGAGAACACCGAATGATCCCAGGCCGCATCGTCGACGCCAATCCCGACGAACCAGCGGAACAGAAGGTCGTATTCCAGCCGCTCCATCAACAGCCGCTCCGAGCGGATCGAGTAGAACGCCTGCAGCAGCATCGCACGCAGCAGCTTCTCCGGTGGGATCGACGGCCGCCCAATCGGCGAGTACAGCGCCGCAAACTCCCGCTCCAACGCCGAAAGCGCCTCATTCACAATCGCCCGAATACGGCGCAACGGATGATCGCGCCGCACCCGAGCCTCGAGGTCCACATAGCTGAACAGTTCGCCCGTCTGTCCGTCACCGCCCCGCACGATTCACTCCCACCTCTTCGTGGTCAGAGTGAATCACGAACCTGAGACTGTCGCGAGCCCTTTTTCAACAGCCTGCTAGGGTTCTCCTCAGCCCATGGACCTCAAAGACAGCAATCGCCATCTTACAATCAAGAGCACAAGATGATCGATGATCCTGAGAAAACCGATCTCCTCATCTCCAAGCTGAAGGATTTGTTACCGATCGACGCAGCCATCACCAAAGATCTTCAGCGTAGCCTCGCAGCAAAATCGCCCGAGATCCCAATTCCCGCAAGGTGTCAGGTGGTCGACGTGCTGAATCTCGGCGACGAGGGCGGCGTTGCCTGTTGCCTCGACATCGGCGGTGACGACGCGGCGGCTGTCCATATCGTCTCCATCACCCACCTCCTCTTCGATCGCCGCTTTCCGCTGTTCCGCGACATCGATACCTACCAACGCCGGCGCATCAAAAAACTCAAGCGGCAGCGCGGCCGCGGATTCTGACGCCATCAATCGCGGCGCGTCGATCCAAATTCCTCCCGCTTACCGGTCATCACATGAAGCGTTTGTTCCGCGCCGAGCCCTTAGTCCTGGCCCTTGAAACGCCCCGGCTATTTCGCCGGTAATGTTCAACGCGCTATTAAATCATTCTATTGATTCGATAGCGGCTTGGCGGCATTATCAGGCCCATGACAAAGGTGTCGTGGCCAAGCGCTGCGCAGGTATATCACGCTTTAGGAGGGTTCCCGGCGCGCGGGAGCTACTTGTGCCGTTGCCCAGTACCAAGTCACGGGCAAGGGAAAGGCGACCGCCATCCCTCCCTCTCTGTTCGTGACGGGGATTATCGTCTTATGCTCTACTGCTTTGCAGGCTGCGATCCCGTCGACATCGAGACCGCCATTGCGGACCTGGATTTGTCGAATCGCGCGGCCGAGCCTCTGCGTCGTGTTCGTCCGGCGGCGGCCAAAACCACGGCAGCGGACGCGCGCGCGCTCTGGTCGAGAGCGATTGCGCTCGCCGGGACGCACGGCGAAGCTTATCTTGCCTCTCGCCGTCTGCCGGCGACGTTGCCAACTTTGCGCTATCTGCCGGATTATCGGTTGGGAAAGAACCGCTTTCCCGCGCTGGTGGCTGCTCTGCAGGCCCCAGACCGTTCGATCTGTTCGGTGCAGCTCACCCTCTTGCACCCGACACGGCCAGAAAAGGCGGCGCTAGACGAGCCGCGCCGCATCATCGGCCCGAGCCGGGGCTTTGCCTTGCGGCTCGCCCCAGCGGCCGACGTCCTTGGTATTGCCGAAGGCTATGAGACCGGCCATGCCGTAATGCTGCGATACGGCCTGCCCGTCTGGTGCTCACTGGGAGCACCACGTTTGCCATTTCTTCAGCTGCCCGAATGCGTACAGCGGATCGTCGTTTTCGCCGATCCGGACAAGCCCGGCCTCAGCGCGGCCGAACGCGTTCGCGAAGCCAACCCTGAGCGCCAGGTCCTCATTCACAGACCGCCCGACGACCGGGATTTCGCGAAGCTGTGGGAGGACGATCCGACGCCCGAGACCCTACCTTGGATCTTCTGCTGCGCGAAACACTCGGCGCAGACACCTGAACCTGTCGGCGGGCCAGCTTGCCATAAACTTTGATCACAAATTTGGCACCACTTGTTCTGGCGAAGGGTGCCTTCGAGCATCGAGAACCTGCACCAGGTGCGCGCCTATCTCTACTCGACACCCATGCCTTGGCTTCAGAAGACCGGGCCGAAGTCTTCCGTCAGAGGATACTGTCGACCACTCGGTGAACTGCTCTAATGAGACCTGTGCGCGGGTGTCTAGACTGGCGTGTTGATGTGTGATTCTCTCAATCAGTACAATGGATTGGGGGATGCGATGTCACGTCGGCACATTGGTCAGGAAAAGTTTGGTTTTGTCGTTGATCGCGGCCAGCATTCGTCTTTGGATGCGCTTGCCAGACTGATTGACTGGGTGCCGATCGATCAGGCCCTTTGTGTGATTTCCTGCTCTTCGAAGGGCGAGCCTGCCTGGCCGCCAGAGGCGTTGTTCAAGGCGATGCTGCTGTCGATCTGGTACGACTTGTCCGACGTCAAGCTTGCCGAGGCGTTGGACGACAGAGGATCGTTCCGACGGTTCTGCGGGTTTTCGGCTCAAGAGCAGACACCTGAGCGAACGGCTTTCGTGCGTTTTCGAAAGGCTCTTGTGGCCCATGGTCTGGACAAGACGCTGTTCGACGAGATCACCGGCCAGCTCAAGGCCAAAGCGATTCAGGTGAAGACCGGCACGCTTGTCGATGCGACGATCATCGCCTCGGCCAGCGAGGATGACGAAGAGGGCCATTGGGTCAAGCATAAGGGCCGACCAGCGGTTCATGGCTTCAAGGCCCATGTCGGTGCCGACGCCGATACAGCTCTGGTCGAGGAGATCGCCGTCACACCCGCCAACATCAACGACGGCAAGGCCGGTCCCGATGCTCTGCCTGACAATCCCGGCCAGGTGTTTGCCGATAGCGCCTATCGCGGCAATCATTTCGGCGACGCGGTGCGTGCCAAGGGTGGAACGCCACGCATCGTCGCCACCGGCATGTGGGGACGGGACGAAGCCGAAACACTGGCACGCCTTGAGGCCTGGAACCAACCGATCCATCGCATTCGTGGCCGGATCGAGAAAATCTTTGGCACGTGGAAACGAAGCTACGGCCTTCGCCGGATGCGATGGCGAGGGCTTGCAAAGGCAGGCGTTCAAATTCGCCTCACTGCCATCGCCTACAATATGAAACGCAGTTTGAAGGTCATCGCTATGGCTGGATAGCGGGCAAAAACACCACTGACGCTCACACGAGAGCGTCAGAAGACACAGCCGACGACGTCGGCGCTGATATCTTTGGACCCTTTACCCCGGAAGCGGAAAAGATCAAACAAAATCAACGCTAAATGCTTCCTGCGCACAGGTCTCATAACCTGCCTCGCTGCAAAGTCGCTCAACGAGAACTCACAAACGCCAAAAGCGGAGGAACGGAATTTTACAAGCCGCCACAAATACGCAATTCTCTTTCTCTATAGATTTTATATACATAACTATCCTGTCCCCTTGTCGCGGCTGCGGCCCGCATTTTCAAGGAGAGGGACAGGACCAAATGACCAGACCTGCAATCGTGGGATTTTCCGGCAGCTTCAGTTCTCCCTCCCGCACCCGCGCTTTGGTCGAAGAGATCGTGAGGCGAACGGCGCGCCAATATGAGAGAAGCTTCGAGGTCATCGATATTGGCCAGTTCCTGCCTTCGCTGGGCGCCGCGCACCGCCTCTCCGATCTGGATACGAAGGCAAGGAGACTCGTTGACCATCTCCTGCAAGCCGAAGCCCTGGTCGTCGCAAGCCCGGTCTACAAAGGCAGTTATGCTGGCCTCTTCGAGCATTTCATCGATCTGCTGGAGCCGACCGCTTTCATCGACAAGCCGGTACTTCTGGCCGCGACCGGCGGCGGAGACCGACACGCGTTGATCGTCGAGCATCAGCTGCGGCCGCTCTTCGGGTTCTTCGAGGCGCGAACGCTGGCGACAGGGATCTATGCTTCCGAACGCGACTTCGTCGACCAAACCTCCATCTCCCCGACACTGGCCGATCGGCTTGGTCGTGCGATCGGGCAATTCGCGGCCTATCTGGCGTCGCGAACTCGAGACCAGTTGGTTTCGGATTCCGACGTGCCTCAGGCGGACATTGCTATCGCCCGCGGCCAGTGGCGCGCTTCGAACCGGGTTTCTAACGCAAATCTGGGCTGAAGCGCCTCCTCCAGCGCTGTCTGGATCTTCGAGAAATCGTCAGCCGCCGACAAACACTCAATCTACCTGGAGACTACCCATGACCAAGCCTGCTTTCATTGATGCAACCATTCCGGAAGCCGATGTTGCTCCACTCACAGCACGCGTCGGCGCAGAGATTAGCAACGTTCGTCTATCCGGTGATCTACCCCATGCTGTTGTGGTGGCGATCAACCAGCTTCATCGCTACTGCCTCCACCACCTATGAGGAGCCCTATACGCTGGCGCGCAAATTCGCCTCGCTCGACCTGCTGTCGAATGGCCGGGCCGGCTGGAATGTCGTGACGTCGGCCGGCGACGAGACCGCCCAAAACTTCAACCGCGATGTCCAGCCCAACCATGCCGACCGCTATGCCCGCGCCCACGAGCATGTCGAGACGGTCAAGGCGCTGTGGGACAGCTGGGAGGACGACGCCTTCATCCGCGACAAGAAGTCGGGGCGCTTTTACGACAAGGACAAGCTGCACGACATCGACCACAAGGGCGAGCATTTCAGCGTCAAGGGTCCGCTCAACGTGCCGCGCCCGGTGCAGGGCCACCCGGTGGTGGTGCAGGCCGGACAGTCCGAGGACGGGCGCGGGCTCGCCGCACACTCGGCCGAGGTCATCTTCACCGCCCATCAGAAGCTGGAGACGGCGCAGGAATTCTATCGCGACATCAAGGCGCGCGTGGCTGCTGTCGTCCGCGATCCCAAACAGGTGCTGATCATGCCAGGCGTCGCACCCTTCGTCGGCCGCACCGAAGAGGAGGCCCGCGAAAAATACCAGCAGCTCAACAATTTGATCCTGCCGGAGGATGGAGTCGCACTGCTCAACGGGCTGGCCGGCCAGACGCTCGACATCAGGGGTTATCCGCTCGACGGACCACTGCCGCCGAGCAAGGAAACCGAAGGCATGAAGAGCCGCCAGGCGCTGATCCGCCAGATTGCCGACGAGCACAACTTCACCATCCGAGAGCTCTACCAGTGGGTGGCGACGGCACGCGGCCATTACACCGCCATCGGCAGTGCGGTACAGGTCGCCGATCAGCTTGAAGAATGGTTTACCAAAGAAGCCGCCGACGGTTTCAACATCCTGCCGCCCTGGCTCCCCGGCGCGCTCGACGACTTCGTCGACCTGGTCATCCCCGAGTTGCAGCGCCGCGGCCTGTTCCGCACCGCTTACGAAGGCAGGACGCTGCGCGAGAACCTTGGTCTCAGGCGGCCGGAAAACCCATGGACCGCCGCACGCTCGACCGCACTGGCCGCCGAGTAAATCCTCCGACGAGAAGGGCAAGACGATGACTTTGCAGCACATCGAACGGCCGGTCACTATCGGCACGCACAACAGCGGAACCGGCATCAGTGCGGATCTTCTGCGCCTCGGCGGTCGGGCGACGGCCCGGTTCCTGTCACGCTACGGCGTCCTCGTTGGGTTCCTGGCGCTCTGGCAGGTGGCGAGCAGCGTCGGGTGGGTCAATGCGGCGGTGCTGCCGCCGGTCGACATGATCGTTGCCGCCCTGTGGAAAGGGCTCGCCGGCGGCGTCTTGCTCGGCGATATCGCCATCAGCCTGCAGCGCGCCGGCATTGCCTTCGCAGCGGCAGTCGCAGTCGCCATTCCGCTTGGCCTGTTCATGGGCCAGGTGCGCGCTGTCGAAACCGCGCTCGACCCGATCCTGCAGCTGTTCCGGCAGACCTCGGCGCTGGCGCTCTACCCGGTGTTCATCCTGCTGCTGGGGCTGGGCGAAACCTCCAAGATCTTCGTCATCTTCTGGGCGACTTTATTTCCGCTGCTGCTCAACACCACCAGCGGCGTCAAGGAGGTCGATCCAAAGCTGCTCGAAATGGCGCGCGTCTATGGCGCGACGCGGCTCACCGTGTTCCGCCGCGTCGTGCTGCCCGGTGCCATTCCCTCGATCTTCGTCGGCTTGAGGCTGAGCGCCACCACCGCGCTCTTGCTGCTGATCGCGTCTGAAATGATCGGCGCCCACAAGGGCATCGGCTTCCAGGTGATGAACGCACAGTACAATTTCCAGATCCCGCTGATGTTCGCGGCGATCGTCATCCTCGCCGGCCTCGGCCTGATCGCCAACCAGGCGCTGGTCGTCCTGCAGCGGCGACTGTGCCGCTGGAGCAATCCCGTCAACTGAGCAGTCCCCTCCTCTCATCTTAGGAAAGACCGGATCATGAAAATCACTCGCCGTTCCCTGCTTGCCAGCGCACCGCTTGCCGCCGGCATCATCGCCGCCGGCCTGCCTCGCTTCGCCTTTGCCGAGGCCGCACCCGTCAAGTTCCGCTACCTCGCCAGCCGTGGGGGCATTGCCCCGCATGAGCTGGCCTACGAGCTCGGCTATTTCAAGGACCTCGGCATCGAGGTGGAGAATGTCGGCTATGCCGCCGGCGGCCCGGAATCGCTGTTTGCGCTTTCCTCCGGCAGCGTCGACCTCGGTTCGGCGGCCACCGCTGCCGTGATCAATTCGATCTCGGGCGGCAACGACTTCGTCGCCGCCTATCCGAGCAACGGCATTAACAAGGACGTCAAAAGCGTCTTCTACGTGCTGGAAGACAGCCCGATCAAATCGATCGCCGACATCGCCGGCAAGACCATCTCGGTCAACACGCTCGGCGCCCATCTCGACTATACGGTGCGCGAGGCGCTGCACAGCGTCGGCCTGCCGCCGGATGCCGCCAACCTTGTCGTCGTGCCCGGGCCGCAGCTCGAACAGACCTTGCGCTCGCGCCAGGTCGATATTGCGGGGCTGGGCTATTGGCAGGCGACATTCGCCGGCGCCCTGGTCGACCACGGCGGGGTGCGCGGCGTGTTCAACGACACCGATGTGCTGGGCGAAATCGCCGGCGGTTCCGTCGTGCTGCGGCGTGACTTCATCGCCGCCAACCCAGACGCCGCGCGCAACTTCGTCGAACAGTTGGCGCGTGCTTCGGACTGGTCGCGACACAATCCGGACGAAGCCCGCAAGGTGCTCGCCGACATCCTCAACAAACGCGGCGAGAACGGCGACCTGGCCCGTTACTGGACTGGATTCGGCCTGCGTGAAAAGGCCCAGGCAACAGACCGCGACATCGACTTCTGGGTAAGCATCCTCGAGCGGGACGGCCGCCTGGCCAAGGGCAAGCTGAAAGCCGCTGACATCCTTTACCGCCCGGGCGAAACCAAGACCAATTGAGCAGAGAACCGAGCGCGATGGGCACAACAACAAGGGGCGGCGAGGTCACTATACGCGACCTCGCCAAATCCTTCATCCTCGGCGGGCGCCAGCTCCCCGTGCTGAGGGCACTCAACCTCGATATCCGCTCCGGTGAATGCCTGGTCATTGTCGGTGCCAGCGGCTCCGGCAAGACCACGCTGCTGCGCATCCTTGCCGGGCTCGAGGCCGCCGACAGCGGCGGCGTCGCCATCGACGGCAAGCCGGTGCATGGCGTCGGCGCCGAGCGCGCGGTGATCTTCCAGGAACCGCGCCTGCTGCCCTGGTTGACCGTGCTCGGCAACGTCGCCTTCGGCCTCGAAGTGCGCGGCGTGGCCAAGGCGGACGCCGAGGAAAGGGCGCGCTTCTACATCGCGCTCGTCGGCCTCGCCGAGTTCGCCGATGCCTGGCCCAGGCAGCTTTCCGGCGGCATGGCGCAGCGCGTCGGCATCGCCCGGGCGCTGACCGTGCAACCCGAGATCCTGCTGCTCGACGAACCACTGGGCGCACTCGACGCCATGACCAAGATCGGCATGCAGGAGGAACTGGCGCGCATCTGGAGCGAGGAGAACGTCACCATTGTCATGGTCACCCATGATCTGGAAGAGGCGATCTATCTTGCCGACAGGGTGCTGATCCTGCCCAGGGAGAAAGGCGGCGCGGCGCGGCTTATCGACGTCGACCTGCCCCGCCCACGCGAGCGCAGCGAAAGCCGCTTCGTGCGCTACCGTGAAGAGTTGCTACGCGAGTTCGGCCTGCACTAACGGAAGCGAACGGATCGGCACGACGCATGAAACGGCAATACCGCAACGCTTTGAGCCATATGCGATAGCTCTGGAGTAGTTGGGGACAGAAAGCCCCTCCCCTTACGCGCCAAACAGCCGCCGGTCCCAGTAGACGGGCTGATGGAGACTCGTGTGGATCCTAGAAAACTCCGGATGCGCTGGATTGATCAGCACATTGCTATCGAGACGCGCCACGACGCTCGGCACCAGCAGGATGACACTGCGCCGTTCTAAACACCAGGTCTCGCCAAATCCCTTGCTTACCGTCGCCGGCATCGTGTCCCAGCCGGGCAGTGACGGCTGCGAAAAAACCTCGTAGCTCAGTCCGCGCGGAATTGTGATTTCGATGTAGTGCTGGTTGGGCGGCAGTCGGCCACTGCCATGCACCAGCTTTTCCAGGAGGGCCGTCGAATAGTGCTCGCTGGTGTAGATGATAGGACTTCCGGGCGTGTTCCATCGCCCTGGTGCGACTGTCGAGCCTGTCGCGTCGAAGATCGGGTAGGTGCCGGCCGGATCGCCGACGCGAAAGGACAATAGGGTGCGATCGAGAGTCTGCGCCGTCACGCAGCACTGCCGTACTTCAGACCTCCGAGGATATCGACCACCATTTCGGCGCCGAACTCGCTGAGGATGACGATATCGATCGGTCGCTTGTCCTCAATCATCGGATGCGGCCGAAACAAGAAATCGCGTGCTTCCACTTCGTTCTGCCAGACATCGACAGCAAGCCCCCAGACGCGCGCCACACGGGCCAATCGTGTGCCCTCATCCGACGACAGGCGATGCGCCGTCTTGCGCCGCTCGTAGGTTGCTTTGGGGATCAGCCGATATTTGAACTGAGCATCTCCCGGGGCAACGAGATGGGCAACGCGCTCGACCACCCCAATGGGAAGTCCACTCTCGATCCGGGAGATCAGTCCGAATGGCGACCGCGCCGCCACCTCCTTAGCAGGCAGCCCCAATACGTCGGCTACATTTCCGAACGCCAGCATTCCACTCTCCATTTCATGTGAGGCACAATATAGCCTCACATGATGCGCGTTGCAAGCGTCTGCCTTCGCCATAGCTCCAGCCCGCGATGGCCGGCACTATCTTGTCACGGGCTGGCGGTTAGCGCGTACCGATCCGATCACCCTACGATCCTTGCTGTCACGCGTTAGCCTTTGGCGCCCGCCAGCAGCATCAGTCCCACCGACACCTCCCCTGCGTAGCCTTCGAATAGCGCAGAGGCGGCGAGTGCGAACCGCCTTGGTCGCGAATAATTGACACCAGGAAAAACGCGTTTCCGCCAGCGCTGAACAAGGAAGCCCGGAAGAAAGAATGGCCGGGCTCGGATACGGCCCGGCCAAAAGAAGGTTAAAGCCTTCAGGGAGGAACACCGTCCGGTGGAATGGGAGGAAACCATCGAACGATTTTACCTGTTTGATCCTATTTCAACGCCTTGGCGACGAATGGGATTCCAAAAAATATTTAAAACGGCACAAATTCTTGCGCCGCAGTAACAGAACCTCACAAGCGCGCGGTTCCGGTCTGGAAAGGTCACCATAGTGGCGTAGCTTCGTCGGATCATCCGGCACGAGCCCCGTGATCGCGTGCTCTTCATGCACGCCATCGATGAAACAGTCTATGTCGAGGATCGGATTGTCATCATGCCACACCATCCCGGCGGATCACGCCGCGGACGGCTACATCGCCGCCACAGCCGCTGCTTGCGGTTCTATGGTCGCCCACCTGAAACATCAGTTCATTCGAGCCTGCTGGGTTAACCACTGTCAATCCATGGGAAGCATCGTTGAACCCAATGGGTTGAACGAAACATCGGTTCAATGATTTAATCATAAGGCGAACAATCTTAAGTCGGATGGCACCTTATGAGTGACTTTGCTATTCTGGGTCGCACGGTTGGCCCACAGCATCCGGAAATTCAAACGCTCTTGCGTCAGGCGCGGGACCAGCAGGCCCGGGTCTTGTGTTTGTGTCGCCATCCCGGAGTGCCGATGTACATTGCCGCCGTCAGCGAGGAATTGATCGTCAAGCGCATGCCGAACACCGGCAAGGACCATGCGGTAGACTGTGATCGCTATGAACTGCCCCTTGCCCTGTCGGGAAAGGCGGAGGTCCTGGGTCAAGCGATCATTGAAGATCCTGCATCGGAGGCGGCGCGGCTGAAGCTGGCCTTTGCACTGACACAAGGCAAGGCGCGACAGGGATCATCCGGCGAGGGGACTTCGCACCACACCGTGAAAGCCGATCCAAAGAAGCTCACGCTGCGAGGCTTGCTCGACTATCTCTGGGAAGAGGCGGAGCTGACAATAATGGCGCCTGGCTTTGTGGGAAAAAGAAATTGGGGGTTGGTCCGGAAATTTCTTTGGGGCGCGGCCGATGCAAAGTCGAGCCAGAAGTTCCAGTTGCGCGAGCTGCTGTTTATGCCGGCAATGTACTCGCCTGAACACAAGGATCGCCTGGCTGCGGACCGGGAGCGGGCTTTCGCGGCGGCAGCTAAGGCGAAGCACAAGAAGATCGTGATCGGAATTGTGAAATCGCTGGATCCCGCCCGGTTTGGTGGCAAGCTGTCGATCAAACATATGCCCGACGCACCGCTCTTCCTGGATGAGAAAATGTTCAATGCAGTGCCGAAGCGCTTTGCAGCTGAATTAGACCTGTGGCGACTGCACGAAAATTCGCACCTGATCACCATCGCAACGGTCATGCAGATGCCGTCCGGCATTCTGTCGATCGACGAAATCGGCTTTATGAACGTGACGGAAAATTGGATTCCGTTTCAGCACAACGACGAAAAGGAATTGATCGAGGTCCTGACTGGGGAGCATCGGCGGTTTGTGAAAACGTTGCGCTACAACGTGCTGCCAGCGGTGCCGATGGCGTTCGGTCTTCTGACCGACGTTGACCAACAGGGAACCGCGCTTTTTGTCGTACCGCACGATGCCAAGGAGGCGGTACGGGCGGAATTCGACCATCTGATTTCAAGCTGCGAGCTCGAGACCTGGCGCTGGGACGCAAGCGGCCCCAGACCGGCGCTACCGGGCAAACAGGAGCGGCTTTCGGCTCCGCCCGGCAGGCAGGCTTTGGAATATTGACCGAACAACTGAAAAGCCGAAGCGCGGGCGACGGCTGGCGCACGCAGAGGGCAGGCTGAGCCTAGGGGCTTGCGCCTGGCGCCGGTGTTTACGCTAAAAGCGACCGTTGATCGGGGCCGTGACCAGGGGGTGCGAAAAGGAGAAAGCGATGCTGAAGAAATTCGACATGGATCCGGGAACGGGCATTGTCATCGCAACAGTCCTCATTTTGGTGCTGTCCGGCGCCCGGCTTTTGAACCAGTGGGACAGTCTATCGTTTTGGCGAGAGCCGGGGCTGATCGCGGCTATTGTTCTCGGATTGATTTCGGCGATTGCGCTTGCCGTCGCGTTCGTGGTCCGGCGATGGCCTCAGCAGAATGTACAGTATGATCCAACGCGCCGGGGACCGGTTATCGATTTGCAGGCGGATTCGAAGACTGACCAGCCTGGTTAGATGCGTTTCGGATATCGCGGAGGATGATGGCATTCGGATCGGGCACGTCGGCAAACTGCCACAGGCCAAGGTGCTGCTTTTTAGCGACCTCCTGCGCGACGATATAGGGAGCATGGACCGGAGCGCCGTTCGGAGTGACGGCCGCGAACGCCCAGCCGGAGCGGCGGCGGCACGGCCGCCAACACGTGCTGCCCCTCGACGGACAGCGCATGCCCGGTGCCGCGCACGACCGACACGGTTGAAAACGTCTCGCCCATGCTTTCGCAAATCCAAAGGGACGCGAACAGCGCCCCCGTCACAATGACGACCGACGAACTGATGTCGGCCGTCAAGCAATATCAGGCTCAATAGGAGAAAGCGCTATGCGTGGAATTCTGTTAACAGCGGCACTCTTGCTTGGCTTTGGCGGCATCGCCTTTGCGCAGGTGCCTACGATCGACGAGGCTAATCTGGAACAGGCTCGGCAGATTGCATCGGCCACGAGCGAGATCCTCAGCACCGACCGCAACATCATGAACTATACGCAAAAGACGCTCCAGGCCGTCTCCGGCGACCGGTCGGGCGAGGCCGGCCAGCTCGCGCAGATGGCCTTGGGCAATGGCGGCTTCGCCATGGGGGACGCGCCGTCGCTTGGTAGCGTGATCTCGGGCGGCTCGTTGTCGTTCGCCGGCCTCGGCAATGGATCGCAGGGCATCGTTTCGAACATGATCAACGGCTTGCAGCTGGTGAAAACCATTTCGGGCCTGATCAATGGTCAGACGACGCAGATGGATAAGAACTACAGCGCCCTGGTGAACGTCGCGGCCACGGTCACCGGACTGGTCGACTCCTCGCAAAACGGGGTGAAGACCCGTTCCAGCGCTTTTCAGTCGGGCGCTCAGCGGATCGGCACCGCACAGGACATCAAGGGCTCGATCGATCAGAACAGCCAGATCATGGTGCAAACGGGTCTGACCGTGAACGAGCTGATCGGCGCGGTGAACACGGCTACGGCTGCCGCCAATCAGGAAAACATCGATCGTATGAACCTGATCACGCAGGCCTCGCGGGGGCTCGAATACAAGTCCGGCCAATGACCCTGCGCTTTCTTCTATTAGCGGCCGCCACCATTGGCGCTGTCGCAACCTCGGGATGCAGCCACAAGCCACTCAAGGCTCCGTGCTCTCGTGAGGAGGGACCGATGCAGCCACTGGCGTTCGCGGCGCTCGACCCAAAAACAGAAGCGGCGAAGCCATTCGAGTGCGGCCCGATGAAGGCACTCAATAGCGATCCATCTCTGTTTCCAGGCGGGATGGCGAAAAAATGAACTTCAATATCACGACGCTTCTGCAACAGGTCGACCAATTCGGCAATAACTACGTATCGCAAGCCTACCAGAACCTCGCGTCCGCCTTGACCGGCGGCGGACAGGTGGGTGTCGCCGGCCTGATGCTGACGTTGTACGTCATATTTTGGGCCATCAGCATCTGGCAGGGAACCTCGACCGGATCGGGAAAAGAGATGGTCTGGCGCCTGTTCCGCGCCTTCGTCATCTACGCTCTGGCGACGAGCTGGGGGGACTTTCAAACATATGCCTATTCATTCGCGAATGAGACACCTTCCGCGATCGGGAACAGCCTTCTCACGAGCGTGTCGGCCAATGTGACTGGGACTTCGGCCGGGCTGAACTCCGTCAACTCCGTGCAGACGGCCCTGCAAAACATCTGGGATTCGCTCGCCAACTCCACCTCTGCCTTTATCAAGAGCCTTGGGGTGTTGAACTTCGGCGGCTATGTGCTGGCGGCGATCATCCTTGTCGTCGGCGCGCTGCTCATCGGTTATGCGATCTTCCTCATCATCCTGTCGAAGATCTTTCTTTGGCTTTTGCTGGCGCTCGCCCCAGTGTTCATCATTCTTATGCTGTTCGGCTACACGACCCGGTTCTTCGCTGGCTGGATAACCGCGATCGTTCAGTACATGTGTGTGCAGATTCTGGTCTACGCCTTCTGCGCATTCTTCGTCTCGATCACCCAGACCTATTTTGACGCGGTCAACCGGTCGAACGGCGCTGCGACAACGACCTTGACCGAAGCCGCGCCGCTGATCCTGATCTGCCTTGTTGGCGTGCTGCTGCTGTCGCAAATCACCAACGTTGCCGCCTCTCTCGCGGGCGGAATTGGTATTGGAACGCCTTCGTTTGGGCGCTTCTACGGCGGCGCCTTCGCAGCGATGGGCCAAGCCGGTCAGCGCAGGCTGATGGGACGCTTGGGCTGGAGCACCCGGCAGGAACGCCTGGCGGGTCGCGAGCGGGCACGCGTGAGCCTCGCACAGAGAAGGTATGAGAATTCAGCGGAATATGCACGGCTTTCCCGAAAGCTGACGGATCCCGCATAGGTTTGGGGCACCAATGAGCGATGTGAAGGAAAACGCTGGGCGACCGGCGAAGGAAACCGAGTCTCCCTTGCCGTACTACGTGGATGCGGCAATCTGGGAAAAAGATATCGCGCGGCGCAATCGCTGGTCGCGATCTCTGGCGTGGTGTGTGGCAAGCGTCGCCTCGGTCATTGCCGTTGCAGCGGTGGGCGCGCTGATCCTTGCGCTGCCGCTTAAGACTTATGAGCCCTACATGGTGGTGGTCGACAAATCCACCGGGTTTGTCGAGGTCAAGCGGCCGCTGGCCGACGGTCCTTTGCAGCAGGACGAGTCGATGGGGATGTTCGATATCGTCCGTTATGTGAAGGCTCGCGAGACCTACGATCCGAAGGCGCTGAAGGACAACTTCGATCTCGCGCAATTGCTGAGCGCCGGCGATGCCTCGAGGGAGCTCGTCGAGCTTTTCAGCCCGGCAAACAAGGTGACGAACCCCGTCGTGCTGTACGGGCGAAACACCGTCGTGGCTGTGACCGTGAAGTCGGTGACGTTTCCCAACCAGAGGACCGCCCTGGTCCGGTTCATGACGGAGGAAAAGAGCCAGGCGAACACCGTGCAGCGGCATTGGGTGTCATTGATCCGGTTCCGCTACACCGGCGTGCCGGCCAAAAACGAGATCCGCTTTCAAAATCCGCTCGGCTTCCAGGTGCTCGAATATCGGCGCGATCAGGAGACGGCGCCGGCACCCACCGCGGAGACACCGCAATGAAGGTCGCCGCCATCCTGATGGCAATCGGGCTCGGCGTTTGCGCGGTTCAGCCGGCCCTTGCCGAACAGACCCCTCGGGCGGGATCTCGTGACAGTCGCATTCGCTTCGTCTGGTATCAGAAGGACGATGTGGTGTCGGTGCCGGCCAGCTATGGCGCCTCGACCATGATCGAATTCGGCGATGACGAGAAAATCGAAACCCTCGGCGCTGGCGACGTCCCGGCCTGGAGCATCGAGCCCAACAAGAAGGGCAATGTGCTGTTTGTGAAGCCGATCGAGAAGAATGCGGGCGGAAATCTCAACGTCCTGACGAACAAGCGCAGCTATGTGTTCTTCCTCAACGGCGAGTTTCGGCCGGTTGCGCAACAAGTCTATGCGATCAAGTTCCGCTATCCCGAAGAGGTGTCGGACGCGGCGCTGATGGACGAGGCCCGGGCCCGGGCGGCACAGCCGAACCGGCAGGGTTTCAAGGCCGAAAACGCCAACTCGTCCTATGCCTACAAGGGGTCGTCGGCAAATAAGCCGCTCGTGATCTACGACGACGGCGTGAAGACCTGGTTCCGCTTCGATCCGGCAAGGGAAGTGCCGGCGATCTATGTCGTCGACAGCGAGCGCAATGAGACCCTTGTGAATTATCGCCGCGAGGGCGCGTACATCGTCGTCGACAAGGTCAATTACCAATGGACGCTGCGCAACGGCAACGAAGCAACCTGCGTCTTCAATCTGAGACTGAACAATGTGAACGAACCGACCGGGCTTGAACCTTACGAGCCGCAGCGTGTCGGCGGTGGGACTGTTCGGAAAGTGAGGGGGCCTGATGCCATCTCCCAATGAGTACAGAATGCTCGCCGAGGAAGGCACGGCGGTCGCCCCGCCAAAATTCGGGGCGAGCACATTCTTCAAGATCGTGGTGCCGCTGGGTGCGGTGGTCTTCGCCGGCTGGATGATCTATGCGGCGACGCGTGCGCCAGACAAGCCGCTGTTGACGGCGTCGGATGGCGAGGAGTTTCACACCACACAGTTTCCCGCACCTGGGCTCGATACGCCGCGTCCCCAGCTTGACAACGGGACCCTGAAAATCCCGACGGCTCCCGAGGAGCCGCCGGCTGCGCCGGCGCAGCCGCCGTCGACGATAGAGGCTCCGCCTCCCCCTCCGCCAGCCTTGCAACCGCCTGCAGCTCCACCACAGGTGCAGGATGATTCCGAGGCCCGTCGTCTGGCTGAGGAAGAACGGCGCAGGCAAGAAGAAGAGGAGCGGCGCAAATGGGAGCGCCTGCGCGCCAAGCAACTCGTCGTCGATAGCGGCGATGCGCCTGGCAGTGCGTCAGCACTGGGCGGCAATGGTACGGATGCAGCGGCGGCCGGAAACGCAGGCGAGGGCGAGGAGGACCCCAATCGGCGTTTTTTGGCAAGGGCGAGCCAGAGCGGAGCGGATACATCGAAGGCCACGATGAACCCGCGCACGGACGCTCTGGTCGCCCAAGGGACGATGATCAAGGGCGTACTCGAGACCGCGATCCAGAGCGATCTTGCCGGTATGGTTCGGGCCGTCGTGTCGGAGGATGTGTGGTCGTTCGACGGTCGCAGGGTTTTGATCCCCGCTGGCTCCCGCCTTATCGGTGAATATCGCAGTGGCCTCGCAACCGGCCAAACGCGGGTGTTCATAGTGTGGACACGCCTGCTTCGATCGGACGGCATGTCGGTGCAGCTCGGTTCGACGGGCACCGACGAGCTCGGTCGCAGCGGCATGCCGGGCGAGGTCGACAACCATTATTTCGAGCGCTTCGGCTCGGCGATCCTTTTAAGTGTCGTGGGCGGTGCGACACAATTCATCGCCAACCTTGGCAACGACCAGAATGGGTCAAACACCAACCAGACCTCCACGGACCCGCAGACCGGACAGACGGTGACAATCCAGACGCAGCCCAATCAATACCTGCAGAGCGCCCGCCAGATCGGCGCGCAACAGGTCTCACAAAGCCTCAACCGCATTGCCGAAGAGGCGCTTCGAAATTCGATCAATATCGCGCCCACGATCCATGTCGATCAGGGGTCGCGCATCATGGTGTTCGTCCGCCGGGACCTCGATTTTTCGGAGTTCTATCCGGACCCGGTACGCGAGGCGTTGACGGAGATACGACGTGAGCGGGCAGCAAAGAACCGTCTTTCTAAATAAGGCGCTGGAGCCGGTGCGGCGCTGGCTCGACGACGATCGCGTGGTCGAAATCTGTGCAAACGGGCCTGGACTTGTGTGGGTCGAAATTGTTGGCTCGACACATATGGAGCCCTTCGACGTCCCCGAGCTCGACCGCGCCGCGATCACTTACCTCATGGAACGTATAGCGGCATCATCCTCGCAATCGATCAGCGAGGAAAATCCCTTGCTTTCGGCCGCCCTCCCCGGCGGCGAACGCTTCCAGGGCGTGCTTGCGCCGGCGACGCCGACAGGAGGCGCCTTCGCGATCCGCAAGCAGGTCGTGAAGGATATGCGCCTTGATGATTACCGGAAGCGGGGGTCGTTCGATACGATCTCCGTCCAGGATCCCGGCGAATTGAGCGAGACCGACAGCGCCCTTTGCGAATATCTCGACGCCGGCAAGATCGAGGATTTCCTCCGCCTGGCCGTGCGGGAACGGTACTCGATCTTGCTTTCAGGAGGCACATCGTCGGGCAAAACGACGTTTCTGAACGCGATTTTGCACGAGGTGCCTTCGGATGAGCGGATCCTCACCATTGAGGATACGCGAGAGGTTAAACCACACCAGCCCAACTATCTGCCCCTCGTCGCATCAAAGGGCGACCAGGGCCTGGCGCACGTGACCGTTGAAACGCTGCTGCAAGCCGCCATACGGTTGCGGCCGGATCGAATCTTCCTGGGCGAGATCCGGGGAGCGGAAGCCTATTCGTTCTTGCGCGCCGTCAACACAGGTCATCCCGGATCGATCACGACGATCCATGCGGACAGCCCGACCGGTGCGTTTGAGCAGCTAGCATTGATGGTCATGCAGGCTGGGCTCGGGCTGAGCAAGGCAGAGATCATCGATTACGTGCGGTCGGTCCTGCCGATTGTGATCCAACAAACGCGCCGGGGCGGCTGGCGCGGAACTTCGGCGATCTGGTTCAACCGCATGACCGAATGGAGAGCCGCCAGAAAGGTTCCCCAGAATGTCTCGCGTATTCGCTTATAGGCTTCTCCTCGGCCTCATCGGCCTCGCCGCCTTCCTTGCCCTTTGGAGCCTGGCCTACGAGCTGGTGGCGACATGGCGGTGGAATCCCGCCCTCCCCTCTGAAGGCGCCTCGCGCTGGGGGCTTCTAAAGTACCAGAACGCGCAACGCAGCCTAAGCGGCCTGTTCGTTGCCTGGCAGCATTTCAGTCAGCGCCTGGCCTATCATCCCACGCAGAGCGAGACGATCATCCGGGGCGCGATCGCGGTCGCGGTTGTCGTGGCGATCGGCGTCGGCCTGATCTTTGCAAGCCTGATCAACCGCAAGCCAAAGCGCTACGGCGATGCGCGGTTCGGCACGATCATGGACGCCGAAAGGAAAAACCTGCTGGCAAAGCAAGGCTTGATCCTCGGCAAGATGGGTGGCGCGACGATCCGCTCGGACGAGCCCGCGCACGTCCTGGTGGTCGGGCCGACCCGATCCGGCAAGGGCGTCAGCTTTGTCATTCCGAACGGTTATATGTGGCGAGGATCCTCGGTGTGGTTCGATCCGAAGCGGGAGAACTTCGAGGCGTTCGGTGCACACCGGCAGGCTCTCGGCGACAAGGTCTTTTTCTTTTCGCCCGGCGAGCAGGATTCGCATCGCTATAATCCGCTGGATTTCATCCGGCGCGATGCGCGCATGCCGACGGACTGCGCGGTGGTCTCCTCCTTCATCATCCCCGAGGCGACAGGAAGTTCCGAGATCTGGGCGCGCGCCGGCCGGCAGCTGCTTTCGGCCATGATAGGCTATGTGCTGACGTCACCACGCTATGAGGGGCAGCGTCATTTGCGCGCCGTCGCGATGCTTCTTTCGACCGGCGTGGATTTTCTCAGGGTGCTGACGAATATCCGCAATGACGAGGAAAAATATCTGCCTTCGTGGGTCGTGCACGGGCTCAACCAGTTCATTGCGCTGGAAAAGGAAACGCGAAACTCGGCCTACTTCAACCTGACGGCGGCTCTCAACCCCTGGACCAATGATCTCGTTGCAGCCGCTACGGCGTCGACCGATTTCGATATCTCGAAGTTTCGCAAGGACCCGACGGCTCTCTTCATCGGCTGCTCGGTGGCGCAGCTCGACGTGTTCCGGCCCATCATCAAACTCCTGGTTCAGCAAATCCATGATGTGCTGATGGCTTCCTCGCCAGGCCCGGACGAGCCATATCAGGTCCTGGTGATGATCGACGAGTTTCGCCAGCTCGGCAAAATGGAGTCTATCGTTTCCAAGCTGGCGATCAACGCGGGCTATGGCTTTCGCATGGTCCTGATCCTGCAGGATCTAGCCCAGCTTGACGAAGTCTATGGAAAAGCGACGCGGCAGACCACGGTGACCGCGTGTCAGGTGAAGCTTTTCATCCGCATGAACGACGTGGAGACCTCGGAACATGTCTCTGTAATGCTGGGACCGACCACGATCGAGGTGCCCACAGCGATCATCAGGGCTGGTCAAGGTATATTTGGGGCCCGAGACAAGAGTTTAAGTTATCAGGAAAGGCCGTTCCGGACGGCGGCGGAGCTTCGGCAAATGCCGGCGAAGCAGGCCGTGGTTCTGGGCTCGAGCCCCCCTGGTTTCATGGTGCGCAAGATCACCTATTATAAGGACGCTCCCTATAAGGCGACCTATCAGGAATTTCGGCACCGGCGCTTGAAGGTTCCGCCTCTCTCACGATGGCAGGATCTTCCGCTGCGCTCCATGGCGGAGGTCGAAGCGGCGGCTAACAACGCGCCGGCGGCACCTTTCGAGTTGGGGGAACCCGATACCGTCGAAGCACCGGTTTCAGGCGATACAGCCTATGCCGATGCGGTGCCGCCTGCGACTGGTGCGGCGGCTGAAAGGGTTGATCCCGTCGCGTTAAAGCCGAAAGTAAAGAGCGACAGCGCGGACGCACCAAAGGCGCTGCCAAGCTCAGGCCGTCCAACGGGCGGTGAGGCTGAAGCAAAGAGCGAGGTCGCCGCTGAAGTTCCGGAGTTGAAGCCGAAGCGGACCGATCAGACGGCTGATGATGCGCCGCGGCCGCTTCCCACCCTTGGCCGGCGATCGGCGCCGGCAGCATCAAAGACGTCCGACCCGAGTGCGTCTGAAGGCAAGGCGAGTGTCTTGCAATTCCAAGTCCGGCCGGGAAACAAGTCCATGTCGATCGCCGCGCTGCTCGCATCGCTCGATCAGGACGTGGAGGCCGGCGCTCTTTCCCTGTCACCGTCAGTGGATAGCGGAGATGTCGACGGGGTACCGTCAGCCGCTCTTGATGCGCTGCAGGATCAAATTAGACGTCACGGCGATCGCTAGGACGTGAATTCAGTTGAATACAAATTAGCGATTTGTGTCTTCAGTGCCTATGTCGAGTGTGAGAACAAGACGAAGCGTCCCTAATCCGATGGCGGGCGCATCGAACCGTTTCGTTGCGCCTCCCGGTTCTGGGTGGGGACGTGAGCTGATTGCTGGTCCGTAAAATGCGATTGATTTTCACTCTACCCAACCTGTATCAAAACCGATACAGTGCACCCCGATGAAGGTGATTGAATGGCTTGGAAGCAGCAGAGCGAATGTTCGAGCGTTTCCTGACGATGCGCGGATAGAGGCCGGCTGGCAGCTCGAACTTGTCCAGCGCGGCGACGATCCCGACGACTGGAAGCCTATGCAGATCGTGGGGGCCGGCGTCAGGGAAATCAGAGTCCGGGAGGCATCGGGAGCGTTCCGCGTCATCTATCTGGCAACGCTGGAGGACCGCGTTTTGGTGCTTCATGCGTTCCAGAAGAAGACACAGGCCACATCCAAAAAAGACCTCGATCTGGCGGCTCAACGGCTAAAACGATGGAAGGCAGAACGATGAACGTAGAAATCTATGAGAACGTCTGGGACGCCCTGGCGGACACCGAACAGGAGGCAGCAAACCTTAAAGCGCGCTCGGCGCTGCTCTACGAAATCCGTAAGGCAGTCCAGCGTTGGGGCATTCCCCAGGAGGAAGCCGCCAAGCGGCTCGGCCTGACGCGCCCTCGTATCAATGATCTGCTGCGCGGTAAGCTCGCCAAGTTCTCGCTTGACGCGCTCGTCAACATCGCCGCCTCCGCTCACTTGGATATAGAAATCCGGGTGAAGGAGGTTGCATAATCACGAGGTGTCTAATCCTCGCCTTTCCTCGGAGTACATCCGCGTTTGGACGCGAGCGTGGGCCGAACGGAGCCGCTGCCAGAGCCCGGCTTAGGGAACAACGAGCCTAAACGGTGCTGCATGGCGAGGTGACTATTGCTTTTGCGGCTTATGTGAATCCGGTTCCTTGCCATTCACGGGTGAGGTGTTGATGCTTTTCGATTGCAGGCGCTGCAGCTCTTCGAGACGTTCGCCCTTGACCGTGTTTGGATCGAGCCGTTCGGACGGATTCTGCGCCAATGCGCGAGCGGCCTCGCTTGCAGCCTGCGCCTCGCGAGCTTCCTTCGCCGCGATGCTTTCGGCATTGCGAACCATTTCGCGGTCTTGTGCAACCTGCTCAAGCGATGTCGGATCGATTGAGCCGGCATGTTCATCACGAAGTTGTTGCTCGATGGCACGATTGCGGATTTCGTTCGCGCGCTGTGCCTCTAGGTGCTCCGTAGCCTCGATCTCACGTGCACGATTTGTGAGCTGCACGACCGCTGGTTCATGTTGAGCAGGACCATATTCTTGTCGCGCCTTTTCCCAAGTATAATCTTTAACATGTTCAGCAAAGGGCTCATCTTCCGCGTTTCTTTTCGAATAAAATTCATCATCTGAGCGTTGCACGGATCTTGCGAACGCCGCTACATCAACATCCGTCCATTCCGACGGATCTTTGGTCCTATACTGTTGATCTTCCATCTCCCATGCTCTTGCGATAAGCGCTTCACTTCGTGATCCGGCGATCTGATGCGCTTCTTCATGCGAAATGTGCGTCACACCGCGTTCCTGCATAGATTTGAGATCTGTTCGGATCGCCAGTAGTTCCATTGTCGGCGCTGCGCGTCGCAAGAACTCGGCCTTTGTCTGGCCGTTCATCATGGCGGCGGTCTTGTTAACGGTCTCGTTGATCTCCTTTAGGTTTTCCCGCATTTGATCCGCGGTGGCATCTGAACTCATTCGAATACCCTTTCCATCCCGAATAGCCGTCACAATAGTACCCGACCTGACGGCTTGCGTCATCCGATCATTGAATTGACTCGCCATCGCGTTGTTTGGTTGAGCTGCAGCGACAGATTGCCAGTCCTGAAGGCCCGCTTGCGTGGCTTTCAGCTGGCGAGCCGAAACCGGTATTTTTATTGGGTTGGCCTTGGCATGGTTGATCCGCTGGCGGGCCTTCTGAATGACGTGCGGGTTCGCCCGTGCATAGGCGCGATCCCGCGCTTCCCTGCCCTGCCGTGGCTTGTCGGCCGCCGAGACAATCGCCTTGTCGCGCGGACCATAGCTTTGTGATGACGCTCGATAGGCCGCGGAAGTCGCGACGATTTTCATGCCCTGCGCTTGTGCATGCTGGGCATAGAGCGCGCGCCATTCGCGAAGCTGGGCCGGACCTGGTCGCAATCGCTGACCATCCTCACCCTTCACCGCGACGATGGCATGGACATGAATATGGCCGCCCTCCTCGGCCATGTCGGCATGCATCCCAAAGGCGAATTTGTGATTGGGGAACTGTTCATGCAGGAACCCACGTGCGGCCCTCACCAGGGCTTGTCCGTCCTCACCTGCCTTGGCCGACAGGATCATATGCATGGTGTCGCGAGGCTTGTAGGAATTCAGCGTCTTGTCCCAGGACTGCGCGGTCTGCCGGACCGCCTCCTCAGACGCGATCGTGACGCCGTCAGCGCCGATCGCCGCTCCGTCATGGGTAAGGCGCGAGAGCTGGAACACGACACCGGCTTTGCCGTGGCTGGGTTCCCCAATTGGCTTCACCGAAACGGCAACCTCCCTGACCCCAAGCGCCTCGGAGATCCGCGTGGCGATCATGACCCGGGTGGGGGCCGAGAACTGGCGATCCTGCTGTCGCCGATCGGAAAGGTGAAACCGATGCTTCACCTTGTCGTCCCCGTTCTCACCCCGCACGACGCTGTGTCCGGCCATGGTCGCGACGACGCGCGCGACGCTCGATCCGTCCTGCAGTGTGTCGATACGATAGGCGAAACCGTGGCCGGCGAAACCTGCCTGAACTGCCTGTGAAAGGCGCTCGGCATTCTCCTGCCCTGCCAGCGAAAGCCGAAACGTCGCAACATCCTCGCTCTCCCGCCGCATGTCGAAACCCTTGCCCCACTGTTTCATTTCCTCGGCAACGACTTCCTGCGTTGCCAGGATACGCGCGTCATGCGTCTCGAGCGCGACGCCCTCCTTCTGGATATATTGACCGATGGCGGCTGCCCTTGTGACGCCATGCCCGTAGGAAATCACCTTCAGAACGGCCGGCTGATACCCGGCCGCCAGCTTGTCGGCAGCGGCCCTCGGTGCAGGTCCGCCGGCGAGCTTCCGCCGCTTCGTTGGCGGGGCGAGGTTTAGTCGCCCGGCTTTACCGCGCGGCGGCTCCAGCTCCCCGGGAGACGAGCGCGGCACGGCCGGTTCAGGCGGCTGGCTTGCCCCGAAACCGCCCTCCCCCTTCCGGCTGCGAATCGTCTTGAGCAACCAATCATCGTCATTTCCAGCAAAGGACAACATGGCCCGATGCCGGCGCTTGCGGTTCTCGTCTTCAAAAGCCGCGCTCGCGCGAATTCGATCGGCTATGGCCTGTATGGAAGACTGGTCGAGGTTCACGCGCCCTCACCATCCAGCAGATGCGCCGCCTTCCGAAGTTTCAGGCCATGCGCGATCGTCATCGCCGTCAATTCGGCGTCGACAGCTTTCACCCTCTCATCCAGCGCTTCCCATATCGGCAACGCCGCCTCCATGGGGGCAGCGTGGCCGGAATGAATGGCATGGAGAAGCTGGCTGAGGTTTCGGCCGACCATCCGGAGTTGCGAGGCCAACGCCGCGACAGTGCGTGAATTCTCAGCTGACAGAGCGGGACCGACATCCAGGCTGGCCCGGATAATGCGCCGCAACGTCTCCGCTCGGTCAAGCTGGAACACCTTGCAGGCCTCATCCAGGAGCGCGCCTGCCTCCGGCCCGATATCGATCCGGGAACGCTTTCGAGTGTCCTTGTGGGCGGCGCTGGTGTCCAAAATTCCTCGCTATGGCGGATGGGCCTCACGTCGAAGACGGTCCAGGTCGAAGCGAAGCGACGACCTGCTCAGCCAATTTGGACCCAAATTGCGTATCTTGTCAATTCACCATACAACATTATACTGATCCGATGACTCGCTAGTCCAGAACCAATTATGCATCACGGAACATTGCACCGATGCGCAAATTTATATTATCACGTAGACACTTATGTGCCTTGGCACTTTGTTGCATCGGCGCATAGGCATAATGCAAGAAAGTCACTTTGGCGCCAAATCGCCTATGTGCCTTGACGCCAAAGTCGAACGCGAACATTGGGAAAAAACAATGCCGGAACAACGCGCGGTGCAAATCACAGTGGCCTCTCCCAAAGGCGGGGTCGGCAAGACCATGACCACCATCCTGCTCGCTGGCGAATTCGCCGCCGCCGGTCATCGGGTGACGGTGCTCGACACCGATCCGCAACTGTCCGCGGTGGAGTGGAGCAAAAACAGTCGCCGCGCCGGGTACGCTCTTTCAAACATCGACGTCATTCCCATCGGCTCGACCGACGAACTGATCGATCGCCTGGCGCAATCCGACGCCGAGGACCTGCTGCTGGTGGATGTCCAGGGCACGGCCGTGGCCGCACTCGGCCCGGCCGTCGCCAACGCCGACTTCGTGCTGATTCCGACGAAAGCGCACGTCTTCGATGTCAAGCAATGCCTCGGTCTGATCCGGCACATCCGCTCGCTTGGAGGGCGCCACCGCAAAATTCCTTACGCGGTGATGCTCAACATGGTTTCGGGGATCGAGCACAACACGATGGCCTTCCGCACAGCGATCCAGTTGTTGCGGCAGGCTGATGCCAGCGTGCTTGAGACCTTTTTGTCGCAGCGGCCGACCTTCGCCTCAATCGCAACCGCCGGGACGCTTTACGAAGTCCAGCCTGTGAACAAGGCCGTGCAGGATGCTCGCGACCAGACGAATGCCCTGACCGCCGAGATCATCAGCAAACTGAACGGAGCCACCCCCCAATGAACGAGAAAAACGATCGGACCGCAAACCAGCTGCCGCTGCCCGCCTTGAAACCACGTGCCCGTTCGGATGATCCGTTCTCACGCAACATGGCTGCCATAGTGGAGTCCAGCATCAGCGAAACGGACAGCCTCGAGCAGCAGACGAGAACCCAGTCTGCCGGAGCGGCGAAAGCGAAGCTCGAAAGGCCAAAGGCAGACGGCGGAACAGCCCGGCTGCACACACGCATTCCGGTCTCGCAGATGATCGAGCTGCAGGTCCATTGCGCGCGCAATAGAACAACCATGCAGGAGGTGGTGCAGGGCCTGATAACGGAATTCCTTGCTCGGCAGCGAAAGTAGCCAGACGCGCCAATCAGCGTCGATTTTCGTTACGACCGACCGCCCATGACTCGGGCCCAACGAGGATTGGCTACATCTCTCCGGGGAAGGCCATCAAAGACGCTGCTGAACGACTAGCGTTCGGTTCCATCCATCACGAGAGTGAATCGATCCGCGTCCGCTGATTCAAACCATTCATTGGACGCGCGCGTCCGGCTGCGCGATTCTGTCCGCAATGATCGCGCAGCTCTATCGCCTCTGGATCGAACGCCGCGACGCGGATCGGAACATGGCGCGCTTCTATGCGCTGTCGATCGAGGAGACCCTGTTCGGCCAGACCTGCCTGGTCCGCCGTTGGGGCCGGATCGGAACCACCGGCCGCACGGTACAGCACTCCTTCGATACCGAGGGCGAAGCCGTCGAGCTTTTCCTCGAGCTTCTGCGCGCCAAGCGGATGCGCGGCTATCAGCCGCGATCCGCCTACCCGACACGCAGAAGCGATCCCGTCTGGTTGACAGGGTAGCCGCTGGGGCGACGGGAGCCAGGCGAAGTCGTTCGTGTCCTCGCTCTGGTTGGAGCTGTCGCGCTTGGGTCAAGCGGGGAATTCGACGGCGCCGACAACGATTTCGGAGCTGTAGCGCTCGATGCCGCGTTGTCCGTCCACTGGTGTAGTGGATGCGCCCAAGACCGCGACCGTCATGCCCTTGCGTGCTTCTGCCAAGTTTCGGCGAGGCTGTTGAAGCACTTGATGCGGTGCCATTGGGTGACCCTGCTCGGTCTAGCCGTTTTCGCCTTGACCACCTTGCCGTCGACCCGGCGCGGGCGCGATGTCGCCCGCGCCGGGTCGATGTCGCCAGTCGGAAGTCAGTGATCTTGACGCTGCTGCCGCATGGTCGCAGTTTCGGGGCCTTCGCCGATGTTGCACCGCCCGCGCCAGCGCAGTAAAAAACAGGGCACCCTGCCCCTGTGGCTTAACGCTTTGCTTTGCGCCAACCGGCGGCCACCGCTTCTTCCGCGCTGCAGAACCACCGCTCTCCCTTGTTGGTCGTTATGACCGTGCGATCGTAATACTCTTGGCCGGGCATGTGATAGATGTGCTCACCGCGGGCGTTGATGTTGCCCTTGATATTGCAGGCACTGGGCGAAGCTGCGAGCAGGGGAGCGATCGTCGATGGCTGTTCGCTGTCAGCGCGATGCTCGGCACGCCAATCCCAAGGCGCTTCAAACGTTCCTGCCCAGATGCCAACCCTTGCCGCCTTGGCCTTCTCCTGTAGCATGGCGTAGGCACCTTGGCTGTATTTCGGCCAATCAAGAGCTTGGCCGTTCTCGACCATCCAGGCGGCGACGCTGACCCCATCGGCCCGGCTACAATTGCCAACATAGCGGCCGTACCGATCCCATGACACAAACATGCACTGGATCGGTCGGGAGGCGGCGAGAAAGGCATCGAGAGCGGCGGCGGACTTGGCGCCACATTGATACTGGAAGCCGTTGGCGGCGTCGCACTGCTGTGCTGACTCCGGTGCATCGATACCATTGAAGCGAATGCGCTGGCCATGGATCTCGATCGTGTCGCCGTCGATCACAGATGCGATCCCAGCAATTGCTGCCGGCCTCGGCTTGATTAAGTTCTGCAGATTGATTTCCGGCAGCGATCCGCTGTTATGCATGACAAACTGCGTCACCAGAGCGAAAGCCGCAGCCATGGTCACGAAGACCAGCCGCATCGGCACGCTGGCCCGGCGCCGTACGAGCGAGCGTCCTGCGCCAGTACGCTTGCGCCACGGGCTCGACCGATCATTATAGCGGGATTTATCCAAGCCCCTTCTCCCCGGCGCAAGAATGCGCCCAGAATACACGGAAAGTCCACAATCTTATCGGAACCGCTCCACGGCTCGCCCGTTTTTAAATCAAGCGTTATTCGACCATGCTTCCAATCGATGTCACCAAAGGTGAGATTGGCGACCTCGCTCGCCCTGAGACCCAGCCGAGCCAAGAGCAGCAAGACGGCGCGATCACGTTACCGGTCTTCGCCATCACAAGCGGCAAGGAGCCGGTCGATATCGCTTTGCCCAAGGAAGCGCGGTGTCGGTGCCATTTGCCAGCTTGCAAAGCTCGGAACCGCATATTCCCGGCCAGCGGGGCATCGCCCGATCGCCACAAGGTATTTGAGGTAGGCGCGCGATGCGACAGTGATACCCTGAGCCCGAGCGCGGCCATGCGGTTTCGCGCGGTCGAGCACGAAGCCACGGATCGCGGTCGCCGTATAAACCTTTGGATCAGTGCCGAGCGACAACAGAAGGTCGATTAAGATTGGCTGATAGGTATCGAGCGTGGAATCCTTGATACCACGCTGCTCCTTCATCCAGAACCGGAACGCGGCAAGTGCTGGCCTGGTCTCCTCCAGCGACGTGTGCAGCTCTGCAGGCAGAATGTTTTCTCGCGCAAATAAGAGACGAACAGCGCGGCCGCACCCTGCGGAGCGCGCGCGCTTTTGCTGCCCTGGAACACCGACGCCGATGCAGAGAAGCCAACCGCGAGCGCGCCAATGTCGAAAACGGTCGCTCGTACCCAGTCACCCCATAGTGCCAGTAGACGCACCACCTCGACGATCGTTGCGGGGGAATAATTCTGCTGAGAAAGCCACTCCTTGAACCTGTCAACATGTGGCTGTAGCCAGTTGATCCGAACATCGACACTGCGGCGATGTCTATACTTTCGCTTTGTCACGCTGATTTCCTCGATTTGCTTGTTGACGCCGGGGAAGTCCGGCGCGTAGCAACAAATCGGAGGTTTCAAAGCCATTCCAGCGTCGGCGGGCAGCTTTTCCAGCATCACCCCTGGGTTTGCTAAAAGAGGCACGCGCAGCGTGTCTTGTGCATCGGGAGACGGCGGCTGCGACGACGGGTGTGGTGATGCACCCGCGGCGGCGCTGATCATGCTGATGAGGAGACATCGATCATTCACGTCGTTCTCTGCTGACGGCGCGAAAGTCCCCCATACGGCCTCTCTTTTGGGCTGGTCTGGCGCCGGTCCGGCCTTGGCCTGCAACGGCTCCGCCGACCTTCTTCCCCTGACCGCAAGCGGTCATTCCTCGCGAGCCAACAAGCTCGGCTGCCGCCGTCCTTCGGTAACGCTGCGGTCCTGCGGATGCATTCCGTCCAATCCGTCGCCTGTCGACCGCCATCGAGGCCGCATCGGGCGGCTTCGAACAACCTCAGGAGATACGACAATGGCTCAGATCGGCACCTTCACCCGCGACGAAACCGGCGCATACGCAGGCACCATCAAGACCCTAACCCTCAACGTCAAGGCCACCATCAAGCCCTGCGACCGCGACAACGACCGCGCACCCGACTTCCGCGTCACAGCAACGGGCGTCGAGTTCGGAGCAGGCTGGAGCCGGACCGCCCGGGAAACGGGCGCCGAATACCTCTCGCTCAAGCTCGACGATCCGTGCTTCACGGCCCCGGTCTACGCATCCCTCGTCCAGGGTGACAAGGGCGAGCACAAGCTCATCTGGTCACGCTGACCAGCACCACGGCGCTCCGCTCAAAGCGGGGCGCTATCACTCAATCACGTAGCCCAGCGCACGATAACCCACTCGTCGCTTTGCGGCCATCCGGGCCAGCACAGGAACGGTGCTATCGACGTAATCGACGACCAAGACGTCTTTCTTATCATCATGCTGGCGATGCAGACGGCCGACATACTGCGCCAGAGTTCCCTTCCAGGCGATCGGCATGGTCAGGAACAATGTGTCGAGCCGGGCGTCATCGAACCCTTCCCCGATATAGCGGCCTATCGCAAGTATCAGGCGCTCATCATCGTCTGCGACATTCAACGCCGTGTTGGCTTGCTTGCGATCCTTCGCCGACATGCCACCGCGCAGCACCACGAGGTTTTTTACAAACGGCGAGAACCTCTGCTGGAGATAATCGAGGTGATCCTTCCGCTCCGTTAGCAGGATGGGCGAACGTCTGGCCTCGAGGGATTTCAACACGTCATCGAATATCAGGTCATTTCGGCCTTGGTCCTGCGCAAGGGCCGCATAGATCGCTGGCATTGACGAGCGCTCGGCCGAGACGAGTGACGCTGGCAACTCAAACTTCGTCGAACGGTCGCGGGCACGGTGGCGAATACCACGCTCGGCAGCTTGAACTCTCGCATCGACCCGATGGCGAACGGGGCCGCATTGCATGAAGATGATCGGATGATGGCCGTCCTTTCGGGCGACCGTCGCTGATAGGCCAACCACGTATCGCGCCTTGGACCTGCGAGCGACGAGTTCAAAACTTGAAGCGGACAGATGGTGGCACTCATCGACAATCAGATGACCGTAATTGCCGACAATGTCATCGACCTCGCCATTCCGAACCAAACTTTGGATCAGCGCCACGTCGATGATCCCTGTTGGCTTCCTTTTCCCGCCACCGATGATGCCGATCTGCTTTGGTTCGATGCTCAGGAAGGAACTCAGACGCTCTACCCATTGGGTGAGAAGCTCCCTGCGGTGAACAAGAACCAGCGTGTTGCGGCTGCGATGTGCTATGAGTGCAGCTGCGACAACTGTCTTGCCGAATGCGGTCGTGGCGGCGAGCACGCCGTTATCGTTGGCGACAAGAGCATCAAAGGCCCGCGATTGTGACCGTCGCAGTTCCCCTTGGAACGAGACGCCGGTGGGTAGAGCCTCTCCATCTTCGCGGAGATCCTCCAAAATGGCGATCGCGCCATGGCCCCTGATCAGCTCTACAGTTTCGTCGAAGCAGCCTCGTGGCAGCGCGACATGGCGTGGATGAAGCTCGGCACAGGAGATAATCCGCGGCTTGCCGAATGTCGGCAGTCGCATTGCTTGCGCGCGATAGAATTCCGGATTTTGGAACGCTGCCAGACGCACGAACTGTGCGATCAGCGCCGGCGGAAGTTCCGTCCTATCGAGGTAGACCTGATCTGCGACTACGACCTTGATGCTTTGCGGGATAGCAGCTTCTATTCGCCGTGGCTCGCTACGACGTGACGGCAACATCTTCCACGGCTCGTCGGCATGTTCGTCATCAACCGGCATCCGGACCCCCAAGACCCGCCCCGCCAATTCAGCTTCGTCGGCGATCCTGAAGACTTCGTCTGCCGATAGCCTGCTCAACGACGACAGGTACGCCCACTGATCATCGTAAGGTCGCAAGTCGCCATCGACAAAAACGCTGTTGCCATTTTCTCGAGCCTTCCTTTGTAAGGGAAGCGCGATCAAATTACCGAAGCCGCCAAGTGGCATCGTGTCCTGATTGGGAAAGAAACGGTCATACGATGTGAAGCCGATCTCGGGACGGTTCTCCATCGTCTCTGTTATCAGCGCGGCACCAAGTTGTCGGGCGATCTTCGCGGGAACGGGCTCGGAGAAGAATATCCAGACATGGCCTCCGTTTCCCGGCCTCGAGCGTTCGAGGGCTGCGGCAATACCTTTTGCACGACATGTTGCCAGCAAAGCTCTGGTATCATCCGCCCAGCTTTCCTTGTCGAAGTCAGCAGCAAGGAACCAGCATGTTTCGTCTTGCAGCAATGGATATACGCCGGCAACAAAGTCGCTTGAGCGAGCATCGCCGCCACGGAGGTGCTTTTCGATGATATCTTCGGAATATGGGATGAAAGCCTGATGCGGGCAGTCCCCGCATTTCACCTTTGGCTTGCCGCAGATTCCTTTCGCCCACTCGTTGGAACAGGAAGGCGAATAGCCGGTGCGTCCATCCTTTCTATTTTCCCATCGTACCGGAAAAACATCGGCGCGCCCGGCAAACAGCTGCCGGAACAACTCCACCTTTTCCATCGACGGTGAGCTGTTGGTAATAGGTGCATCGGCGAAGGCTGGCTTCTCCACGTCGGCTTGGCTATCGGAAATTAGCTGTTGCTCAAACGCTTCCAGTTCACGCTCAAGCGCCATCCGCTCATCATTCAGATCGGCCAACCGCCGTCGAATGCGCGCGATGTTATCCCAGGGAACACTCTTTTCCGCCAACTTTGTAGCTTTCGCCTAGATGATCATGCGGATTAGCATAGGCCAAAGACGCTCGCACTTTAAGACCGACACCATCCATCTCACTAGCCCGAAGGCTCCGAGATTATGCGGAGCAGAATCCGCCGCAACCGCCGGCAAATCCAGACTTCAGCGACCATAACTCCGCATAATCCCGCTCTCTGCATAATCGACGCTACCCGAGTAGACGCGGAAGTGAGGGCCTTTGTCGGAAGGGTTCTCGACGCGGATCAGCTTGGCCTTGACGTTGAGGTTGAGGGTTTTGATCGTGTCGGTGAAACCGTTGCCGGTGGAGGTGAAGGTGCCGATGGTAGCCATTTGTTTCATTCCTTTGTTGGTCGGGCCGCGCCCATCGCGACCTCGATGACGGTCGGTGGAACGGAGGCGATCGACCCGCACCCACCGGGGTCCCCGTTGCGCGTGCGCAATGGGGTGGTCCTTAGGGCTGGAACGAAGTGGAAGGCGGCCGGGAGCGACTTTCTTGGATCGCGAGGAATGGCGGCGCAGCCGGCAGGGGAAGAAAGTCGCGCAGGCCGTTGCCGGGACAAGATCGAGAGCCCGCGCTGCGGGATCGGCCTTCGGTCAGACCAGTCACATCGAGGACGCAGATGGACGTGCTTTCGGAAACGGGAATGAAGATGGCGTTCCGTCACCGGCGTCATCGCCATGAGACGGCGCCTTGTTCGATCGACCGTCCGTCCCAACGACGGGCAGTCTGCGGATCTGCCCAGACCTAGCAGGCAGGGTCGTGTTCACATCGCGCCAACGCCGACACCAGAACCGAGACGTCGTGGCAGGGTGGCAATGTGAGCGGCTCGACGTCACTCGTCAGGCCGACCGGGTAATGGCATGGGGTCCGGAAGTGGCCCGTCGAAAATCCTGGAAAGAGCAGTGGATCAGATATTTGGGCGTCCAGTGCTTGGGGTCTCTGTTCGGCGCGTTTTCACAATAACTTGGGCGGGCGATGAACGGCGCGGGAGCGGCAGGAAGAAGGCCTCGCTGAAGCAGCCGATCTGTGGCTCGGGCTCCGGGCGGAGGTTATCAAAGGCGACGGATAGGCGCGGGATATTGTGCAACCAGATCGTCGACGGTCAGCAATGTAATGCCCTCGACGATCGACTGAGCAATCAGGATCCGATCGAAGGGGTCCTTGTGGATGGGGGGAAGCCCCTCCACGGCTATGGCATGCTCGCTTGTGATTGGCAGCTCATAATAGCCGTTGTCGATCAGGGCCCTGCGCAAAAGACGCGCATCGACCGTGAAATCAGCGCGGCCCAGACCCCGTTTGATCGCAATCTCCCAGAGACTTGCAGCGCTGAACGTCAGGTCGTTGTCGGCATTCTCGATCTCAGCGAGGGCGGCAGGCGGGAGCTTGTCGGGCTCGCCCGCCGCCCAGAGCAGAAGATGGGTATCGAGCAGAAGTTTCATGCGTCGCCGCCAAACAGCTTCTCGATTTCCTCACCGGCCATGCGATCAAAATCGTCCGGAACGGAAAACTGCCCGGCCATAAACCCGACGCGACGCATTTCGCCGGCCGCAGGAGCGTCTATCGCGACGACCTTCACCATCGGCTTGCCGGATTTGGCGATGATGAAAGATTCGCCCTTGGCCGCCTTGTCTATAAGGCGTGACAGATGCGTCTTGGCCTCGTGGATATTGACGGTGCGCATTGCTGGCTCCATGACTTAGTCCATGCAACTTAGTCTATGCGTGCCTGACGTTCAAGTGCACCTGCCGAAGAAGGCTGAAGGCCCCGCCTTGCGGCGGAGCCCTCGCGCGAGATCCTCAGTCCCGGTTGGGGCGAGACCAGATCAGCTGCAGGCCTTCCTCGCCTTCCACCTCGATCAGGGTGGCGTAGATCGGAGCGGGGAAGCTCGGGTCGTCCAGCTTGACCGAGAGGTAGTCGCGGCCCTCGTTGGAGACCTTCTGCCAGGCGGCTCCGAGATCGACGCTACCCGAGTAGACGCGGAAGTGAGGGCCTTTGTCGGAAGGGTTCTCGACGCGGATCAGCTTGGCCTTGACGTTGAGGTTGAGGGTCTTGATGGCTCCGGAAAATCCGGAGTTGCCGTTTGAGGTGAAAGTGCCGATGGTAGCCATTTGTCGTCTCCTTGAGTTTCTCGGGCCGCGACCACCGCGACCTCGATGGCGGTCGACAGACCGGAGGCGATCGGCCCGCACCCGAAGGGCCGGAACGACAGTGAAGGGCAGCCAGGGCGAGGCTTTCTTGTTCCGCGAGGAATGATGGCGAAGCCAGCAGGGGAAGAAAGTCACGACCGGCTGTTGCAGGTTGAGAACGAGGCGAAGCGAAGCGAAGACGGCCTTCGGTCAGACCAGCCACATCGAGGACGCAGGTGGTGCGGCCTTCCATGAAACCCCGGCCAAGGACGACAGGCGAAGCCTATCGGCATGATCGCCGCAACCGCAGCCACGTTGGAGCGCCATCAAGCCCGGCCGTCCCCGTCACGCGTCATTGCAGAACGACGGCCCCGTGGCCGGAAAGACGCACCAGTCTCCTCATATCGGTCGAACGACGACGGGGCCGAGAGGCGAATCTCCAGGAGCCCGGTAATCCGCTGCTTCAAGCAGGAACGGCCGCATAGCAGTCGTCGATAGCCATCTTGGATTGGACGCCGGTACGGGCCGGCTGATCAGGCTTCGGCTCCGGGTTACCGCCCGAACAGGCGTCCGCCGCAAGGCGGGGCCTTCAGCCTGCTGTGCAGTGCCGGTGTAGCCAACGACGCTTGCCAGGCTGGACGATCACACGGCGCACATCCCTTCACATTAACAAATCGAGCTGGCCTGTGCCGTCGACAAACCGACTTCGCCAAGGGGAACGCCGGATCGGTGCAGAAAGACCTCGCCGCCGATACCGCGCAGGCCGGTGCGAGTTGCCCGGTCAACGTCGACAGCATCGGGGACATGCCTCGGCGTCATTGTCACGCATGGATCGCCAGAGGCTGTTGGCGTAGATGGGGCAGCCGATGCAGGCGCTTTTGGGCGGATTCCGAGCCATTGAGTGGCGACCGGATGCTGCAGCGAGCGCCAGCGCGTGAGGCTAACCGGCGCGGGATCGTTTCGATCCGCCGGCTGTGGTCGTGCACTGCCAGCGGGTCATGCCGATCAAGACATTGGCGCGCCGGTCGACGGTGCGGGTAGAAGCGGGAATCGATGCCCAACGCTTGCCCTCAGCGGCGTAGAGGCGATTTTCGCGCAGATTGCCGTCCGAGACGAACCGGCAAGGGGCAGCTCATTCGGCGACATAGCCAGCGCAAATGCTCGTCGACGGCGACCGGTTCCCAGCGAGCATCGGCGAATATAGCGCAATCCAAAGGCCCGAAATGACCATGTGCCGCCATCAGGGCGAGCGTGGTCGATTGCACACCTGCGCCCCAGACTCAGGACACGAAGGCGGATCAGGGAGGGCTCGGCGCCCTCCCCTTGCAAGAGCGGAGCGCGTAACATCAGGCCGCCCTCCCCAATTCTTCCGCCTGCGGCTGGAATTCGTGGAGATAATTGACCGCGCGTTGCGCGTGGGCGGCTGCCTGAAAGATCGCCCGCTTGTCGCTGCCCAGCAGGCTGGCCCAGCCCTGAATATAGGCGGCATGATCGGGCCTCGGCTCGAGCTCGGGGACGATATCGAGGTCCGCGCAGAGCATCGCAGCACCAAGCTCCACGAGCAATTCTTCGCGCGCGCGATCCGTGCGATCCTCGTGGTAGCGGCTGAGGTCCCTGTTCAGCCGCTGAGGAGCCGATGTCCAATGCAGAGTCTCGTGGGCTCTCGTAGCGACAAATGAAGCCATGTCCCGGAAGAATCCCGGTGACGGCAACTGCACATGGTCGGAAGAGGGAGAATAATAGGCCTTGTCTCCGCCATATCGCACAACCGCTCCGGTGTTGTCGAAAAAACGGTCGGCGTGCTCGATGCGCTGGACAGGATCGGCAGCAGGCTCTGGCGCCGCATGATAGTGCGGCGGCAGACCTTCAATCTGGTCGGCGCAAAACACCGTGTAGGCTTTCAGGAACGGAATGCCCCGTTCGACTTCTTCGCCATGAGCATCGGTTTCGGTCCTGGTGAAGCGGCTGGCAAAAACCACCATGGAGCCGGTCTCCCCCTTTCGGACATGACCCCCCAGTTCGACGCTCTGCTTGAAGGTTATCCACGTCGGAGAGACGAAGCCTTTCGAAGCGGCCTCCGACCACAGAAGCAAGGTATTGATGCCCTGATACGGAAGGCCATTGTGGCGTAGCGGGCGCGTGATGCGACCTTTCGCATTGCCCACGCTCCACGGCCTCACCCATGGGCGCACACCCTTTTCCAGGTCCGCGACGATGCGATCGGTGATTTTCGCGTAGATGTCGACGCGGGGCTTGCTGCTCTTCCTGTCCATTTCAAACCTCCATCCGCGGCCGCGCCAATCGCGGCCGTCACGAGGTCCGCACGCGCAGGACCGCAGGTCCGCGAACCCGCAGAGGATCGATGGGGAAGCTGAGAATCATCGCTTGCGGGCCGCAACGTCAGTGGAGGACGGCGCAGCCGTTTCGCGGCACGAGGACCGGAGCAGGACCATCATTCGTGACGGCCGCGATTGGCGCGGTCTGGGCGACAGGCCTATTTCCATCTTTGGCACACGCAAAGAGGCCGGTGCCCCCAAGGGACACCAGCCTCCGTGTGAGAGGATAGAGCGGAGCCGAAGCTCCCCCCATTGTGGGTTTAGCCAAGGGCCGCCATCTGGAGATCGGCTGCCTGACGATTGACGGTCTGGCCGGGGTTCTCGGTCTGGCGTTCGTAGGGCTTCCAGCTTTCACCAACGACGTGCTCGTAGGCGGCGACGGCGCCCTCGGCGGCCATGCGCAGGGCATGTGCCTGAAGGCCCATTTCGGCGGCGAATTCGCGCTTGCGCTGGGCCTTGCTGTCGAAGCCGACCGGACCGTCAATGTCCTCGTCGCGGGTGTCATTGGCGAGCTTGGCCGTGGCATCCTTCGCCTCGGTGACGGCCTTCGAGTAGAACTGGCCTGCTCCATAGGCCGAACCGACATGGGAGCCGACGATCCTTTGCAGGTGGATCTGCATGGCCTTTTCGGAAAGACCCTCTGAGAGCGTATCGGCGCTTTCGATCAGACTGCGCTCATGGAATTCACGGATGCCGTCGCTGTCGAGGATGGAGAGCCCGAAGCTTTCGGAAATGAGGGTGGCCTGGTGGCCATCCGGGCAGCAGAGCCGGACCATTTCGAGGGTTGTGCTCTTGCGGAGCTGGACGACGCGGGCCTTGGCTTTGGTGGAGCGGGTTGAACTGGACATGATGCGATCCTTTCTAGCGATGCCCTTCAGGTGTTTCGGCCCTTGCCGGTCTTCCCTGCGGGTGCGGTCAAAAGGAACCGGCGGAAGCTGGACGCTTCAGGGTCCGGAGCCTGCCAGGCGAGCGAGGTTGGCTTGCGGACAAGCGGGGCCAGTCCTTCACTGGCCTTGCGCGGGACGCGGGCCAGCCTTGCCGAGATCGGCGGGTTACGGCCGCTCCGCGGCGCGATAGCGGCCTTGAAGCGGACAGCCGCCGGTTCAGACCGCAGCAAACCCGCCGGGAAGACCGGCAAGGGATGAATTCTGACATCGGCATGCGGGAGGAAATGCACCGTTCAATTCCCGCCGCCACACGATCCGCCTGCCCGCTAGGCTGCGCGAGGGGCGACAGTGGTTTGAACGCCGGCTCCTGCTGGTATAGATGAGCTGCGCCGGTCCGCCGCTGCGGATCAGATCTTTGGCCTGCTCCCAGGTCGGACTGACAGCGCACTGCATTCAATCCCGAGGCGAGGGCAGCGATGACAGATCAGAACGACGACTACGTCTATGACGACGCGACAGGGGAATGGCGACCAGCGTCGGAGATGGCTGCCATTGCAGCTTCTGCCGGAAGCATCGAAGTGCGCGATGCCGCCGGCAACGTGCTCGCCGACGGCGACTCCGTCGTCCTCGTCAAGGACCCCAAGGTCAAGGGTGCCGGCCAGACCCTGAAGCAGGGCACGGTGATCAAGTCGATCCGCCTCACCGACAATCCCGAAGAAATCGACTGTCGGCATGATGCGATCAAGGGGCTGGTGTTGCGAACGGAGTTCGTCCGCAAGCGCTGACCAGGTCGCGGTATCAGGCGCGCATCAGGTCCGGTGGCAGTATGGCACGACGCGCCTCGATTGCAGCATCCTGCCTTGCAAGCTTGCGGGAGAGAGCGTCGATCTCGTGCTGCCTCTCCAGTGTGATCGCTGCAAGGTTGGCCCGATATCGTTCGAGAAACATCGCCTGCTCCAGGCCCCTCCCGCGTCGATAGCCGGCACATGAGGTCTGAGCCGCGGAATGATCGCCGTCATCCGCCTCATGATCTGCCGGTCGATCATATCGAGTTGGCACTGTGTCTGGCGCCGAGCCTCCTCCATGCGAAAGAGCTCTGCGCGGCGATCGGGGATAGACATTATGTGTCCCTCCCCTGCCAATCCGTGAAGCTCGATGACCCGCCATAGACACGGTGGCGTGCAACATCGATGACGAATCCAAAGCGGCCGACATGGTATTCGTCGGTCGCAACGAGAAAGCGACGTTCCTCCGTGCCCGGTCCGCGCTTGCCGCCAGGGGTCGCGATAACCTCGGTGAACCCGGCCTGGTGCCTGGAACGGATCGCCGACACCACGACCCAGTCATCGGTATGCTTCTCGAAAAATGCCCGCTCGTCCTTTTTCGCAGATTGGCCGGGTTCGAGCACCCTCCCGTGGATCGCCTCCCAGGCATCCGGGTACCAGTCGCGGATCGACTTTTCCGCACCAGCTTTCTCGAAGTCCGTGAAGAGCCGCGGGAAGGCTTGGGCGACGGCCGCCCAATGACAGTCCTCCTCATACCAGCCGCTATTGGCACGGAGCATGTCATGGACTTTGCGATTTCGCTCCGCCGACAGATGGAACCCGCCATGGCCTGCCGTTGAGTGAGCCACGACGCCCTCGGCATAGACGGTCGCTCCCTGCGACGTTCCCCATGGCGTGTGGGCACGGGAGTGGATCTCGCGACGTCCGAGAGCAGCGCGCTGCTGCTGGTGAAGGGCGTTCTCGTCGACATGCGCGCGAAACGCCGCCTCGTCGGCAAGCTCTCCAGAATGACCGTAGAAATCGCTGCGCGTCCATTCGGCCATGGGCCGGCGGATACGCCAGCCCGTGGCAACATAGTGCCGGCCATCGCGGGCTGGAGCCATGGCGAAGGCGTGCTGACCGACAAGGGCAACGCAAAGCCCATCGGCGCTTCTGCCAAAAGAAACTCCCGGAAAACCGGGGGTTTCGACGACATGGGTTTCAGAAGTTCGCGCAGTCATGCTGCCGTCCTCCCCTCTACAGCATCCACCGCTACGGTCTCGGCCGTGACTTGCTGCAACACCGCGTTCGGATAGCCGTGGCGAGTAAGCCATTCCTCGGCGGCCGTGCGATTGGCGGCAAGTTGGACAAGCTCCGCATCGTCGCCGGCGCGGTCGAGAACGAGAACCGTGCCGATGGCGGGTCGCTCCTTGACCGAAAACTTCAGGTCGCTGTTCACCGAAAACGTCTGGTGGACGCGCAGCACAATGGTTCCCTGACTGCCATAGTCAGCCTTGTGCAGGGTGATCGAGGCGGGCAGCGTTGTACTGCCGACGCGGGCTTCGGCCTGCTTGCGGATCAGCCGGCCGCCGCTGTTCCGGTTCTCCCAGGCGGCGAGCTTCTTGCGATGCCGCTCTGGCGGGCGTGGTGTTCCGTCGGAATAATTCACCAGCGAACCGAGTGGAACGAGGTCATAGATCAATTGAGCCGACATGATGGTCTCCGTGTTGCTCATGGTGAAAACAAAACCGCCGCCGATTAGGTCACCGGCGGCGGGAATGCGAATGGAAGGAAGAAGGCGCGCGCTGCTATTCGGCGGCCACCTTGTAAGCCTCGATCTGTCCGTCAGTGAGGTCCTCGTCCTGCGGAGCGGGGTCCTCGCCGACGTAGTCGTGCGCGGGCTCGACAACCGCATCGCCGTCGAGCTCGTCCTGGTCCTCCGGCGTGCCGTTGTCCTCAGGCTGTTCCCTGGCCTCGTTCTTCTTCAGCCAGGAGGTGAGCTTTTCCGGAGTGGGCGCAAACAGCGCCGACGGGTGGACGAAGCGGCCTTCCTTGAAGTGCTCGACCAGGGCCGCACGGGTATCCTTGACCTTCTGACGGGGCAGGACGGATGTATCCGCGCAGGCGGCTTCCAATGCCGGCCGCGACAGGCATGACAGGAAATCCTCCGTCCCCATGTTGGCCAGGAAGTTGTCGGCGGCGATGACGTCGCCGGCGACACGGGCGACAATGCCGCTGTCCGAGCGATTCTCCCTGCAGGACAGAACGTCGATCAGCAAGGACCGCACGGCAATGCGCAGCGTTTCCATGTCGAACTCGATCTTGCCGTCCTGGTCGAACAGGCGCGCGGCATGTTCGCCAAGGCCTGCGGCCCCGTAATAGGAGATGTCGCGGGCACCGGATGCCACCGTCACATTCTGGCCGGCGAAAGCGAGAACGAGCAGGGCCATCAGCGTGTCGTCCCCGATCGGTGCGCGCGACAGCGCCTCGTGCAGCGCGTCGGTGCGCAGGTCGCCGATCATCTCCATGCCTTTGCGCGTAACGTCCGGACGCGGCTTTGCCGTAACGACGATATCATCGCCATCGGCCTCAACATCAGCGCCATTCTTGCCCTTGGGCTTTTTGGCCGCCGGCATGCGGTACACGACCGATTGCACCTTGCCGTCGCGGTCGAGATACATGGCGGTGTGATCGGACTTCGACGGCTTACCGTACACACGCTCGGCCTTGGGCGGCAGCTTCGGCTCGCCCCACTGACCGGCTTCCACGATCACGCCACGCTTGGACACAGTGTTTGCCATCCACTCCTGCTGCGCGCCAAGGAAGGCCTCGACATCCGTGGTATAGCGGCTGTCCTCGTCGGCCGGAGCGAACAGATCCTCGACCCAGGCAATGCCGTAGGCCTGAGCGAGATCGTCCCCGAAGCTGGCGTCGCGCGCGCACATGCGACGCTTCGTCAGGCCCTGCGCCACGCTCCACCACGACACCTGCGGATCGGCCTTGGACGGCTTGTGCTTCTTCCAGACCTCCTTCTGCTCATCAAGCGAAGCCGACGCGATGGTGCGCAACTCCTTCTCGTTGGGCATGTCGCCCTTGGCCATCTGGTCCAACATGGCCGGCAGAACGTTGGCGAGCAGGCGCAGCTTCCTGATCTGGCGGACGGGAAGCGCCAAAGCGACGGCGATCGCTTCCTCGGTCCAGCCGAGCGCGATCAGTCGCTCAATCGCGCGCCATTGGTCGACGGGACTGAGCGATTCATGAGCGAGCGTTTCCGCTAGCGACCGCATTGCGCCACCATCCTCGGCGCGATCGATCACCAGCACGGCGATCTCTTCCAGACCGGCGGCAATCGCCTGCCGCACACGACGATGGCCGGCATCGATGACGTAGCTGTTGCCGCCATCCGTCTGCAGCGCGACGACAGGCGGCTGCACGATGCCGACGGCGCGGATGGTGGCCAGCAGCAGCGCGTCGGCCTGCGGACTGGACTTCGAGCGTCGCGCCTTGTCAGGGTTATCCTTCAGCGCACGCGGATCGACAAACTTCAGTTCCATGGAGATGCTCCTTCAAGGGGTTTGCGGACACCGCCGTTCGCTGTGTCCTTCCTCGTCTTCTTCCCGAAGACATCCCCCGGCCCGCGGAGCGGACGGGCCGGTGCAACCGCGGCCGAGCATCCCTGCCCGGCTGGCCGAGCGGGGCTCTTAGGCCCTGCGCAGGACGACGCGGCCGGGATCGCGAGCGGCGCGGTTGAGCGTCAGCGGCGCCGGCCCGCCCGATCTGCGAGCGGGCTTTATTCTTCCTCCGTTTTCCTTTCCTCATCCCTGCGACGTAGACCGGGGTATGGAGATAAGCGGAAAGTTTAGCACGGCAAACTGGAGGTTAACGTCTTTGAACCTACGGACGCCGCAAGGAGCCCTCTAGCGGCTCGAAGCTGTCGCGCTGTGATCATGAGGTCACCCATTCATGGTCAGAAGGCAGCTACGAACTCGTGCAGGACAAACGTTCCGGAAAGACGTCGACCGGCGAACTCCGAACCATCTGATGGAGGCTACCAGGCAGTCTATCTCAACCCTTCCACATCGTTGAGCGAAGCCGCGCGCCTCGAACTCTAAAAGATATCGGGCCTTAGCCAAGCATTGCCTTCCCTGATCGCAGGATAGGCGCAGATGGCCAGCCGCGCCATTTCCTCAACTCGGCTCGCTCTATCATGGTCACGGCTGTTTTCGGCCACTTCGTAGAGGACCTTGCCGAACGCCGCGTATGCTGTCTTCAATCAGCGCTCGCAGGTCGTTGGATGGTTCTCTGTCTCGGCGCGGCGGCTCCGTGGCGAGAGCCCACAAGGTTTTTGTTCTATGTTTGTTCTCTTTGAAGAGAAACCCGGCTGCTAGCGGGGACCCCGGTATTGTTCCATTTCGGGACCAAAGTGCTGGCATTGCTCTTGCTTCGGACGTGGTGCCGGTTGATCCCGGTCCTGATCGCGAACTTTGATCAGGTGTAGGCTCGCCGGGCTTGAGGTGGTTGGGGTTTCTTCGCCCGGCGAGTTCCGCCACGCTAAGAACAAAGGCCGGCGCCCTCGCCGAAGCTTATCCGAATGGCGCCGGCCACGGGCGGGATTGGGATCCGCCGCGCCTCGACATAGCTGAGTCGTTACGTAGCGTCAGGTGGTGGCGGACACTTTGGCTTTCCGCTTCGCAGGTACCTTCTTGGCTGGTGCGACGGGTTCAGCCTTGCGGCCAAGCCCGGCGGACTTCGCCAGTTGCGAGCGCTGAGCGGCGTAATTCGGAGCCGTCATCGGATAGTCGCGCGGCAAGCCCCACTTCTCGCGATAGGCGTCCGGCGTCAGACCGAAGTCCGTGCTAAGGTGTCGCTTCAGGGATTTGAACTTCTTGCCGTCTTCGAGGCAGATAATGAAGTCTGGCGTCACCGACTTCTTCGGGTTGACCGCGGGAGTTTGCGGCTCAACGACAGGCGCGATCGGCGTACCAAGCCCGGACAGAGACATGTGCACGGATGCGATTAGTTCAGGCAGGCCGGTAGCCGGTACAGGGTTCTTACTTACGTAGGCGGACACAATCTCCGCAGTAAGCTCGGCTAGTTCGGCGGCGCGGTGGTCGGATTCTTCTGTCAATGTGTCGGTCCTTTTGTCTGATTTGTCCCATCTCTATTTGAGTAATGTCCAGTACGCAACTGGGCCTGATCTATTCTAGGCCAATGATGGCGGCCGGCTTTGCGGCGCTGGGCGAGAGCGACGCCGAAGTTGACGCGTTCTTTTTGGCCGTGACTAAGCTGTAGACCAATAAAACAGGCGGCCCGTCAGCCATCCAAGTGACGGGCCGATTACATGCGGATTATATAAAATAACGGAACGTCCAACGGACAAGTACGGAACCAAGGCGGTTACGTCAGACCTTTGCTCGCATGGCGCAAGACTTTGGTCCTGCCGTCTTTTTGTGAAGAACGGAAGTTGATCGGCACGACATGGGAGCATCCGCAACGGATCGATAGCAAACTGAATTTAGGCGGCTATGGTGTGAACGCGGAAGTCGGGTCAGATCCGCTTGAAGTCCTTAAGCCCTAGGCGTATCCGCTGGCCTTCCGCGAAGGCAAGGGCGACCGATTCCAGGTCGAATGATCGGGTAAGTTCTTCGCCGTTCCCAACAACACGGACGAACCACTCGCCCATGGCCTCGACTATCTCAACGGACGTGTGGTTTGCGCCGCCTTTGGTGTCGTCCATCGCAACTGCCTCGTGTCTGGATGGGGACAAGACGAAACAATATGACTGCTCGCCTTTCAAGCGCTAAAAGGCCGGCGCCTGCTTTTGCGGGGGGCTCTGGCAGGCGCCGGCCGGACGGTCCAATCAGGTCCGCCGCGATGATCCAGTTAGCTGATTCTTGACGTGACGTCATGTGGTCTGGCTGGCCGGAGCCGTGCATGACCGAAACGTGGCATCAACATGGGTAAGCAGTTCGGCGCGCCTCCTGCATCGCCTGCACCCGAGCGGCCTTGAACCTTTGCCGCCGGTCAATGGCTGACAATGATCGGCAGCCTGTATCGAGCCTGCTATGCGGCTTCACGCCGGTCCTGGCCATCAATCGAAGACGCAAGATCGGCTTCGATTTCCGCAAGCTGCCGGCGCTTATCGGCCAGTTCACCAGAGAATCCGAACTCGCCGCCCTGACGCGAGCGATAGGAGGTGAGCCTGAGCTCGGCATCCTCAAGACGCTGGCGGTATTGTACCTGCTCGCCCTCGAAGCCGGCCAAGGCATGCTCGAGGCGAGAAATCGCACCAAGCGGCGTGGTGGTCACCGGCAGCTCGATCTCATCATTGGCGCCGGTGCGCATCAGCAGGGTGGCATAGCGGTAGCCGTCCTTGCCGAAGCGCTCGCCGGAATATTCGAAGTCGAACCCGCCGATGGAGGCGATAGTGGTTTTTCCATCCTGCTGAAGCTGCACGAGGGTCAGGATTTCCTTCATCAGCGCACGACCGGCGAGTTTGCGCTGCGTGAACGCCTCGCCCCCGACCACCATGCTGAACCCATCGCCGGTCGTCGGCACGAGCCGCTCGATATCCTTCCCGACCTCGCCGATGCGCCGGGTCGAATATTCGATATCGCGCTCGGCATCGCGGATCTGCCGCCGAACGGCGTGCTCGTCATCAATGTGGGCCGCGCGAAGGCGCTCCAAACGAGCAATGTCTGCCTCCAGACCTGCCTTCTGCATCAGACGCGGATCGCCCGAGGCGATCGCCTTGGCCATCGCGAACTGGCTGGCCTGCCCCTCACCCATATCCTCCAACCGCCGAATGGACATGTCTCCGGACAGGGCGGCCGCGATGAACCGGGCCTTGCGCTCATTGTTCTGCCACATCTGGGCATCCATCGATCCTTCCGTGGCGTAGGCGAAGATATCGATGGCTTCGTGCTGGTTGCCCTGCCGCAGGATACGGCCTTCGCGCTGCTCGATCTGGGAGGGAAGCCACGGCACATCGAGATGATGCAGCGCCTTGAGGCGGAGCTGCGCGTTGACGCCGGTGCCCATCGTGTCGGAGGAGCCGATCAGGAACCGGATTTTTCCAGCCCGCACATCACCGAACAGGCGTTGCTTGGCCTCCGACTTCCTGAAATCCTGCATGAAGGCAATTTCCGATGCCGGAACGCCCCTGCGGATCAGCTCGTCGCGAATCCAGCGATAGGCCGAGAAGCCTCTGGTTTTCTCGACGCTGATCGTGCCGAGATCGGAAAAAATCATCTGCGCTGCGCCCGGAAGCTCGAACGGCTTGCCGTCGGCGCGGACATAGCTGCTTACCGCTGTTTCTTGCCAGATACGGAAGGCATTACCGATCAGGTCGTTGAGCTTGTTGTCCGGCTCATTGTCATTGTCCGGATCGACCAGGCGCAGGTCGATAGCAGCGTGCCGGCCATCGGTGATAACCGAGAGCAGGATGTCGTCACCAGGTTCTGCCGGACGGTCGCGTTCCTCGATGGCCTTGATGCGGGCGTCGAGCACCGTCTGGTAGCGCTTGAAGGCCGCGGACGGCTTGGCGGTGATGATCTGACGTGCGCCGGTCGAAAGCGTCGGCACCTTCACATATTCCCGAAGGTCTTGCGGCATCACCACATCCGCGAAGGAGCGGAACATGGCGATCAGCTCCGGCACGTTGACGAAGGTGGCGAAGCGCGTCACCGGCTTGTATTTGCCGGATGGCTGCAATTCGAGTTCAGTCGTGACGTCGCCGAAGGTCGAAGCCCAGGCGTCGAACTCGTGCAGGCCGCGCTGAAGCAGCGCCTCGTAACCGAGATAGCGCTGCACCGAGAACATCTCGCCAAGCGTATTGGTGATCGGCGTGCCGGAGGCGAGCACGAGCGCCCGGCCCGGGTTCTTGGTCTCGATGAAGCGGGACTTCACATAGAGATCCCAGGCCCGCTGCGAGCCGTTCGGATCGACGCCCTTGAGCGTCGACATGTTGGTGGCGAAGCTGAGCTTCCTGAACTCCTGGGCTTCATCGACGATGATCTGGTCGACGCCGATCTCGGAGATGGTGAGCAGGTCGTCCTTGCGGGTCGCCAGCGCCTCCAGCCGTTCCTTGAGCCCCTCCTTCAGCCGCTCAAGGCGCTTGCGCGAGACGCGGTCGTCGCTGTCGACCTTGGTCAGCAGCGTCTCGTAGAGTTCCAGCTCGTCCTGGATTATCTGTTGCTCGAATGCCGACGGTACGCCGATGAAGCGGAAGGCGCTGTGCGTGATGATGATCGCGTCCCAAGTGGCGGTCGCCGCACGCGACAGGAAGCGATGTCGCTTGGCTAAAGAAAAATTCGTCTCATCGGCCACGAGGATTCGCGCGGTCGGATAGAGCGCCAGAAATTCGCGGGCCGCCTGTGCAAGGCAATGGCCGGGAACGACCAACATGGCCTTGGCGATCAGGCCAAGCCGGCGCTGCTCCATGACGCCCCCGGCAATCGTCATGGTCTTGCCGGCGCCGACGGCGTGGGCGAGGTAGGTCGAGCCGGCCGAGACGATGCGCCAGATGCCGCGCTTTTGGTGCCCATAAAGAGAAAAGGCGCCGGAGGCGCCTGGAAGCTGCAGGTGATCCCCGTTGAATCTTCGGGGGGCGATGTTGTTGAAGCGGTCATTATAGACCCGCGCCAGCCGGTCGGTGCGGTCGGGATCGGACCAGATCCACCTCTGGAAAGCGGTCTTGATCTTCTGCAGCTTTTCCTTGGCGGCTTCCGTATCCACAACATTGAGCACGCGCTTTTCAACAGGACCCTCCTTCACCGTATCGAAGATCTGCGGCACCCGGCTGTTCAGTGCGTCGGCTATGAGCTCGCCGGCATGACGGCGATCGGTGCCCCATTCGGACGTGCCGGCCGCCATCCATCCGAATTGCCGCGCCTCTACGGTCCACGATGCCATCTCCGGCATATGATGGATCCTGATCTCGGCACCCATCGTCTCCTTGACGAAGGCGACGACATCGGCGGCGGGGATCCATGGTGCGCCAAGACGGGCGGTAATATCGGAAGGCCGAAGATCGGCCGGCTGAACCTCGACCAGGGCACGGACATTGCGCTCGAAGACGGGGTCGAGTGCGGCAGCGGCTTTTGCGGCCTTGAGCTTGTCGCGGACCTGACCGGAGAGATAGGCGTCGGCCGTTGGCCAGGAACCGGTCTCCGGATCGCGGTAGATGGCGTCGCCGAGTTCGCCAACGACGTCATCGACATCCTCATGCAGCAGCTCGGCGATGTGATCGATGTCAACATGGCCGCGTTCGTTGAGCACGACGGCAAGCGCATCGGCGGCACTTGTGATGATGGGTGCCGCGGGCGGCGCGATGACGCGCTCGGTGAAAATCGGACCCGGCTGGGCGGTGTTGGTTTCGAGATCGTAGTCTTCGATGGAGGCGACCAGCCAGCAATCGGGATCGTCGAGGAAGGGCTGCAGGTTCGGCCGGCGATGCACTTCGCGGACCTCACCGGTCTCGGCGTCCTCGCTGGTGGAAACGACGGTCGTGTTGATCGGGCCGAAGTCGCGCACAAAATTCGACCAGGCGATGCGCAGCCTGACTTGGGCCGGCTTCCAGGGCCGATCGAACTCCTGGCCCTTCAGGACTTCACGCACGGCATCACGGATGGGGATCAATTTGCGGAGGATGCGCGCGTGCTTTTCCGGCACGCCTTCGCTCGCCCTACCCTTGCGCACGGTGATGGTTACAGCAGCGCCATCGATCATCTGGACGAGGGCCGTGTTTTTCGCGACGAAGAAACTGCCCTCGCGCACGCCGGCGCCTGCCGGCAGGGCATCGACGATATCGGCACTGGGCTCGGCGTCATGATCAATTTCGTCCGGCTCGCCGTCATAAATTTCTTCCGGAAGGAGGGAGATCGCTGCGGTGAGCGCCCGCTCCAGATCGACACCGGGATGGGGCAGGCAGGAATAGGCCTCGCCGTAAGGCCCCGAGATCGTGGCATGCGTGCCGAGCACGAAATCCGGGTGGCGCGCGAACCAGCGGTTGACGCGGATGGCGCCTTCATCCTGCGTCGCCTGGCGGACTTCCTCGATGTCGAGCCAGGACAGATCACCTTCGGGCTCGGTGACCTTGCGCTTGCGGAAAAAGAGGATGTCGACCACGACGTCCGTGCCGGCGTCCGTTCGGAAACTGCCTTCGGGCAAGCGCATGGCGGCAATCAGGTCAGCCGTTTTCGCAATGTGTTGGCGCGCGGTGCTGTCTGCCTTGTCCATCGTGCCCGAACTGGTGACGAAGGCGGCAAGAGCCCCTGGCTTCAGCAGATCGACCGACCGGGCAATGAAGTAGTCATGCAGCCGCAATCCCATCGACCGATACGCCCGATCGGAGCGCACGGTTCGATCCGAAAACGGCGGATTGCCGATCGCAAGATCGAAATGTGCAGGCAGGTCGGTGCACAAGAAATCACCATTCACGATACGGGCACGAGGCTGCACCAGCCTGGCAATGCGCGCCGTGACGGGATCGATCTCGACACCGGTGACATGGCTCACGCTCCGTCGGTCTTCGGGCATCAGCGCCGGGAACAGGCCCGTGCCAATGCCGGGCTCGAGCACACGGCCCCCGCGCCAGCCGAGACGCTGCAATCCCGCCCAGATTGCCCGAATGACGAACTCCGGCGTAAAATGCGCGTACTGCGTGCAGCGCCCGAGCGAAACATATTCCTGGCCCGTCACCGCATCCTGCAGCTCCAATCCTATTTCGTCCCAGCCCTTCCGGAACCCGTTCTCGCCCGGGCGGCGGAACACGGCATTTGCAAGGTCGGATGCACCGAAGCCGGTGAACCGGATCAGCCGAGCCTGTTCTTCCACTGTCGCGGGACGATCCGCTGCCTCGATATCGGCAGCGAGACGGATCGCAGCGAGATTGTCGCGGGCGCGTTGTTTCCAGCCACGGGCCAGCCCACGGTCGCTTACGAGAAAGAAGTTCTCCCCTCGAGCCGCACATGTGTCTACCCGTGGGAAACCGGGAGCAGTTTGGGGACCGGTCTTCGGCTCTGGTTCGACAGGAGCCGGCGAAGGATCGTCGCCGAAGGCGGTGACGCCAAGACCGAGGCCTGACGAGAGTGCAGTATTTCCGAAGAGATCGAGCGTGAAGGGGTCGTCGTTGGACATTGAGATAGTTCCTTGCGAGAAGCCGCGCGCAAACCTCCGACCGAGCGGATCGGCCGGAGGACCGGCGGCACGGGTTGGAGGGATCAGCGGCTAATCAGCGAGAGGGAGATGTCGCTCTCGCTGAGCTGCACGTTGAGGTGCGTTGCGCGAAAATTCCGGTCGAAGAGCGGGGTCAGCCGGTCGGCCTCGATGAATTCGATGCCGTCATCGCCGCCGAAATGCCGGCGCTTGTAGTCCCACCAGTCGGGATTGCCGACAGGGTGGCATTGTTCCGAATAGACGACGAGCGCGCGGGCGCCCTCGGCGAGTTTGCCGTTGGACAATAGGTAGACACCCTCGTCGCCGACGAGCCAGAGGCCGGGCCGCTCGCCCTCGCCAGGCTTCGTCCCATAGTAAGGATTGCGGAAGCCGCCATTGGCGGCGGCATCGGCAATGCCGCGATCGATCACCTTGCGAACTGCAAGAATGGGAAAAGTGAACATCGCCCCACCTCACGCCGCCGCCTGGATCGGGAGATGGCGCAGATGCACCGGCAGCTTGGCCGCGATCTCATCATCAGTCAGCTCGTCGAGCAGCTTCAGCATGGTGCCCTGCCGGCCGCCATAACAGAGCACCGTGCGCTTACCGCGATGCTCCGGCAGCCAGCGGTCCCCGGCATAGCCACGGTAATCGTCGTCCGTGGCGCTCCAGATATGCTCCAGCCGCTCTTCGCGCGTCATCGCCTTCACCGGCCAGGACTCGCGCTCGACGATGGCATCGCGCATTTCGGCAGGCGATTGCGCGACATTCAGGTCGCAATAGGCATGATAGTAACGCGTTCTGCCGTCGATGCGCAGCGTGTAGAAGACGCTGGTGATGCTGTCGGCAAGGAACTCGCGTAGCGCGAACATATCGCCTCGCATCCAGAGCGGTGGCAGGATCTCCAGCATGTAGTCGTGCTCGACGCGGCCTACTCCAAACCACTCCCCGCTATAAAGAGATCCGGCATCGACGTGATCACGGTTCGGGCGCTGTGCATGGCGGTCGAATAAACGGAACATCTGCCGGCGGTCGGCAATGCCCTGGTAGACTTTACGGATGGGAGAAAAGGGGTTCATCGGCGGGCTCCTTCAGCCTCGTCGGGCTGAGCGCGCAGCACCCTCGTGGATGCCCATCATCTTCAGCCCTTCATGACCCCTCCCCTGCGGCCGCCTCTCCGTCCGGGCGGGTCAAGGGCCGGCGCAGCCGGGCGAAGCTTCACCCTTGCACGCGACCGGCGGGCATGCGGCAGCCGGGTTTCCCCTCCCTTTCTCCCTTCTTGCCCTCCCCAATTTGGCGGTGCGAACCGGCTGTCATGCCCGCGCGGGCGCACCCTTTCGAGTTGACATGACCATGGCAAAGCCGGGCCGGCGATCCTCAAGCCTGCGGCGGCGGTTGAGTGATCGGCATCGTCAGGCGGATGCAGCGTCCTGCAACATCGCGTTCCAGTCTTCGGCCAGCGGCTTCAGCCGCTCAAAGTCGCAGGCGACCTCGCCGGCAAGCTCACGCAGCCTCGAGACGAATGCCTCGCCCTGCGGGTTGGCGTCGGTGGCCGCTACAAGCCGCGTGTTCGGCCTCCCCGCCAACAGGCGAAGACCGGCGTCCGTCGCCGGCGACCAGCCGCCGCCGGTGCTGGCATACAGCGTGTCGCGCCGGATCCGTTCGATCGCGGCCAGGCTCATGGCGTCGATCGCCGCTTCGGTGACGCAGATGCGGGTGGCTGCCACCGTCCCCAACCGGAACAACACCTTGCCGCCTCCGGCCGCAAAACCACGCCATTGCGGGCCGCGCTCCTCCCAGCCGGTGACGATATCGGCCAAGTCGCTGTGGGCGGCCCACATGCTGCCGCGCGGGCCTTCCCTCAGAACGTTCTGACCGATCGCGGTTCGGATGACCTGTTCGGGAATTTGCCGCTCATCGCGCAGATAGCGCCAGGTCGCCGACCCGCGCCACGGCTTGCGTCGCGCCGCCCATCGTTGCGGGACGGACTGGTCGGGTTCGGTCTCGCGGGACTGCCGTTTCCATTCGGGCTCGCTCGGCACGAATCCCACAAGAGATGCTACCTGCACGAAGGCTTCCAGGAAATCGCCGCCGTCCAGATGCTGCACCAGCGAATAGACATCGCCCTTTGCATCCGACAACGGGTCGAACCATCCCTTGCCGTCATGGATGACGATGATGATATCGTCGCCACGGCGGTATTTGACCGCCTTGCGGGTGCTTTCCTTGAGGTCGACCGCGAAGCCGCCCGTCTCCAGCACGGCCGCACAGCCGACCCGGCCGCGCAGCTCTTCTATATCAGCCTTTTCCATTCTTCTCTCCCGGCAGCCTTCCGGCCGGCCTTTCTCCAAGTCTATCTCTTCCACACAATTCGCGGAACACTCCGCGACCGCCGCGAAGAGCAAAGGGCGCAAGGGCGCGGCTTCCGCCGCGGCGCAGCCTCCCTTGCGGCCTGCCGCTCGCAAGCGGCACGCCGTGGCATAGAGGGCCGGTTCAATGAACCGGCCGACCTCCTGTGTATGGGCAGTATTCGGCGATCGCGTCGACTTCGTCGCCGTCGAGGTCTTCGGCAGGAAGGACGCCGTATTCGTTGTCATCGACCTTGAACAGGATGACCGGCGTCATCAGGATTCGAGCGAGGTTCCAGGCGTGGCTCTGAGCGAGGCTGAGTTCGTGCGACATTTGTTTGGCTCCTTGGTCGCGGGGACCATTCCCCGCTCGACAGGCGCCCGTCGGGTCCAGCCGGGACCGCGATCATCGCGATGGCGAAGCCATGAGCGACGGCACGCTTTGCGTAGTCCGACCCCGCAGCGGGTTGATCGGCAAGGTCCGGGCTGGAACAAGGGAATTAAGCCGAAAGAGCGGGAAATGGGCTCTGCACAGGAGCCACGTCACTCGGCACGAAACCTCGCGGATTCATGCCTGCGGCGTTTGCAGCTGACTTACGCCGGCTTCATGAAGGTCTAGGCGACGAACCGTTCTTCCTGTCCCGACGATGGCGCCGGGATAGTGGCGTCCGCAGAAAGAACCCCATCCAGGGAACACCATGATCGGGCTGACCGCCGATAGCGTTGTCGCCTAGGATTGGCGGTGAAGGAAGCTGCCGAAGCCGCGTATCCAGGTCCTTGTAGGCATCGATGTGGAGTCTGGAAAGGCGACCGGAGTAATACTGCACGCCCATCGTCGGTACTGATCAAGTGAGGGACGTGCTGGATTTCATAAGCAACACGATGATTATTGCCGCAGTATGCTGCGAATGTTTTTGGCCCGAATGGCCGCCGCGGCCTCAGCAGCAACCTTCGCCATGAAACGTCGCGTGAACTGGCCTACCGGAACGATGGACTCCAAAGCCCATGAGGTCGCGAGGTCATCGACATTGAATTCGCCCACGATGACCCAGGCCGGCGTATAGAGTTTTGCCCTCTTCGCCTCAGTCTCCGGGATCTCGACGCAACGCCGGTCAGGTCCCGGAGCCTTACTCGTGATGGGAAAAAGCAGAGGCCGCGTGCGGCCATCCTTGCCTGCGACGATTACCTTCACGCAAGTCGGCCGAGCCTTTCGGCCCCCCTCTTCACCGCATCGAATTCGCGCGCCCACAAGTAGGAATAGAGAATGACGTGGCCGTGTTCAGGCTCGGTCATTCTCCACTGTCCCTCAAGGTGACGGCGTCCAGGCCAGCGAGAATTTCGTCACGCTCGGCTCCCCTGAGGTCTTCGACACGATACGCCCGCTGTGCGCTTCGTCCCGACAATCGATCGAACTGTTCAGCGGTCAGGAGCACAAATTTGCGCTTACCGCGCTTTGTGATCTCGACAGGCCCTCGGTATGCCGCCTCGACCACCTCGCCGGATTTATTGCCGAGGTCGGTTAGCGTAAAGCTGGTCATCCTAGCTCTCCATCTTTACCGCTAAAACAGGAAGTCGTCGAAGGCATGCAGTTCGACCGCGGGTACCAGTCGCCCTACTTCGTCACCAACGCCGACAAGATGGTTGCCGAACTCGAGGACGTCTACATCCTCCTGCACGAGAAGAAGCTCTCCAACCTCCAGGCCATGCTGCCGGTTCTCGAAGCCGTCGTGCAGACCTCGAAGCCGCTGCTGATCATCTCGGAAGACGTCGAAGGCGAGGCCCTGGCCACGCTGGTCGTCAACAAGCTGCGTGGCGGCCTGAAGATCGCCGCCGTCAAGGCACCGGGCTTGGGTGATCGCCGCAAGGCCATGCTGGAAGACATCGCCATCCTCACCGGTGGCCAGGTCATCTCGGAAGACCTCGGCATCAAGCTCGAGAACGTTGGCCTCAACATGCTCGGCCGCGCCAAGAAGGTGTCGATCTCCAAGGAGAACACCACCATCGTCGACGGTGCCGGCAAGAAGGCCGAGATCCAGGGCCGCGTTGCCCAGATCAAGCAGCAGATCGAGGAGACCACCTCGGGCTGATTTCTGTATCGTCTATCCGCCTATACGCAGTGACGGCCCCAGCCGCCAGCGGTCGAAGATGCGCGACAAATCGTGTGCAATTCATGTTGGGAAACCGACGCAAGGGCACGTGCGCGTCAATCGCATCCACCCCATTCACAAAACCGGCTCCGTGGAGTACTGGGAACGCAGAGAAATCTCCGGTCGCAGCCTTACCCGGTCAAAACAAGGACTCAAACCATGAATGCCCTCGTCATCTGCTCCGGCGGATTGGACTCAGTTTCGCTCGCTCACAAGGTGGCGACCGAGCAGAAACTCATTGGCCTGCTTTCGTTCGATTACGGCCAGAGGCACAAAAAAGAACTCGGCTTTGCCTCTATCTGCGCGAAGCGGCTGGGTGTTCCTCACCAGATCGTCGATATCCGCGATGTCGGCCGGAACCTGAGTGGCTCGGCGCTGACCGATGATGCGGACGTACCCGACGGGCACTATGCCGAAGACTCCATGAGGATCACGGTGGTGCCGAATAGGAACGCCATCATGCTGGCCATCGCCTTCGGGGTTGCCGCCGCGCAGAAGGCGGATGCGGTGGCCACTGCCGTCCACGGCGGCGATCATTTCATCTATCCCGATTGCCGGCCCGCTTTTATCGACGCCTTTCAGACGATGCAAAACCATGCGCTCGCAGGCTATGCCGATATCCGCCTTTACGCTCCCTATGTGAATATGTCGAAGGCCGACATCGTCAGCGAGGGGGCTAAGTACGCCACACCGTTCGAGGCGACGTGGTCCTGCTACAAGGGCGGCGCACGTCATTGCGGCCGCTGCGGGACATGCGTCGAACGGCGCGAAGCATTCGATCTGGCCCGCATCACCGACGCGACAGATTATGAGGACGCCGACTTCTGGCTCCACGCTATCCAGACAAGGAGCGCGTGATGTTCCGCATTACCAAGGAGTTCCACTTCTCGGCCTCGCATCAGCTCACCTCCCTGCCACCAGACCATCAGTGCGCGCGTCTACACGGCCACAACTACATTGTCGTCGTGGAACTTTCAGGGGGCGAGCTGGACGAACATGGCTTTGTGCGCGACTACCAAGACCTGTCGGCGCTCAAGCACTACATCGATGGGACGTTCGACCATCGCCATCTTAACGACGTTCTGGGGCATGACCGTGTCACGGCGGAATGTCTGGCCAGACACTTCCACGACTGGTGCAAGTTGCGGCTACCACAAACCTCCGCCGTGCGGGTGAGCGAGACGCCGAAAACCTGGGCGGAATACCGGCCATGACGTGCGCGTTGCATCCCGGAATCCGCGTCAGCGAGATTTTTGGGCCGACCATTCAGGGCGAAGGGATACTGATCGGCTTGCCGACGGTGTTCGTAAGAACGGGTGGGTGCGATTATCGCTGTTCGTGGTGCGACAGCCTGCATGCAGTGGACAGTCGCTTCCGCCATGATTGGGAGATGATGTCTGCCGACGCGGTCTGGCAAAAGGTCATCGCGCTTTCCGGCGGTCAGCCGGTGATGGTGTCGCTGTCGGGCGGCAATCCGGCCATCCAGCCGCTTGGACCGCTGATCGACCGCGGGCATGGTGAGGGCTACCGCTTTGCGTTGGAAACCCAAGGCTCGGTGCCTAAGGAATGGTTCACGGATCTCGACGTGCTGGTGCTCAGCCCCAAGCCGCCCTCAAGCGAAATGACGACGGATTGGGCCGCGTTCGACGCCTGCGTCGAGGCGGCGCTGGACAAGCCACAGATGGCGCTCAAGCTCGTCGTCTTCGACGATGATGACTATGCCTACGCCAAGGACGCCGCGGCGCGCTACCCGCAATTACCCGTCTATCTGCAGCCCGGCAACCACACGCCGCCGCGTCCCGGTAACGAAGACGCGTCCATCGACATGGCCGGTGTGATGAAACGCATGGAATGGCTGGTCGAAAAGGTAACCCGTGACAGGTGGTTCGAGGCGCGTGTACTGCCCCAGCTTCATGTTCTGCTGTGGGGAAACAAACGGGGCGTCTAGCCCAGGCGGAAGGATTGCCGACGACGAGCAGACAGACATCTATAGCAATCTCACCCAATTGGGTGAGATTGTAGCTGATCACCGCCGCGGGCCGAAGGCGCTTGACAAAGTAGCGCTGGCCCGTTCAATTCGGCGCATTCACCAGGGGAGTCCCGGCAAGGGGCTGAGATACTGCTGGCTTTCGCGGCGCAGTGACCCGTTGAACCTGATCCAGTTCATACTGGCGTAGGGACGGTGCAAGCGCTTTGCGGGAGTTTACGCCCGAGGTCCTGTTTCGGCAGGGCGACAGAAGCGTCTTTTCATCCTTCCGGCACAGAACTGGGTCTCCAATGCATGAGCAAAGGAGCATCAAGATGAATGCCCTCACCCCCACCGTGTCGACGGGACCACTGCCCGCCTCACGGAAAATCCACAAGCCCGGCGTCCTCCATCCGCAGATCAGGGTGCCGATGCGCGAAATCTCTGTCCATCCGACCGCCGGCGAGCCGCCCGTCACCGTCTACGATCCGTCCGGCCCCTATACCGACCCGACGGTCGAAACCAGCATCGAAAAGGGCCTTGCCCGGCTTCGCCACGAATGGATTACGGCACGCGGCGATGTCGAAGCCTATGACGGCCGCCACGTCCGGCCGGAAGACAATGGATTTGCGGCTGGCGAGCGGCTGACGCCAGAATTTCCGGTCCGCAACCGGCCGCTCAGGGCCAGATCAGGCAAGGCAGTGACCCAGCTCGCCTACGCGCGCGCCGGCATCGTCACACCCGAAATGGAGTTCGTCGCCATCCGTGAGAACCTCGGCCGCGAGATCGTCCGCGGCAAGCTGCAACGCGACGGCGAAGCCTTCGGCGCGGCGCTCCCCGATTTCGTCACGCCCGAATTCGTGCGCGATGAGGTGGCGCGAGGGCGGGCGATCATTCCCGCCAACATTAACCACCCGGAGAGCGAACCGATGATCATCGGCCGCAATTTCCTGGTCAAGATCAATGCCAATATCGGCAACTCCGCTGTCACCTCCTCGATGGCCGAAGAGGTCGAAAAAATGGTGTGGGCGATCCGCTGGGGCGCCGATACGGTGATGGACCTCTCGACCGGCCGCAACATCCACAACATCCGCGACTGGATCGTGCGCAACGCGCCGGTGCCGATCGGCACAGTGCCGCTTTACCAGGCGCTCGAGAAGGTCGGCGGCATCGCCGAGGATCTGAGCTGGGAGGTCTACCGCGACACGCTGATCGAACAGGCCGAACAGGGCGTCGACTATTTCACCATCCACGCCGGCGTGCGGCTGCACTACATCCCGCTGACCGTCGACCGGGTCACGGGCATCGTCTCGCGCGGCGGCTCGATCATGGCCAAATGGTGCCTGCACCATCACCGGGAAAGCTTCCTTTACGAGCATTTCGCGGAGATCTGCGACATCTGCCGCGCCTATGACGTGTCCTTCTCGCTCGGCGACGGTCTTCGTCCCGGCTCGATCGCCGACGCCAATGACGCAGCACAATTCGCCGAGCTGGAAACGCTCGGCGAGCTGACGCAGATCGCCTGGGCGAAGGATTGCCAGGTAATGATCGAAGGCCCCGGCCACGTGCCGATGCACAAGATCAAGGAGAACATGGAAAAGCAGCTCGCCGTCTGCGGCGAGGCGCCCTTCTACACGCTTGGACCGCTGACGACCGACATCGCGCCGGGCTATGACCACATCACCTCCGGCATCGGCGCGGCCATGATCGGCTGGTTCGGCACCGCCATGCTCTGCTACGTCACGCCCAAGGAGCATCTCGGCCTTCCCGATCGCAACGACGTCAAGATTGGCGTGATCACCTACAAGATCGCCGCCCATGCCGCCGACCTGGCGAAGGGCCATCCGGCCGCGAAAGTCAGGGATGATGCCCTTTCCCGCGCGCGCTTCGAGTTCCGCTGGGAGGACCAGTTCAACCTGTCTCTCGACCCCGAAACCGCGCGGTCCTTCCACGACCAGACCTTGCCCAAGGAGGCGCACAAGCTGGCGCACTTCTGCTCGATGTGCGGACCGAAATTCTGTTCCATGCGTATTTCTCACGACATCCGCGCCGAGGCACAGAAAGAGGGCATGGCGGCGATGGCGGCGAAATACCGCGAGGGCGGCGATCTCTACATGCCAGCTGGCGAGACCGACGCACCGCTCATGCCAGAGGCGCCGGTAACCGTCATGAGGGTGTTGGTCAAAGGGGCCGGCGTCGCCGGCCTCACCGCCGCCTTCGAGCTCGCCGCCCGCGGCGCGACGGTCACAGTCGCCGAGACCCGGCATGGCATCTGTGGCAACGCATCGTGGTTCGCCGGCGGCATGCTGGCGCCATGGTGCGAGCGTGAAAGCGCCGAGCAGCCTGTGCTGGATCTCGGATGCGACGCTGCCGACTGGTGGGATGCGGTGCTGCCGGGTCAGGTGACACGCGCCGGAACACTGGTCGTGGCCGCGCCGCGCGAGGCGGGCGAGCTTGACCGGTTCGCCAGCCGCACGTCCGGCCATCGGCGTGTCGATGAAGATGAGATTGCGCTCCTGGAACCCGACCTCGCCGGCCGCTTCAGGCGCGGACTGTTCTTCCCCGATGAGGCTCATCTCGACCCGCGGCACGCGATGGCGGCACTTCATGACAGGCTCGCTGCCATGGGTGTCGAATTCCGCTTCGGCGCCGATGCCCGGCACATTTCCGGTTTCGATCGCCGGATCGACTGCACGGGGATGGCGGCAGAAGACGACGGCCTGCGCGGCGTGCGCGGCGAGATGCTGATCCTGCGCACGCCGGACATTTCGCTGTCACGCCCGGTCCGGCTGCTGCATCCGCGCTTTCCGCTCTATGTGGTGCCGCGTACCGATCACCGTTTCATGGTTGGCGCGACGATGATCGAAAGCCAGTCCACAGGACCGGTCACGGCGCGTTCGATGATGGAGCTTTTGGGCGCGGCCTATGCTCTTCATCCGGCCTTCGGTGAGGCTGGCATCATTGAGACCGGCGCCGGCGTCCGTCCGGCCTTTCCCGACAATCTGCCGCGTGTCGAGGAATGTGGAAGCACCGTCGCGATCAACGGGCTCTATCGCCATGGTTTTCTTCTCGCCCCCGCCATGGCGCGCCAGGCGGCCGACCTGGTTTTCAATCAAGGAACCAAGGAGCTTGCGCATGAAACTGATGGTCAACGGCGAAGCGCATGAGGTTGCCGCCACCACGCTGGCGGAGCTGCTTGCCGCGCTAGACTATGAGGGCGATTGGCTGGCAACGGCCGTCAACAGCGACCTGGTGCACAAAGCCAACCGGGCGGAGTTCCAGTTGAGCGACGGCGACCAGATCGAAATCCTCTCGCCCATGCAAGGCGGTTAGACCATGTTCGAGCTTTATGGGACCGAGCTTGCGTCACGCCTGTTTCTCGGCACCGCTCAATATCCGTCGCCGGCCATCCTTGCCGATGCAGTCAAGGCGTCGGGCACGTCGGTGGTGACCGTCTCGTTGCGCCGTGAAATGGCAGGCGGCAGGGCCGGCGAACAATTCTGGTCATTGATCCGCTCGCTCGGCGTAAAAATCCTGCCCAACACCGCTGGCTGCCATTCTGTCAAGGAAGCGGTCACGACCGCGAAAATGGCGCGTGAGGTCTTCGGTACGACCTGGATCAAGCTCGAAGTGATCGGCAACCACGACACGCTACAACCGGACGTGTTCGGCCTGGTCGAAGCCGCCCGCCTCCTGTGCGAGGACGGTTTTGATGTATTCCCCTATACCACCGATGACCTTGTCGTCGCCGAGCGGCTGCTGGAGGCGGGCTGCAAGGTCTTGATGCCGTGGTGCGCGCCGATCGGTTCCGCGCTCGGGCCGGTCAACATCATGGCGCTGCGCTCGATGCGCGGACACTTCCCGGATGTCCCACTGATTGTGGACGCGGGGCTCGGACGGCCGTCGCATGCGGCCACCGTCATGGAACTCGGCTTTGACGCCGTGCTCCTGAACACGGCGGTTGCCAAGGCGGCTGATCCGGTCGGCATGGCGCGCGCGTTCAGCAAGGCGGTCGAGGCCGGTCGTGAAGCTTTCAGTTCGGGAATGCTCGAACCGCGCGACGTCGCCGTGCCATCGACGCCGACAATCGGCAAGGCGGTGTTTTCATGACGCTCGATCCTTTCTACCTGATCGTCGACAGCGCTGCCTGGGTCGAGCGGCTGGTGCCGCTCGGAGTCAAGCTGATGCAGCTTCGCATCAAGACCATGGATGAAGCCGGGTTGCGCGCGCAGATCCGCAAGGCGAAGGCTTCATGCGCCAAGCACCACTGCCAGCTGATCATCAATGATTACTGGCGGCTGGCGATCGAGGAAGGCTGCGACTTCGTTCATCTCGGCCAGGAGGATCTCCAGACCGCCGACCGCTTGGCAATACGGGCAGCCGACGTGAGGCTCGGACTGAGCTCACATGATGATATCGAACTGGAAACGGCGATGGCCGCCGAGCCCGACTATATCGCGCTCGGCCCCGTCTACCCGACCACCCTGAAGAAGATGAAATGGGCGCCGCAAGGGGTCGAACGGATCAGCGAGTGGAAGCGCCGGGTCACGTCGATTCCTCTGGTCGCCATAGGCGGCCTCAACCCTGACCGGCTCAACGGTGTCTTCGCGGCTGGCGCCGACAGCGCCGCGGTGGTCACCGACATCACGCTGAACGACGACCCTGAGGCGCGCACGCGGGAATGGATCGAAAAGACAGGCCAATGGCGCTGAGGCGTGAGCCTCACGTGCTTGTTGTAGGTGGATCGGATTCCAGCGGCGGTGCTGGAATTGCGCGCGACATCGAGACGATCTCCTCCATAGGCGTGCGCACCTGCCTTGCCGTCACCGCGCTGACTGTGCAGACGCACCAAGCCGTCACGGCGATCCATCCTTTGCAACTCGGTCTGGTAGCCGATCAGATGCGGGCGGCGCTGCAGGCCAACAAGGTGGCGGCCATCAAGATTGGCATGCTCGCAACGGCCGAGATCATCGTGGCCGTTGCCACAGTGCTGCGTGAAAATCCGCACGTGCCGGTAATACTGGACCCGGTGCTGGCGTCGACATCAGGCCGGACGCTTCTGGAAGCCGGCGCCATCGCCGTCATGAAGCAGGATCTGATGCCACTTTGCTGTATTGTTACACCCAATCTCATCGAGTTGGCGCTCCTTGTTGGCTCGGAACTGGCGGTGGATGAGGACGGCGCAGTGTTGCAAGGCCAGGAATTGCTGAACGCTGCAGCGCAGGCCCTGCTGATCAAGGGCGGCCACGCATCGGGACATCGATCAACCGATGTTCTGTTGCGCTTCGATCAAGAACCAATCCGCTTCGACACACCGCGCCTGATCTCATCGATGCGCGGGACGGGTTGCATGCTTGCCAGCGCGATTGCGGCGCATCTGGCCAATGCGAGATCGCTTCAAGATAGCGTGCGCGAAGGCAAGCTGTTCGTGTTCGAGAAGCTCCGGAAACATGCAGCCGAAAACAGCGAATGACCGTTTTGCGGCGGTTTGCCGACCACCACATGGGAGCGTCTGACGAGCGATCTCCCTTCTCCAAAGAAAGCGAGTTCGAGGGGCCTCTGAAGGAGCGGAAGAACTCGCGTTTCCTTTTTTCACGGTCCGCTGAAAAGTCTTCAGCCTAAACATGACTATTGTGGTTCGCCTGTCGTATTTCCGAACGCCATTGCACGGTAGAGTGACTGAACCTCATCACTTGCGTTGCACGGAAGGCCAGGAGGCCATCGTACAAGCTGAGGCACCACAAGACGGCGCAGACCGTCACGCTCTTCAAAGAAGAATATTCTCCAGGGGATCGTCATCATTGATCCGGCTGTCGGGAGGCTCGGGCAGCTGAAAGAGGGCGATGGCTATGATATGGTCAGGGACGGGCTGGCATCGTTTGCGTCAGACACCTGCGCGGATCGCCTCCCAAAAATGGCAGGCCGGTCCCGGCATCGAGACGCCGTCGCGAGATTTTCGAGGGGGCGGTGGCTTCGCTGTCAATTGTCCGCAGGGCGAAATCCGGAGCAAATGAGTGTGCGCTAAAAGGCATAGCCGCCTCCGCAAAGCGGAGGCGGCAACAAAAGCGCAATCAGCTGACGCGGCTTGATGCCCCTTTCCAGGATTGCCTTGGTGATGACGCCTGTCACTGCGCCCAGCTCAAGAACCGGCAATCCGGATGCCGGATTGATAACGCTTGCCATACGACGCGCGGCATGAATGACGTTGGCATGAGCGCGCCCACTCGTTTCTTGTCCTTCTGCCAGCCCTTGAAGAATTGCACTTCTTCTTCAAACTTCCTGGCGAGGCGCTCCTTCAATCGAAAGACCATATCTGCTCCCTGCTCCTGCTATTTGTCTGGGTCATTTTGACGACGCACTCTATCCCCTTGCCAGACTGGAGACCGCCGACAGCGGTGCTGTCGCAATAGACGGCTAGTGTACCGTCGCAGTGATTGTGACGGGTTAGTCTACGCCGAGAATGGGCAGGTCCTGTGGCGGGACGAGCAACTGGATGCTGCGAGCGACACCGGGCTGCTTGTCGATCAAGCCGAGTTGGTTGAGGGTCTTGAGCATCTGATGGACTGACGGTGCGGTGACCCTGAAGTAGCGCTGGAAGTCCGCCTCCGCCGGAGCGCGGCGATTGATCTGCGAATAGGCCCAGATGAAGGCGAGGTACTGGCCTTGTTTGGCGGTGAACCGTACTGTCGGCGCCGGCGTCTTTCGGTCAAGCAATTGATTGATCGGGATAGGGGGACGCCTCGCGACGCCACCCCTCCCACACCACCGGGCATACGGGTCCGTACCACGGCGGTTCGATCGGATTAAGCTTGGGCAGAGACATGGAGTCGAGGGAGGCCGAGAGACTCGAAGTAATGGTTGCGCAGGGCCTGTTGGACCGCCGGGTGTCCTGACATGCGCCAGAATTCCGTCGGCGAACCGGCGGCAGCCGCAGCACTGAACTTTGGGACGCCACGATGGCGCAGTTCCTTGAAGCGGTTGTGCCCGTTCCCCCATTGCCGCCAGAGATACATGCGTAGTCTTCGGCGGATCCACGCTTCCAAGTTCGTAAGCACCCGTGGGGTCTGGCAGAAGCCGAAGTAACCGCGCCATCCGATGAGGTATGGCTTCAGCTCTTTGATCAACTGCGGCAGACTGATCCCCCGTGTCCTGCGTGTCATGTCCCGGATCAGCGTCTTGAATTTGTCGAGGGCCTTCGGCGCGATGCGCCGCTCGCTCCCGTCATTCGAGATGCTGAACCCCAGGAACTTCCGCACCTCCGGTCGCGCCACAGCGCTCTTTTCCTCGTTGACCTTCAGCCGCAGCTTCTTGGTCAGGAACCGGCTGACGGAAGCCATGACCCGTTCGCCAGCGCGGCGGCTGCGAACATAGATGTTGCAGTCGTCGGCGTAGCGGCAAAAACGGTGGCCACGTTGGGTCAGTTCCTTGTCGAGATCGTCGAGCAGGAGGTTGCTTAGGAGGGGCGAGAGCGGGCCGCCTTGCGGGGTCCCCTCGTCCACCGGACGGACCAGGCCGTCCTCCATCACCCCCGCATTGAGGAATGCACGGATGAGTTTGAGCGCACGCTTATCGGACACCCTGGCGGCAACGCGCGCCATCAGGCTATCGTGATTAACCCGGTCGAAAAATCTTTCGAGGTCGAGGTCAACCACGTAGCTGTAACCCTCGGCAATGTAGCATTGCGCTTGGGCTACTGCCTGATGGGCGGAGCGTCCCGGGCGGAAGCCGTAGCTGTGCTCCGAGAACGTCGGGTCCCACTGCTCTTGGAGGACCTGCAGCATGGCTTGCTGGATCAGTCTGTCGACGACGCAAGGTACGCCGAGTTTTCTGACCCCGCCGTCCGGCTTGGGGATTTCGACCCGCTTGACCGGCTGCGGCTGATAGGTTCCCTCAAGCAATCGAGACCGGATGCTTGGCCAGTGCTCACGCAGGTAGCCCTTGGCATCGTCGATGGTCATCCCATCCACGCCTGGGCTACCCTTGTTGCTTCGAACGCGTTTCCACGCTGTTTCCAGATTCTCTCGGCTACATACCGTCTCCATTAGCTGTTCTGTCCAAACCGGGCTTTCGGGTGCCGACTTCGCCACGAGTGGTTCGGCCCCTTGGTAACCGTTGACAGGGGCTTCACCCCGATCCCTCGGTGCCAGGGCCAGTGAACACTGGGTCTTCTGCCGCTTTCCACTCATGAGTTGCCAGTCCTACTTGCCACTTCCAGTCGTTCGGGCCTTCGATCATCGTTTCCGGCTCGGCCTATCCATTTGCTCCGCCTTTCGGCCTTGGAGTGCCTCACTAGCCTTACCGACAGCATCACCTACTATGCCCTCTGCTGACTCCTGCATCACGGTCAGGTCACCTTGCGGTTCCCTCAGTTCCGAAGTCGGAACATGACGCAGGCCTCCCCAGGTAAGTTCAATCGCCTTCCCCGCGCACCTGCCGGATCTACAGCCCTGCCCCTTGATGGATATGGACTTCGCGACACGTTGCCCGCTCGTCCAGCCAGGGATGCCTCATATCCGGTTTCTGTTCGTCAGGTCGCGGTTTTGCTCCACGCTTCCTTCAGACACCACCTCGCGGTAATGCCCTTGCGCTTTGCTAAGCCTTCACCTCCATCAGGTTGGCTAAGGGACTCTCACCCCCAAGCGGTTGAACATGCTGGGCACACAACTAAACCGCTGCCGCGGTAGCTGACGCGCGGGTCTGGCCTGAGGAGGCCCCTGTCTGAGAAGATTTGGTGTCGAGCCAACCTTCCAGACAGGAGAACCCCAGATGGCCCAGATAAGCCCTCTGCGTCAGCGGATGATTGAAGATCTGACGATCCGCAATTTGTCACCGGAGACCCAGCGATCCTACGTGCATCACGTGGCGAAGTTCAGTCGATTTTTTGGACGATCACCCGATCAATTGGGATACGAAGAGGTGCGCGCCTATCAGGCCCACTTGGTGGGCCGAAGGGTCTCGTGGGGCGCGTTGAACCAGACCGTTTGCGCCTTGCGTTTCTTCTACGGCGTGACGCTGGGTCGATCTGATCTGCCTGAGCGGATCGCTTACGCCCGGACGCCGCGCAAGTTGCCGGTCGTGCTGAGCGCCGATGAGGTGGTCGGCTTTCTGCAGGCCGTGAAGGGGACGAGGAACCGGGTCGCTCTGATGACCACCTATGCGGCGGGCTTACGCGCCGCGGAGGCGGCGTGTCTGCGGGTGAGCGACATCGATAGCAGCCGGATGGTCATTCGCATCGAGCAGGGCAAGGGCGGCAAGGACCGCTATGTGATGCTGTCGCCGCAGCTGCTGGAGATTTTGCGCGTCTATTGGCGGTTGACCAAGCCGGGGCGATGGCTGTTTCCCCGGCGCGATGGCCGCGGCCCGATCCACCCGCAGACCTTGGGGATCGCCTGTCGAGCAGCCTGCGAGTTCCTGGGCGTTGAGAAGCGGGTGACGGTGCACACCCTTCGTCACAGCTTCGCCACCCACCTTTTGGAAGCCGGCACGGACATAAGGATCATTCAGGTGCTGCTGGGCCATCGCAGCCTGGCGACGACGACACTGTACGCCCAGGTCTCAACGGCAGTGATCGGCCGGACCGCCAGTCCTTTTGACCAACTCCACATGGAGATCACGCCGCCCGGCTGAGCCGCGCGCCATGCGCCCGGATCTGGAAGTGGCGGATGTATTCCACCGTCACGGGGATGATTATCGCCGCGACCATGCCGGCCATCTCGGGCGTGTCGAGCGCCGGGTCATGGCCGCGGTGGAGGCGTGCCGGACCGCGGCCCTGGGTGGTCACGCCGAACACTGCACCGACTGCGGCCTCGTGCGGCAAGCCTATAACTCCTGCCGCAACCGCCACTGCCCTAAGTGCCAGGGCCTAGCCCGCGCCCAGTGGCTGGCCGAGCGGCAGGCTGAGCTGCTGCCGGTCCCATACTTCCACGTGGTCTTCACCGTCCCGGCCCAGATCGCTGAGATCGCCTTCCAGAACAAGGCGGCGGTCTATGCGATCCTGTTCAAGGCCGCATCCGAAGCCTTGAGGGCGGCGGCGGCCGATCCCAGGCATCTGGGCGCCGAGATCGGCGTGGTCGCCGTGCTTCATACTTGGGGTCAAAATCTCCACCATCATCCGCATGTCCACTGCGTCGTGCCGGGCGGCGGCCTGTCGCTCGAGCCTGCCCCGGCGACGGCCGGGGACCGGCGATGGATCGCCTGCCGGCCGGGATTTTTCCTGCCCGTGCGGGTTCTGTCGCGCCTGTTCAGGCGGCTATTCCTGGAGCACCTGCAGGACGCCTTCGACGCCGGCCAGCTTCGCTTCTTCAGCGATCTCGCCAGCCTGGCCGACCCTGCCACTTTCTGCGCCCAACTGGCTGGACTGAAGCGGATCGAATGGGTCGTCTACGCCAAGCCCCCGTTCGGCGGTCCCGAACAGGTCCTCGCCTATCTGGGCCGCTACACCCATCGCGTCGCCATCGCCAACAGCCGCCTCGTGAGCCTGGACCAGGGAAAGGTCAGCTTCCGCTGGAAGGACTATCGCCACCACGACAAGTCCAAGCACAAGCTCATGACCTTAAGCGCCGACGAGTTCATCCGGCGCTTCCTGCTGCACGCTCTTCCAGACGGATTCCATCGCATCCGCCACTACGGCCTCTTCGCCAACGGCCACCGCGTCGCCAAGCTCGCCCAGTGCCGTCTTCTTCTGGCGGCGCCCACGCCGCCGACGCCGGACCCGACCGCCGACTATCGCCAGCGTTACCGCTGTCTCACAGGGCGCTCCCTGGACATCTGTCCGGGCTGCGGCGGCGCCATGGCCTCGCTCGGCCCGATCCCGCGCAAGGCCCAGACCTGGCCAGACACCTCATGACACGCCGCGCACCGACACGCTCGCACCGTCCATCCCGGCGTCTGCTACAGTCGCCGCCGGGCCTTTGCGCGCCGCTAGTCAAAGTCGCAGCCTGGCTATCGCCAGCAACGCTGCACCTCAGCGTCAACGACCCAATGGCGCCGTCTCTCGCGTCGCAGATGGTCCTGCATCGCGACGACGGGCGACTGCCCCAGAGCGATCGGCGAGCCCGCTCCGGCGCCTCGGACACACTGTCGACCCCTAAATCCCCATAGCCCCGCCCGCCATCCCGCGGTTCAGTTCAATCAGGCTTCAATGTAGTCGCGACCCATGCGTGCCCGCCCAATCGCGCCCGCGACCACACAGAACCCTCCAGATTCATTGTAGATTCACCTACGGCTCTTCCACCAAGAAGGGCTTTGGGAATGAACATACGATATCGGGTCGAACTCAGCCAATCCGAACGAGACGAGCTGCGTGCTTTGGTGAGCGGGGGTAAACTGCCGGTGCGGCGGCTCAAGCGGATGCAGATCCTGCTGGCCGCCGACGCCGGGGTCGCCGACGAGGCCATCGCCATCTCGGTGCAGACCAGCGACTCGACCATCTACCGCACCAAGAAGCGCTTTGTGGAGATCAGCCTGGAGGCCGCCCTCAGTGAAGGGCCGCGTCCGGGGGCGGCTCGCAAACTGAGCGGCAAGCAGGAGGTGCAACTGGTGGCGCTGGCCTGTTCTGATCCGCCGCAGGGATGCGCCCGGTGGACTTTGAAGCTTCTGGCCAACGCCCTGGTCGAAGTGATCGAACACCCGAGCGTCTCACGCGACACCGTCCGCCGGCGGTTGAACGACAACGATCTGAAGCCCTGGCAACAGAAGATGTGGTGCATCGCCAATATCGATGGGGAGTACATCGCCCGCATGGAGGATCTCCTCGATCTCTATGCCGAGCCGCATGATCCCAAGCGACCGGTGGTCTGCTTCGATGAAAGTCCGATCCAGCTCATCGGCGAGGTGCGCGTGCCCATCGTGCCGAAACCCGGAAAGCGATACCGCTACGACTCCGAGTACAAGCGTAACGGCACGGCCAACCTCTTTGTCATGGTCGACGCCAACCGGTCGTGGCGCAGGGTCAAGGTCACCGACCGGCGCGCAAACGAGGACTTCGCCGTCTGCATGCGCGACCTGGTCGACGTGGACTATCCCGGCGCCGACAAGGTCCGCGTCGTGATGGATAACCTATCAACCCACACGGCCTCCGCTGTCTATCAGACCTTTCCAGCAGTCGAGGCGCGTCGGATCTTGCGACGCCTGGAGTTCCACTACACACCCAGGCACGCCAGTTGGCTCAACATCGTCGAGATCGAAATCGGCGTTATGCGCCGCCAATGTCTTGATCGCCGCATCGCTAGCCGCGACCTCCTTGAAACAGAGGTCCGGACCTGGGAACGCCGCCGCACCGAAAGTGGCGCCCGCATCCGCTGGATGTTCTCCACACAGCAGGCCCGAGCGAAGATGGCAAAATCCTATCCCACGCCATCTCTCAAAGAGTCATAATCACCGCGACGCGACACTAGCCCCCCGTTCCACACTGCCATTTATGCGACAATTTCGAGCACAAATGGCGAACATACCGCAGGCTGAACGTCAACCTTTTGGCGCGTTCAACAGCGTTTCCAATTGTCGGACGCTTTCGAGCACCAAGTTGAAATTCGGCACAGGCCCAAAGATCATCGCGGCCATGGCAACATAATCTCGCCGCAGGGCGTCAACCATTTCGTCATTTGGCAGCAAGGCGAAGGTCGGCGGTTCGGCTGATGCAAGGTCGTAGTCCTTGCGGTTGAAAAACATGCGAGCATGAGCCACGCAGGCGGCGCCAAGATCCCTGTTCGCGAACGCCCGGCGGCCGGTTTCGGAGCCCATGAGCCGGTGAATGTCATAGTAGTGGCGCGAGATCCGTTGTCCGCCACCACGCAGTTCACCCCGACGCTCAAACCACCGCCGCAGGCCGTGAAGGATCACGACCTTGTCCCAAAAGGTCCGCTCCGGATCGACTGTAGTGACGTTGGCCACACTCAGATCGAGACCTGGCGCGTCCTCATCGACATAGGGTCGGATGATCTGCTGCGTGTTCGGATCGAGTGCCGACTTCGCGCCTGACTCAATCTTCACTGCCGGACGGACATACGTCTCAACAGGCGTTGCGGTCGGATACCAAAGCAGGAGAGTCTGCTTGTCATCGTCGTCAGCTCTTACCTGAAAGTCTTCGAGCGGCAGCCCCGTGCGCTCTGCGGCGGCAGCTACCAATGCAGTCAAGGCCGCCGCCGCCATCGGCCCTTGGATATGGGCCGTACAGGCGTCCCTGATGGCATCCAACTTGGCCTCACGCTTGGTACGGCTGAGGTTCTGAAGTTCGGCGATCGACGTCCCCTCCCCCAGATCATCGCGGAACACAGTGACGTGTAAAAGTAGGCGGCAAGCGCCGTGTCGCCTCTCGGCGACCGGTTTCTCACCGCCTCTTCCCGAACCGGACTTGCGACTTTCGTTACGCATCCGGCTCTCCAGAAGACATGGCGAACTCAGGCGTCCCCATCCAGGCGAGGCGGTATCGGCAGCTCGGGGTCATTGCGAGCAGAAATTGCTCGGTGAATCCGTCCCGCCAGACCGTGCGCGTGCACCGCAACTGACTAGGCCCACGAGAGGCCTGGAGTTCATGCGCTGACGCTTTTGGGCGCTTGTACCGCAGCCAACGCCATATTCGGTCTCCGACGTACCAGTCGAGACTGGTAAATACATCGCAGGCATAGGCGCAGTAGCGGTAGTAATTCGCCCATCCCCGTAGGATGGGATTGATCTCTTGGAGCTTTTCTTCAAGGCTGACGAGCGTGGTATTCCGCTTTGTCAGTTGCTTGATCCGGTGACGCAGATCGGCGACCTTGTGCTTTGGAACTTGAACGCGTGTGCCGAAGCCATAGCATTTGTTCCAATACGCGCCGAGGCGGAATCCGAGAAAATCGAACCCCTCGATCAAGGCCGTGACCTTTGTCTTTTCCGGCGACAGTTCCAGTCCCGTGGTCTCACGCAGGTATTCAGCCAGAGCGGATTTCTCCGCTAAGGCTTCCTCCCTAGTTCCTGATACCAGCAGGATGAAGTCGTCGGCGTAGCGCACGGGTAGGAATATGCAGCGACCGGCTTTCCGGTCGCTGCCCCGTGCACTTCGGGCCGCTGTAACCCCGTCGATCTTGCGATGAGGATAGAGTTTCGTGCGGTGATCCGTCCACCTCTCGTAACGCTCCTCGATCGCACTAAGCACGATATTGGAGAGCAACGGTGACTTCACTCCCTGAACGCAAAACGTAACTTTTGTCAGCCGATGGCGACTTCCCGTTGGAAGGCGATGACGCGTTGCCGGACGGCGGTATCGTCGTGTGCATCGGGAGCGAGTGGCAGATGATGACGGTATCGTCGTCGACCAAGACGTCCTTGACCAGCAAGCGGACAATCCTCTGTCGGTCGCTGACGTCCAGCGATTGCGCCGATGCCCGTAATTTCTGGAGGAAGGCGGTCAGCGTCTCGGCGAGACGCAGGAATATCATGCGATCGGCGGCCTGATCGCGGATTGCCTGCAATTCGGTGCGCATGGTCTGCTCGCGGGCACGTAGCTCCGGCATGCGACGGCGCAGTTCCTCCAGCGACAGGAGATCCTCTTGGAAGGCGGTCACCAGCCGTTCCATGCTCTTGCTGACGCGCAAGAGTTCCCGTTCGAGGGCCTCTTGCCGCCGTTTCGTCGGCTCGACCGCACGGGCCGCGTCAAGACGCCGGTCGAGCTCGGCGCGGATCAGCGTGGGGTCCTCGATCAAGCGCATCATCTCCCGCCACACCACTTCATCGAGCAGATCCTGACGGATCGGCCGGCTGTCGCATACAGATCCGCCGAGATGGCGCCAGCTATCCGCCCCGAGGCAGCGGTAGTAGTGGATTTTGCGCGCCGACGTACGGGTCGATGTGCGTGACAGCGCGTAGCCGCATTTGCGGCAGGACACCAGCCCCTGCATGATGCTCGGTTCGATCGTCCGGCGCGGGGCAAAGCGCTTGTTGTCGGTCAGGCGTTCGGCCGCCAACGCGAAGGTTTCTTCCGTCACGATGGCGGGAACGGGCACTTCGATCCATTCCTCGCGCGGCCGCTCGTGCTGGCTGGTATTCTCGCTGAAGCCCGCCCGGCCCGACAAGCGGAACGGCTTCGTCACCTTCTGCCGCGGTGCGACCTGTGTCTTGCCGAAGCAGGCCGTTCCCTTGTAGGCGGGATTGCGTAGCATCCCCCACACCACCGACCGTTCCCAGCGGGTGACGCGCCGGCGCGTCGGCAGTCCCATCTCGTTGAGAAGGCGGGCGAGGGCGCCAATGCTCAGGCCGCCGACCGTATAGTTCTCGAACACCAGTCGCACCACTTCCGCCTCGGCTGCATCGACTTCATAGCGCGCCGGCGCGTCATTCGTCTTACGAATATACCGATAGCCGTAGGGCGCCCCACACAGCACGGAGACTTCGCCGGCCCTGGCCCGGTGGCGCTTGCCGCGCCGCGAGCGTTCGAGAATTTGGGCCCGTTCGTACTCGGCGATCATGCCCTGGAACTGCAGCATCAACTGGTCTTCCGGGGTGTCGGCATGCGGTGCTTTGATGAAGACGGTCTCGACACCGCGGCGAGCGAACTCCTCCATCAAGAGAACCTGATAAGCATATTTTCTGCTCAACCGATCCGGGGAATGGATCAAGACAGCTTGGATGTGTCCCTCGGCCGCCAGGTCGCGCAATCTCTCCAGCCCCGGCCGCGCCAGGCTGGCGCCGCTGAACCCCGCGTCTTCGATGATCCATTCATCGGGCACGCTGACCCCTTGCTCGCGGGCGAACGCGACCAGCGCCGCCGTCTGGCTGGCAATCGTGTTGTCCTCCTTCTGCTGATCGGAGGACACCCGGGCATAGATCGCTGCGCACGTCATTGCTTGCCTCCCTTACCCGCGGACCCGCGCCGACGATGCGAATCCGCTCCGCAACCAGGATCCCGTAGACCTGTGCCAACTTGGCCGGCAGCAGGCGGTCAAAGACAGGCCCGAGAAGGACGCTGCGAACATCGCCCTCCCGCCGGTCAGCCATGGCCGTCGGCTTCGCCGAGAAACGCCCGAAGCGCCCGACCCACCATGGCGCTGATCGTCGTCCCTTCCGCCGCCGCCCGCGCTCGAATCGCGTCGACCAAACTGGGCGGAAGCTTGAACGTCACGGCCGTCGTGGGCTCGGTCACCGGCACCGGTCGGCCGATCGCATGCGCCTCCTCGATATACCGATAGGCCTGACGCCGGGACATGGTGAATTGGCGCGACAACGCCATGGCTGCCTCCGCCACGCTCAGCCCACGCGCGAGCAACCCATGGGCAGCATTGATCCGTTCGGTCTTCTGCAAATCCGTCGAGCGCGGCATATGACGTATACATATTACCTTTTAAGACGATAATCAAGCACAGAACGAGAACGATCGAGCGAAATCGACCGGTCAAACTCAAAGTTACCTTTTGCGTTCAGGGAGTGATGATTCCGCCTTGAGGCG